>JAKBBG010000015.1 GCA_021826025.1 Pseudomonadota bacterium | reverse complement strand
CCCGCGACACCGGCTCCCTGTTCGCGCTCATGCAGGAGCTCAACCGCTGGTCCCTTTCCACCCACCGGCCCATGATCACCGTCCCGCTGGTGCGGGAAGCATTGGCCTCCCTTCAACCGCAACCCAATACCCTGTGATGCGCCTGACACTTTTCGATCTCGACAACACCCTGCTGTCCGGCGACAGCGATTTCGAATGGGGCCTCTTCCTGGCTTCCCAGGGCGTGCACGACCGCGAAGCTTACGAAGCGCGCAACCTGGCGTTCTACGAAGCCTACAAGGCCGGCACGCTCGATATCGACGAATTCCTGCAGTTTCAGCTGGGCCCCCTGGGACGCCATTCGCGCGAGCAGCTGGACCGCTGGCACCGACAGTTCATGCAGGCCCATATCCTGCCGCTCATTTCCGGACCGGCCCGCACCCTGGTCCGGGAGGAACAGGTGCGGTCCGACCTGGTGGCCATCGTCACGGCCACCAACCGCTTCGTCACCGCCCCGATCGCCGCCGAATTCGGCATCGCGCATCTGGTGGCCACGGAACCGGAAACGGGCCCGGACGGCCAGTTCACGGGACGGGTCAGCGGCACCCCGTGCTTCCGCGAAGGGAAAATTGCCTGCGTGGATGTCTGGCTCGCTTCCATCGGAAAGCGCTGGGAGGATTTCGGCACCACGGTGTTCTACAGCGATTCCCTCAACGACCTGCCGCTGCTCACGCGCGTCTCGCACCCGGTGGCCGTCAATCCGGACCCGACCCTGCGCGCCCGCGCCCGCACCGAACGCTGGCCCATCCTCGAACTGGCAGCCTGAACCCATGATCGCCTCTTTCATCAAGAAAGTGCTGCGCCGGGGGGCGCGTAACGCCGTGCCCCGCCTGCGCATCGTGCCCGCCGAAAGCCATGGCCTGAGCCCGGATGCCATCAGCGCCTGCGCCACGCGTGTCACGAAAACCCTTCAGAACGGGGGGTTCAAGGCCTACATCGTGGGCGGAGCGGTACGCGACCTGCTGGTGGGGAAGGAGCCCAAGGATTTCGACGTGGCCACCAGCGCCACGCCCGACCAGGTGCGCCAGCTGATCCGGCGTTCCCGCGTCATCGGCCGGCGCTTCCAGATCGTCCACGCCATCTGCCACGACGAAGTGGTGGAAGTCACCACGTTCCGGGGCGCCAACAGCGAAGATGCCAACCAGCAGACCGACGAACATGGGAGGCTGACCCGCGACAACGTGTTCGGAACGATCGAGGAAGACGCCGCGCGCCGGGATTTCACCGTGAACGCCCTCTACTACGATCCGGTGCGCAACGAAGTGCTGGACTATTTCGACGGGGTGGCAGACCTGCGGGCCCGCCGCCTCACCATGATCGGGGATCCGGCCCAGCGCTATCGCGAAGACCCGGTCCGCATGCTGCGCGCCGTGCGTTTCTCCGCCAAGCTCGGGTTCGAGATGGACACCGCCACGCGCGCCCCGATCCGGGACATGGCAGACCTGCTGCTCCACGTGCCCGAATCGCGGCTGTTTGACGAAATCCTGAAACTCCTGCTGTCGGGCCATGCCAACGCCTGCATCGGCCGGCTGCGCGCCGAAGGCCTGCACCACGACCTGCTGCCGTTGCTCGACCTGATCCTGGACCAGCCGCAAGGCGAACGCTTCATCCGCCAGTCCCTCGAAAACACGGACCGCCGGATTCTCGAAGAAAAACCCGTCTCGCCGGGTTTCCTGTTTGCCACCCTGCTGTGGCACCCCGTGCTGGACGACTGGAAGCGGCGTCAGGCTGCCGGCGAAAGGTCCATGCCCGCCCTTTTTACGGCCATGGCTGAAACGCTGGAAGCCCAGCGCCGCAAGCTCGCCATACCGCGCCGCTACGATGCGGTCATGAAGGAAATCTGGAGCCTCCAGCCGCGCTTCGAGCAGCGTTCCGGCCAACGGCCTTTCCGCCTGCTGGAACATCCGCGCTTCCGCGCCGCCTACGACTTCATGCTGCTGCGTGCCGACAGCGGGGAGCTTGCGGAAGAAATCTCGGACTGGTGGACCGATTTTCAGCAGGTCGGACAGGAGGAACGGGAAGCCATGCTGGTGGCGGAAGAGCGTCCCCGGCGCAGCCGCCGGAGGCGGCGATGAGGCACACGGCGTTCATCGGTCTGGGCAGCAACCTGGAACACCCGCAACAGCAGATCCTGAGCGGGTTTTCCGAGCTCGAAGCCCTGCCTGACACGCGCGTCACGGCGCGCTCCCGCCTCTGGCGCAGCGCGCCGGTGGGCTACGCGGCACAGCCAGATTTCGTGAACGCGGTGGCACGCCTGAGCACCGGACTCGAGCCGGAAGCGCTGCTCGACGCGTTGCTTGCCATCGAACGCCGGCATGGACGCCGGCGCGAATTCCCCAACGCGCCGCGCACCCTGGACCTCGATTTGCTCCTGTTCGACGATCGGAGCCTGGACACCGAACGCCTGACCGTCCCCCACCCGCGCATGGGCGGTCGGGCGTTCGTGCTGCGCCCGCTCGCTGACATCGCACCTGAACTGCGGATTCCTGGCATGGGCCCAATCGCGAACCTGCTCGCGCAGTGCGCCGACCAGAACGCTTCCCCCATGGAGACTTCCCCAGCGCCATGACCATTCCCGAAAAATTCCGCTACATCGTGGTGGAAGGGCCCATCGCTGTGGGAAAAACGAGCCTCGCTCGCCTGCTCGCGCAACGTATCAATGCCCGGCTCATGCTGGAGGACGCGCAGTCGAACCCCTTCCTGGAACGCTTCTACCGCCAGCCGGAACGCTTTGCTTTCGCCACCCAGATGTTTTTCCTGTTCCAACGCACGCTGCAGGCAAGCGACGTGAAGCAGCGCGACCTGTTCGACGGCCCCACGGTGTCCGACTTCCTGCTCGACAAGGACGTCCTGTTTGCGCGCATGAACCTGGCCGACGACGAGTTCGACCTCTATCACCGCATGTACCAGTTCCTTCAGCCTGGTACGGCTACGCCGGACCTGGTGATCTACCTGCAGGCGTCCTCCGACACCCTGATCGACCGGGTGCGCCGGCGCGGCTGGAACGTGGAGCGCACCATTTCGGAACGCTATCTGCAACAGGTGGCGGACACCTATGCCGCCTATTTCCACGACTACGACGCCTCACCCCTGCTGATCGTCAACAGCGAACACCTCAATTTCGTGGACCACCCCCACGATTTCGACCTGCTGCTCGAACGAATCGGCAACATGCGCAGCCGCCGGGAATTCTTCAACCGCCGCTAGCCGTGAGACAATTGCCGCTTTTCGATTCCGATTTCCAGGAGTACGCATGGATGTGATCCACTCCGTGGCCGAACTGCGCACCCGTCTTGCCGACGAACGGCAGGTGGCACTGGTGCCCACCATGGGAAACCTGCACGACGGCCACATCGAGCTGATCCAGCTGGCCAAGCCCAGGGCGGCCTGCCTGGTGGCCAGCATTTTCGTCAACCGCTTGCAATTCGGACCGGGTGAAGATTTCAATCGCTATCCCCGCACCCTGGCCGCGGACTGCGAACGGCTCGCACAAGCGGGTTGCAACGTGGTATTTGCTCCGGACGAGCAACAGGTCTATCCTGAACCACAGGAATTCACGGTCGACCCCTCCGATATCCAGCACGTGCTCGAAGGGGCCTTCCGGCCGGGACATTTCCGCGGCGTGGCCACCGTGGTGCTGAAGCTGTTCAATATGGTTCAGCCCCAGATCGCCATATTCGGCAAGAAAGACTACCAGCAGTACCTGGTCCTGAGGGAAATGGTCAAGCAGCTCGCATTGCCCATCGAAATCATTCCGGCTGAAACCGTCCGTGCGCCAGACGGCCTGGCCTTAAGTTCGCGCAACAGCTACCTTTCGGCCCGGGAACGCATCGAATCCATTGCCCTGTTCCATCACCTCGACGGCATTCGCCGCGCCCTGATGGAAGGGCGCCGCGACTTTTCGGTGCTGGAATCGGAAGCCGTGGCCAGTCTGAATGCGCGCGGCTGGGAAACCGACTACGTGGCGGTGCGCCGCCAGTCGGATTTGCGCGAGCCCGACGTGCATAGCCGTGCGCTCGTGGTGCTGGGGGCCGCCCGCCTCGGAAAAACCCGCCTGATCGACAACATGGAAGTGGATCTGTCCTGAAATTCAACCGCAAGGGGGAACGCCATGGAAGTTTCAACCGTTCGCGAACGCATCGCCCGTCTCCAGACAGAACATCGCAACCTGGACAAGAAAATCCTCATCCAGGTTCAAAGCTTCCAGCACGACCAGCTCGAACTGCAACGCCTCAAGAAGCGAAAACTGCAGCTCAAGGACCAGATCGCCGCGCTTGAGGCAAGCCTGATCCCAGACGTTCCGGCCTGATTCAGGCCCGCTCTTTCACCCAGCCCGCCACAGAAGCCAGGGCTTCGGGCAATCGGCCAGGCTCGGTTCCGCCCGCCTGTGCCATGTCGGCGCGACCGCCGCCTTTTCCGCCCACCTGGGACGCCACGAAATTGGCGAGTTCATTGGCCTTGAAACGCCCTGAGAGGTCGGCCGTAACGCCTGCCACGAGGTTCACTTTGCCTTCGGCAGACGCCCCCAGCACGATGATGGCGGAAGGCAGACGCCCTTTGAGGGCGTCCAGCGTTTCGCGCAGCGTTTTCGCGTCGGCGCCCACCAGGGCCACGGACAGCACCCGGACCCCCGCCACGTCCACCGCCTGGCTTGCCAGATCGGCGCTGTCGCTCGCCGCCATTTTGGATTTGAGGCGGTCGAGTTCGCGTTCCAGGCTGCGCACGTTGTCCAGCATCTGCGCGAGCTTGGCGGCGATTTCGTGGGGCTGGGCCTTGAGGCGCTGGGCCACTTGCACGAGCTGGTCCTGTTCGCGATGGGTGAGTTCCAGGGCTCCGTCGCCAGTCACCGCTTCGATGCGCCGGATGCCCGACGCCACCCCGGACTCGGCGACGATCCGGAACAGGCCGATGTCTCCGGACCGGTGCACGTGGGTTCCGCCGCACAGTTCGGTGGAAAAATCGCCCATGCCCACCACGCGCACTTCGTCGCCGTACTTCTCTCCGAACAGGGCCATGGCCCCCTTCTTCACGGCTTCGTCGTATTTCATGATGCGCACTTCCACCGGATGGTTGCGCCGGATCTCCTGGTTGACCAGATCTTCGACGGCCCGCAGCTGGGCCTCGGTCACAGGCCTGTCATGGGAAAAGTCGAAGCGGGTGCGGGCTGCGTCCACCAGAGACCCTTTCTGGGTGACGTGAGGGCCCAACACGGTGCGCAGCGCAGCGTGCATCAGGTGAGTGGCCGAATGGTTCCAAGCCGCCCGTTGGCGCGCCAGGGCATCCACGCGCGCGTCCACTTGGTCTCCCACCTGGATGCGCCCCGTTTGCACCCGACCCTGGTGTCCGAATACCTGAGCCTGGATTTTCTGGGTGTCGTCCACGGCGAAAGTCCCGTGCGTCGTGGCAAGCTCGCCGCGATCTCCCACCTGGCCACCGGACTCGGCATAAAACGGCGTGCGATCGAGAACCACCACGCCCAGTTCACCCGACTCGAGCACGGGCACTTCCTGTCCCTCCCGATACAGGGCCACGATGCGCGCATCCAGATGCAGCGTTTCGTACCCCATGAATTCCGTGGCTCCGCCGCGATACTCCACGGCGCCCTGCGCGGTGAACTTGGATGCGGCCCGGGCACGCTCGCGCTGCTGTTCCATGGCATGCTCGAAACCCGCCAGATCCACCGCCACGCCGCGTTCGCGGGCGATGTCCGCCGTCAGGTCCATGGGAAACCCGTAGGTGTCGTACAGGCGGAAAACCGTTTCGCCGTCCAGCAGGCGGTCCTCCTGATGCAGGGCGGCTTCGAGAACCCCCATGCCGTGTTCCAGGGTTTCGGCAAAGCGCTCCTCCTCCTGCAGCAGGACGGCCGTCACGGACTCCTGCGCAGTCACCAGCTCGGGGTAGGCTTCGCCCATGACTTCCGCCAGATCCGCCACCAGCTTATGGAAAAATGGGGATTTCTGACCCAGCTTATACCCATGTCGGATGGCGCGGCGGATGATCCGGCGCAGCACATAGCCTCGCCCTTCATTGCTTGGAATGACGCCATCCACGACCAGGAAGGCGCAGGCCCGGATATGGTCGGCAATCACCTTCAGGGAATTGCTGGCGAGGTCCGCCGTCCCCGTATGGCGCGCTGCCGCCGCGATGAGCGCCTGGAACAGGTCGATATCATAGTTGCTGTGCACGTGCTGCATGATGGCGGAAATGCGTTCGAGTCCCATGCCGGTATCCACCGAGGGCTTTGGCAGGGGATGCAGTTTGCCCGACTCATCGCGGTTGAACTGCATGAACACGAGGTTCCAGATTTCGATGTAGCGGTCACCGTCGGCTTCCGGCGTCCCCGGGGGTCCGCCCGCCACTTCCGGGCCATGGTCATAGAAAATTTCGCTGCAGGGGCCGCAGGGGCCGGTCTCGCCCATCTGCCAGAAGTTGTCCGAGGTGGCGATGCGGGTGAAGCGTTCGGGCGAGACGCCGATTTCCTTGAGCCAGATGTCTGCCGCTTCGTGGTCGTCGTGATAGACCGTGACCCAGAGTTTTTCCTTGGGCAGCCCCAGTTCCGACGTCAGGAATTCCCAGGCAAAGCGGATGGCGTCACGCTTGAAATAGTCTCCGAAGCTGAAATTGCCCAGCATCTCAAAAAACGTGTGATGGCGGGCGGTGTAGCCCACGTTTTCCAGATCGTTGTGCTTGCCGCCTGCGCGCACGCTGCGCTGGCTGCTGGTTGCGCGTGAATAGGGGCGGTGGTCAAGGCCTAGAAACACGTCCTTGAACTGCACCATGCCCGAATTGGTAAAGAGCAGGGTGGGGTCGTTGGCCGGAACCAGGGGGCTGGAAGGAACGATGGCGTGCCCGTGCCTGGCAAAGTACTGGAGAAACTTGTCGCGGATCTCGGCGGATTTCATGCTGCACTCTCAAATCCCGGCATGGCCCGGGCGGATGGGTCGGAAAACAGCCCATCATTCTACCAAAGCCCCTGTCGGGCCTCCATCAGTCGCGGGAGCGCAACACCTGCTGGATGACGGCAGGGGAAAAACCCCGGTTCTGGAGATAGCGGCCCTGACGTGCCCGCTCTTCGGCATTGACGGGCAGATGGGTGAATTTCCTGGCCCAGACCTGTCGCGCCGAAGCAAGCTCTTCGGCGCGCGCCGCGTCCAGGGTCTCGGCGGCCACGTCTTCCGGCACGCCCCGTTGTCTGAGCTCCTGCCTGATGCGCAACAGGCCATGCCGCCCGCTGCGCACGCGCAGGACGGCTTCCGCCGCGCGCGCGTCGGACAGCAGTCCTTCTTCAGTCAGGGAGTCCAGCAGGTCGTCCAATGCATCCGGACTGTCGGCATGGGCGGCGAGTTTCCTGGCAAGCTCGAACCGGGTATGTTCGCGGCGGCTCAGAAGCGCCAGGGCACGCGCCCTCAGGTCCGGGTCCGGCACGGAGGCCTCAGGCTTCGTCGAGCTGGGGTTCCGCTTCGGCGATCTTGATGCCGCTCGCTTCGCGGATTTTGCCTTCGATTTCCTGCGCGACTTCGGGATGCGCTTTCAGGTACTCGCGGGCGTTGTCCTTGCCCTGTCCGATTTTTTCGCCCTGATAGGCATACCAGGCCCCCGATTTGTCGACGAGCTTGGCAAGCACTCCCAGTTCGATGATTTCCCCTTCGCGTGAAATGCCTTCGCCGTACAGGATGTCGAAATCGGCCACCTTGAAGGGCGGAGACACTTTGTTCTTGACCACCTTGACCCGGGTTTCGCTCCCGATCACCTCGTCGCCACGCTTGATGGAACCGACGCGGCGGATATCGAGGCGCACGGACGCGTAGAACTTGAGCGCATTGCCGCCCGTGGTGGTTTCGGGGTTGCCGAACATGACGCCGATCTTGAGCCGGATCTGGTTGATGAAAACCACCAGCGCGTTGGAACGCTTGATGTTGCCGGTCAGCTTGCGCAGCGCCTGGGACATCAGGCGCGCATGGAGCCCCACGTGGGAATCACCCATTTCCCCTTCGATTTCGGCGCGCGGCGTCAATGCCGCCACTGAATCCACGACCACGATGTCCACCGAGCCGGAACGCACCAGCATGTCGGCGATTTCCAGGGCCTGCTCCCCCGTATCCGGCTGGGAAATGAGAAGGTCCGCCACGTTGACGCCAAGCTTCTGCGCATAGGCGGGATCCAGGGCATGTTCCGCATCGATGAAAGCGGCCACCCCTCCTTTCTTTTGCATTTCGGCAATCAGTTGCAACGTGAGGGTGGTTTTTCCGGAAGATTCCGGGCCATAAATTTCCACAATGCGCCCGCGCGGCAACCCCCCCACGCCCAGTGCCAGGTCCAGGCCGAGCGATCCGGTGGAGACCACTTCCACGTCCCGCACGACTTCGGTTTCGCCCAGGCGCATGACGGCGCCTTTGCCGAACTGTTTCTCGATCTGGGAAAGCGCTGCCGCCAATGCCTTGCTTTTGTTGTCATCCATGACAGTCGTCCTTGCTCCAATGCGATTCGAAATTATGGCCGCGCTGCCACAGCACGGGTCATCCAAGAACGGCGACGACCGCGGCCTCTTTAGGTACTGTAATTATATACAGTATGCTCAGGTTTGCAACGCCCCCCCTTCGGAGCCTTCCAGCAGAAGCAGCAGGCCCTCGAGCGCCAGCATGACCGTCGCGCCGCGAACCGCGTCCCGCTCGCCGGGAAAGCGCACGGTGCGGACCACGGGGGCACACCCCCGTCGCTGCCAGGCCAGGCATACCGTGCCGACCGGCTTCTGCGGCGTACCCCCGCCGGGTCCGGCAATGCCGCTCACGGCCACGGCAACGTCCACGGCCGGGCTGCGGGCCAGGGCGCCGGCCGTCATGGCAGACACCACTGCTTCGCTGACGGCTCCCTGGGTTTGCAGCAGCGCGGCCGGAACACCCAGAAGCTCGGTTTTGCTCGCATTGCTGTATGTCACGAAACCCCGGTCGAACCAGGCGGAACTGCCCGCCACCTCGGTGAGGGCCGCAGCGATGCTCCCGCCGGTGCAGGATTCGGCCGTGGCCATGCGCAGGCCGCCCGCCAGCAAACGTTCTCCCAGACGGGCGGCAAGAGAGGCGAGACCCGTTTCAGGCATGGATGAACCCCCGCAGGTGCCACAGGACCAGCATGGCGTACGCAGCCGCCAGCAAGTCGTCGAGCATGATGCCGACCCCCCCGTGCACGTGGCGATCGGCCCAGCTTACGGGGAACGGCTTCCAGATGTCGAACAGCCGAAACAGCACAAAGGCGGCAAAAAAACCGGCGAGCGTGCGGGGAGCCACCTGCAGCACCAGGGCAAAAGCCACCGTCTCGTCCCACACGATCGCTCCCGGGTCCCGTCCTCCGAGTGCCGGCGCCGTAACCTGGCAAACCCAGACGCCGAGGACGACCAACCCGGCCAGCAAAAGCAGCTGGGCCCATACCGGAGCCCAGGCCACCCCCCAGAACAGCAGGAAACCCAGCGCCGTCCCCGCGGTTCCCGGCGCGACGGGGACAAGCCCCGCACCGAACCCGAGCGCAATCCAACGGGTCCAGTGGCCGTTCATGAACGCAAAGTCGGGGACGCGGCTCATGCCTTGCGAAAATGGTCGAATCCCAGCCAGGCGACATCCATCGGACGCCCCGCGGGATCGTACAGGACGCGTTCCCGACCGCCGGTCACGGCGCCGATGCGGGCCACCGTCACGCCGGCACGGGCTGCCGCAGCCTGGATGTCCGGAGCTGCCTGCGGCGGCGCCGTAAAGCACAACTCGTAGTCGTCGCCGCCGGCCAGCACCAGCGTCTCCCAGCCCCGCAGACCCTGCTGACGGAGCATGGCAGGCGAACGCGGGATGAGCGAAAGCTCGAGGACAGCCCCCACACCGGACGCATCGAGAAGATGGCCCAGGTCGGCCAGCAAGCCGTCCGAAACGTCGATGGCGGCATGGGCAATACTGCGCAACGCCAGCCCCAGCGCCACGCGAGGGGATGGGGTCTCGAGCCGGTCCAGGCAATGGCGGCGGTCTTCTGCAGTCATGGGCAGGGACTCCTTCAGATGGCGCAGGCCCAAGGCCGCGTCGCCCGGTGTGCCGGAAACCCACACCTCGTCCCCCGGCCGCGCGCCCGAACGGCGCAGCGCCAGCCCGGGCGGCACTTCCCCCAGAATGGTCACGGCAATCACGGCAAGAGGCCCCGCGGTGGTGTCTCCGCCGACCCAATCAGTGCCGAAGGATTGCAGCTCATCGTGGAATCCGCGCGCAAAGGCATCGACCCAAGGTTCGCCCTGCTGCTCAGAAAGCGTGATGCCGAGCGTCGCCCAGCGCGGCACCGCACCCATGGCGGCCATGTCGGACAGGTTCACGGCTGCTGACTTTCGCCCCAGCCGATAAGGGTCGGTATCGCCAAAAAAATGCCGTTCCGCCACCAGGACGTCGGTGGATACGGCTAGTTCCAGCCCTGGCGACGGCGCCATGAGCGCGCAGTCGTCTCCCACCGACAGGCGTGTGTGCGGAGCGGGATGGATGAAATAGCGCCGGATCAGGTCGAATTCGGAACGCATGTCACGCGCGCGTGGCCGCTTTCGCTTCCTGGGGGCGCGCGACGGCAGCCAGCCGGTCCAGCACCCCGTTGACGTACTTGTGGCCGTCAGTCCCGCCGAACACTTTGGCGAGCTCCACCGCTTCGTTGATGATCACGCGAAACGGGGTTTCAGGACGATGCGCAAGCTCGTAGGCGGCAATCCAGAGTATTGCGTGCTCCACGGGGCTCACGGCCGACGGCTCGCGGTCGAGAAACGGCAAAAGCTGTCCGTCGAGCACCTCCGACTGGGCAATCACGCCCGGCAGCAGTTCGGAAAAAAAGGCCTGGTCAGCCCGTGCAAAATGCGGCTGCGCCAGAATATGTCCGCGAATGGTCGCCGCGTCGTGGCCGGTCAGCTGCCACTGGTAGAGGCCCTGAACCAGACCTTCGCGGGCCAGGCGTCGCGCCGACTTCACAGCGCACCCGTGCGGATGTCTTTGAGCAGATGGGCCATTTCGATGGCTGCAAGCGCGCAATCTTGCCCTTTCATCTCCGCCCGCGCAAACGCCTGGGCATCGTTGTCTGTCGTCAGCACGCCGTTGGCGACGGGAATGCCCGTGGCCAGCTGGACGGCCGTAATCCCGGAAGCGGATTCGTTGGACACGACTTCAAAATGGTAGGTGTCGCCACGCACCACGCAGCCCAAGGCGATGAGCGCGTCAAATCGCCCGGTTTCCGCCAGCGTTTTCAGGGCGAGGGGCAGCTCCAGTGCGCCCGGAACCCGGACCACGGGAATGTCCCCTTCGCGCACGCCGCGCGCAAGGAGCGTCTTTCCGGCAGCTGCAAGCAGTTGCTCGCCCACCGCCTCGTTGAATCGGGCCAGTGCGATCGCGATCCGCAATCCCTTGCCGTCGCTCGAAATGTCGGCCATGCCGGTATTGCGGGGCCTATTCGTCGGGTGTGACATAACCGGTGATCTCCAATCCGAATCCCGCCATGCTCGGCATCTTGCGCAAGCGCGACAGCACTTTCATTTTCCCCACGCCCAGGTCGTGCAGGATTTGCGCCCCCACTCCGTAAAGGCGGGGGTCCCATTTGCGTTCGGGCGGCTGTTCGTCGTAAGTGGCGTCGGCCCAGGCAATCAGGTCCTGGGCCGTCTGTGACCCGTGCAGCAGCACGAGGACGCCGGAGCCGGCCGCGGCGATTTTTTCCAGCGCGCTGTGAATCCCGAACGCGTGGCGCCCCGCCCCGTCATCGAAAATGTCCACCACGGAAAACGGCTCGTGGACGCGCACCAGGGTCTCGACAGCGGCATCGATGTGGCCGAAGACCAGTGCAAGGTGGGTACGGTTGGCCACGGCGTCGTAATAGGCCACCACCCGGAATTCCCCGAAGGGGGTGCGCAACTGGCGGGTGGCGGCGCGCTCGATCAGTTTTTCCGTCCGGCTGCGGTAGTGGATCAGGTCGGCGATGGTGCCCAGCTTGAGCCCGTGTTCCCGGGCAAACAA
Organism: Pseudomonadota bacterium; assembly: GCA_021826025.1. Taxonomy (GTDB): domain Bacteria; phylum Pseudomonadota; class Gammaproteobacteria; order Burkholderiales; family Ferrovaceae; genus JAKBAT01. Next base: position 18,374 of record JAKBBG010000015.1, on the reverse strand, counting down.
CAGCAGATCGGGCAGCCGCGCCATTTCCCCGTTGTCCTTGAGAATTTCACAAATCACGGACGCCGGCTCGAGCCCAGCGAGCTGCGCGAGGTCGCACCCCGCCTCGGTGTGCCCGGCCCGGATCAATACGCCGCCACGACGGGCCATGAGGGGAAACACATGGCCGGGCTGCACCAGGTCTTCAGGGCGCGCATAGCGTGCCACTGCCGCCTGCACGGTGCGTGCACGGTCAGCCGCGGATATGCCCGTGGTCACGCCGTGGGCCGCTTCGATCGAGACAGTGAAATTGGTGGTCAGGGGCGAACGGTTGTCGCTCACCATGAGCGGCAGGTTGAGCTGCCGGCAGCGCGTTTCCGTCAGAGTCAGGCAAATCAGGCCGCGACCGTAGCGGGCCATGAAATTGATGGCTTCCGCGTCTACGTGTTCGGCGGCCAGGACCAGGTCCCCTTCGTTCTCGCGATTCTCGTCATCCACGAGAATCACCATTTTGCCGGCCTTGAGGTCGGCGACGATCGCTTCGGTGGAAGCAATTCCTTCGGCAGTCTGTCGGCTGGATGCGGCGGTGGTCATGGTGGCGTCTAAAGAGCGGAAAGGCTGGAAGCGCCCATTTTACCGCAACCCGGGCCCTCCGGCTTGCGCGGCATGCCTCATCCGCCCTGCCATTCCCTGGCCCGCTCGGCGTAACGGGCGAGCAGATCCACTTCCAGGTTCACCGCATCGCCGGCCGTAAGCCTTGAAAACGTGGTGACGGCACGGGTATGGGGAATGACGTTGGCTTCAAATTCGTCGCGGCGCACGTCGTTGACCGTAAGGCTCACGCCGTTGACCGTGACGGAACCTTTGCGGGCGATGTAGCGCGGCAGGTCCCCGGGCGCGGCGATGCGCAGAAGCCAGCTTTCCCCGCGCGGCTCGAACGCCGTGACCACACCCACCCCGTCCACGTGGCCGCTCACCAGATGGCCGCCCAGACGGTCGGAAAGGCGCAAGGCTTTTTCGAGATTCACACCCGCCCCCACCGAGAGCCCGCAAGTCACAGCCAGGGTGGCCTCGGAGACGTCCGTTTCAAAATGCGGTGGTGTGCACGCCACCACCGTCAGGCACACGCCATTGACCGCAATGGAATCCCCGATCGCCACGTCGGAGAGATCCAGCCCGCCCGCATGGATGGACAGGCGCTGCCCTGCCTGCAGCAGTTTCACGTGTTCGACGTTGCCTACGGCGTTCACGATACCGGTAAACATGGTTTCACACTCCTTGCCCGACCGCAGTTCGCGCCACGATGCGCCAGTCCCGGCCCACCGGCGACACGGAATCCACGGCCAGTTCCACGCGTGCCGAAAGCGACGTCAGCGGGACCAGCTGCACGACTCCGGCTGCCCCTTCACCCAGCAGGGACGGGGCCACATAAAACACGAACTCGTCGATGACTCCCGCTTCCAGAAGAGGGCCGAGCAGGCGCGAGCCGGCTTCCACCGTCACTTCGTTGAAAGCCCTTTGGCCAAGATGCAAGGCCATCGCACGAAAATCCACACGGCCGTTGGAAGCGGCCGGCAGCACGGCGATATCGACACCCCGGTCCCTGTAGGAGCGCGCGCGGGCTTCGTCCGTGCACACGGTCAACAGGACTGCGCCTGCGCCCTGCAGGACTTTCGCCCCGAGCGGCGTTTCCAGGCGGTTGTCCACCACCAGGCGATACGGCTGGCGGGACGTTTCCACCGCGCGTACCGTCAGGGCCGCATCGTCCCGGCGCACCGTGCCCAAGCCCGTCAGCATGGCGCAGGAGCGGGCGCGCAGGCGATGCGCGTCCACGCGCGCCTCCTCTCCCGTGATCCACTGGCTCTCGCCGTTGCCCAACGCCGTCCTTCCGTCCAGGCTCATGGCCACCTTGGCTCGGATCCACGGGCGCCCGCGCGTCATGCGCGAGACGAACCCCGCGTTGAGCCTGCGCGCCTGGGCCTCCCGCAGCCCCACATGAACCGGTATGCCGGCCGCGCGCAGTCGCGCAATGCCAGCACCGGCGACAAGCGGGTTAGGGTCCTGCATGGCCACCACAACCCGGGTCACCCCCGCAGCGACCAGAGCATCCGCGCAAGGTGGCGTGCGCCCCGTGTGGCTGCAGGGCTCGAGCGTCACATAAGCAACCGATCCCCGGGCCTTCTCCCCGGCTGCGCGCACCGCATACACTTCGGCATGGGGCTCGCCGGCACGCGCGTGCCAGCCCTCCCCCACCACGGCACCTTCGCGCACCAGCACGCAACCCACCCTCGGATTCGGCGTGGTGGTGTATAGGCCACGGGCTGCCAGATCGAGGGCCCGGTCCATGAAAGCCTCGTCCCTGGAATCGGTTTCAAAGGTCACGGATCATGTCCCGGAAGTCGTCCAGATCCTGGAAGCTGCGGTAAACGGAAGCAAAACGCACGTACGCCACCTTGTCCAGGCGGCGCAATTCCTCCATCACCATTTCCCCCACCCGCAGCGATTGCACTTCCCGTTCGCCCAGCGTAAGCAGGTGCTGGCGGATGCGCTCGATGGCCGCGTCCACCAGTTCGACAGGGACGGGGCGCTTATGCAGGGCACGCATGAAGCTCACGCGTACCTTGTCTGCCGAATAATCCTCGCGCTGACCGTTTTGCTTGACCACCTGGGGCAAGCGGATGTCCGCTGTTTCGTAAGTGGTGAAACGCCGGTTGCAGGACAGGCAACGGCGACGACGCCGAATGCTGTCCCCCCCTTCGGAGACGCGGGAATCGATGACCTGGGAATCGAGCGTGCCGCAGAAAGGGCATTTCATGGCATTTGGCTCCGGTCCCTCGCGTCAGTCGCCGGCAATGGTCATGCCGTCCACCAGGATCGATCCCGTGATTTTGGAGCCGCGCACGACGATGTCGTCGCCTACCGCCACCACGTTGCGGAACATGTCCTTAAGGTTTCCGGCGATGGTGATTTCCTGCACCGGATACCGGATTTCCCCCCCTTCCACCCAAAAACCGGCCGCACCCCGGGAATAGTCTCCGGTCACCGCGTTCACGCCGTGGCCAAGAAGTTCCGTCACGAGCAGCCCACGCCCCATCTGGCGCAACAGGTCGCCGAAACCGCCGCCGAAAGGGGACAACACGAGGTTGTGGTTGCCTCCCGCATTGCCGGTGGACACCATGCCGAGCTTGCGCGCGGAATAGCTGCCAAGAAAGTACCCCTGAACGACCCCGCCCGCCACCACGTCGCGCGCCGAAGTGGCCACCCCATCGTCATCGAACGGAGCGCTCGCAAGCCCCTTGGGCCGGTGCGGCTCTTCGCGCAGGCAAACCTGTGGCGAAAACACCTGCCTGCCCAGGGAATCCTGCAGGAAGCTCGATTTGCGGTAAAGCGCACCCCCGCTGACCGCGCCGACAAAGTGCCCGATCAGGCTGGACGCGAGGGTAGCCTCGAAGAGCACAGGCGCCTGGCAGGTTTTGAGCTTGCGGGCCTTGAGGCGCCTGGCCGTGCGCTCCCCGGCCAGGCGGCCGACGATTTCGGCCGGTTCCAGGTCGCGCGGGGCGCGTGCCGTGCTGTACCAGTAGTCGCGCTGCATTTCGGCTTCGGTGCCGGCGATCACCGAGCAGCTGATGCCGTGGCTCGATCCGGCGTACCCCCCCAGAAAACCCAACGAATTGCCGTAAACGAACTGCGATTCCTGCGTGTAAACCGTCGCCCCTTCGGAGTTTGCGATGCGCGCATCGGCTTGCAGCGCTGCCGTTTCGCAACGACGGGCCATGTCGATGGCCGCCTCCACCGACAACGCCCAGGGGTGGTAAAGATCAAGATCCGGCAGGTCAGGACCCGCCAACAGGGCCGGATCGGCGAGCCCCGCGAAAGGATCTGAAGCCGTATGCCGCGCGATGCTGATGGCCTTTTCCACAGTGTCTCGCAAGGCCGCGGGCGAGAAGTCTGAGGTGCTTGCGTGCCCGCGCTGTTGGCCAAAGAACACCGTGATCCCGACGTCCTTGTCGCGGTTGTATTCGATGGTTTCCACATCGTCCAGGCGCACCGTGACCGAGTGGCCGAACCCTTCGCTTGCATCCGCTTCGGCCGCGCTAGCGCCGCAACGGCTCGCGTGGTCGAGCGCGTCTTTTACCAGGCCGCGCAGGAATTCCTGGCTGTAGGAGAAACGGTTGTTGGCAGACACCTGAGCATCCATCGCTGTGTAATCCGGTATCATAGCAACATTGGCTGTCCCTTGGAAAAGCTGTGTCTTTCGAAGAACCCCTGAGCAAAACCCAGCGCAAACGCGACATGCAGGCGCTTCAGGACCTGGGCGCCGCGCTTTCTGAACTGAGCCCCGAGCGCATTCGCGCGCTCGACCTGCCCGAGGGGCTCCAACGGGCACTGCTCGAGGTCAAGACGTTCAAATCCCATGGGGCTGTCCGACGGCAGATGCAATACATCGGCCGGCTTATGCGCGACGTGGACCCTGCACCGCTGCAAGCCTATCTCGACCGTCTGCAGGGACGATCGCGTCAGGCGGCTGCGCTGCACCACCTGGCAGAGCGCTGGCGCGACCGCATGCTGGAATCCCTCGATGCGGTGGATGCTTTTGCCGCAAGCCATCGCCATGCCGGCCGTCAGCAGCTCCGCCAGCTGGCCACCGCCGCACAGAAGGAGCGGCAACTTCAGAAGCCGCCAAAACAGTACCGCGCGCTCTTTCGCGCCATCGTCCACATCCTGGAAAACGACGGGGAAGCCGCTGTCGACAACCCACTTACCGAACCTGAAACGCCATGACGGACGACGCCCGAGAGCCTCTCAAAATCGGCCTTCTTTCCATCAGTGACCGCGCTTCCCGCGGCATTTACGAAGACGCCGGCCTGCCGGCCCTCAAGGAATGGGTGGCAGAAGTAATCCTCAACCCAGTCACGATCGATGCGCGTCTCATTCCCGACGAGCGGCAGGAAATCGAAGCCCACTTGCGCCAGATGGCGGACCTGGCGGGGTGCAGCCTGATCCTCACCACTGGCGGCACGGGGCCGGCCCCGCGCGACGTGACTCCGGAGGCCACGCTTGCGGTCGCAGACCGCGAGCTGCCTGGCTTCGGAGAGCAAATGCGTTTCAACAACCTCAAATACACCCCGACCGCCATCCTGTCGCGGCAGGTGGCCGTGACCCGAAAGCAATCCTTGATCATCAACCTGCCTGGTCAGCCCAAGGCGATCCGGGAAACTCTGGACGGCATTTTTGCGGCCGTCCCCTACTGCGTGGATCTCATCGGCGGGCCTTACATCGAAACCCGGGCTGAACGCATCCAGGCCTTTCGCCCAAAATCCGCCCAACGTCCCCCAAAAGGCTGAACCATGTCCCTGCTGCCCACCATCGAACTGGCCACCAATCGCAATCCCACCGCCAGCGTCATCTGGCTGCATGGCCTGGGGGCGGACGGCTACGATTTCGTGCCCGTCGTGAAGGAACTCGGGATTCCCGACGCCCTGTCCCTGCGCTTCGTGTTCCCGCATGCGCCCCTGCAACCGGTGACGATCAACAACGGCATGGTGATGCGGGCCTGGTACGACGTCTCCTATGACGGCCTGGAGCGGCGGACGGACGATGCCGGCGTACTGCAGTCTGTCACCGCCGTGGAAGCCCTGGTGGCCCATGAAATGGCACGCGGCATTCCGCCGCGGCGCATCGTCCTGGCCGGATTCTCGCAAGGGGGGGCAGTGGCCCTGACGCTCGGAACCCGTTTCGGCAAGCGCCTGGGCGGCATTCTGGCCCTGTCCACCTACCTGCCCATGCCCGAAGAACTGGCCGAAGCCGCAAGTCCGGAAAACCGCGACATCCCCATCTTCATGGCCCATGGGAACCAGGACAACGTCATCCCCATCCGCATGGCCGAGGCCTCCCGCAGCCGCCTCGAATCCCTGGGCTACCCGGTGGACTGGCACAGCTACCCGATGGCGCATTCCCTTTGCATGGAGGAAGTGGAGGCGGTCTCAGCGTGGCTGTTGCAATACCTTGAACCCTGACCCGCCTACTGGCGGTAGGCCGCTTCGACTCCGGTAATGTCCTGAAGGGCTTTGAGGGCCCGGGCGAGCTGGTGGAGCGAATCGATCTGAACCGTGAAGCGCATGCGTGCCTTGTCCCCGCGGGACTGGGTGTTCACGGCCGTCACGTTGATGTGTTCGCGCGTGAAAGTTTCCGAAATGTCGCGCAGGAGCCCCTTTCGGTCGAGAGCATCCACGGCCACGTCCACGCTGAACACGCCATGGGTGTTCTTCCCCCAGGAGGCCGGGATCAGGCGCTGCCACTGGCTCGTGGTGAGCGCTGCGAGGCTGCGGCAGTTGGTGCGATGAATGCTCACGCCGCGTCCGCGTGTGACGAAGCCCACGATCGGTTCGGGCGGAACCGGCTTGCAGCATTTCGCCATGAAGGTGGCGATGTTCGTCACACCCAGCACCAGAATTCCTTCGCCACCGGTCTCTTGCGCCTGGCGCAGGGGTGGCGGCGTCTCCGGTTCGTCTGGCTGCGACAGCGGGTCGAGCAACAGTTCGATCTGCCGCTGGGAAATGTCTCCCCGGGCGAGCCCCACCAGGAAATCCTCGGCCCGTGAAAACCCCGACTGGGCAGCCAGTCGTTCCACGTTGGGCTGGCCCTTTCCCAGCCGCGCGAGGGTTTTTTCGAGGATGATGCGCCCCTGGGCCATGTCCTCTTCCAGATGCTGCTGCTTGAACCACTGGCGCGCCTTGGCGAGAGCCCGGGAACTTTTGAGGTAGCCATATTCGGGATTGAGCCAGTCGCGGCTGGGTCCACCCTGGCGCACGGTGATGATTTCCACGCGCTGAGCGTTCTGCAAGGGCTGGTTGAGCGGAACGATGGCCCCATCCACTTTCGCGCCGCGACAGCGGTGCCCCAGGTCGGTATGCACATGGTAGGCAAAATCGACCGGGGTCGCGCCGCGCGGCAGATCGATGACGCGCCCCTGTGGGGTGAACACGTAGATCACGTCGTCCACCGGCGCGGGCGCCGCGCCGGAAGCGGCCGCGTGCGCCACTTCCTTCTGCCATTCGAGCATCTGACGCAGCCAGGCCACCCGCTCTTCGAAACGACGGTCGCTGCGCGCGCCGCCTTCCTTGTATCGCCAATGGGAGGCGATGCCCAGTTCCGAATCACGATGCATTTCCCGTGTCCGTATCTGGATTTCCACCGCCTTTCCTTCAGGCCCGATCACGGCGGTGTGAAGGGATCGATAATTGTTTCCTTTCGGCCGCGCGATGTAATCGTCGAATTCTCCTGCCACAGGACTCCACAGGTTGTGGACGATCCCCAGCACCGTGTAGCAGTCGCGCACGCTCTCCACGATGACGCGCACGGCACGTACGTCGTAGAGCCCTTCGAAATCCAGGTTCTTGCTGCGCATCTTCTTGACGATGCTGTAGATGTGCTTGGGCCTGCCATGCACCTGTCCCGCGATGCCGTTGGCCACGAGCTGCTGTTCGAGTGTCCGGATCAGGTCGGCAATGTAACGTTCGCGGTCCACCAGCCGCTCGTCCAGACGCTTGGCAATGGCCTTGTACGTTTCCGGTTCGATGATGCGAAAAGACAGATCCTCCAGTTCCCATTTGAGGTGCCAGACGCCCAGCCGGTTGGCAAGCGGGGCGTAAAGGTCCATGGTCTGATGGGCCGTCGCGAGCTGCTCTAAGGGGTCGCGCTGGGCGATGACGCGCATCAGCCAGACCCGTTCCGCCAGGGCCACGATCACCACCCGGATGTCCTGTGCCATGGCGAGCAACAATTTGCGCACGCCTTCCATGCGCTGGGCGTCCTGGGCCAGGCGGCCGCCGCCAAGGACGGAAGGGAGCGTCACGTCGATGCGGTGCATGTCCCGGGCGATGGCTGCCACGTCGGGATCAAACGTCTGGGCGAGATCCATGCGTTCCAGGTGTTCCCACGGCAAGGCGCGAAGCAGGGCGACCACGATGCAGGCAGGATGGGCTTCAAGGTCGCTTAAGAGGCGGGCCGCGGTGAGGGCGCGCTGGAGCCCCTCCCCTTCTGCATCGGCACTGCTTTCCTGCTCGGTCACGCGGGCGAAAGCCCGTTCGATCAGCGCAGCGTCCGGCTGGAGGTAGCGCTCGTTGAGACCTAGGCCGGCGAGCCCGTGGTCGGCGTCAGTCAGTTCGGAGCGGGACGTGCGGGAAACCATGGCGAATCCTCTGTAAACCGTTCAGAGTATAACCGATGGATCCACTCCCATCCCGCCCTATTCCCGCGCCGGCAATGGCGCTTGCCAGTAATGGGGAAACCGGGTCCGGGCCGTCGCAAGCGTGATCTGGCCGCCCTCCACAGCCACGCTCACGGCCCCTGTTTCGTCGGTGCGCAGCGGCACGATGTGCCGCGCGGTGTAGCGGGCCATCACGTCCGGTTTCGGATGCCCGAAATGGTTGCGGTAGCCTACCGTAAAAATCGCCCAGTGCGGGGTCACTGCGTCCAGGAAGTCCGGGCTGGATGACGTCCTGCTGCCGTGGTGAGGCACGATCAGGAGGTCGGCGGCGAGACCCTCCCGATCGCGTGCCAGCAGATCCTGCTCGCTCGCCGCTTCGATATCCGCCGGCAGCAGCAGCCGCCGCCCTTGCGCAGTGACACGCAGCACGCAGCCGCGATCGTTGGTTTTTCGCGTCTCGTCCCACACGTCCTGCGCCAGCGGGTGCAGCAGGTCAAAACGGACCCCGTCCCATTCCCAATGCTGGCCGGCCGCGCAGGGCACGCTGCGGGGAACCAGGGCATGCAGCGGATGGCCAGGCTCCAGGGAGGAAAGCAGCCATTGTGTCGGCACCGCCTTCAGCAACGATCCCGCGCCGCCACTGTGATCCGTATCGCGATGGCTGACGACCAGGCCGTCGAGCCGCTGAACCCCAAGGGCCCGCAACACCGGCAGCAGCACGCGGGAACCGCCATCGCTTTCCGCGCTGTAACGGGGTCCGGCATCGTACACCAGGGCATGTCCGCGCGTGCGCAGCACCACCGCGAGCCCTTGCCCCACATCGAGCACGTCCATCCACAGCCCGCCCGTTTCCGGTCTCGGCGCGGGGGCCGCGAGCAGCGCGCCCAGCGCCAGAATTCCGGCACGCCGCCCGGGCAGCCCGGCAGGCGCCAGCAGGAAAGCCAGCCCCAGGACTCCTGCCGCGAATGCGGCAGGAGTCGGTGTTGCCGCCGACCAGACGGCAAACGGCCATTTTCCGATCCACGCGAGTGCCCAGGCGACGGCCGCAAAGAGGCCGTGCGCCCCCTGCAGGCAGAACCCCAGGCCGGGCAGCGCACCCAGCAGCGCAAGCGGTACGACCCCCAGGCTCACCAGGGGGACCGCAAACGCGTTGGCAAGCGGCGAAACCAGGGAAATCTGCCCAAACAGCAGCAACAACAGCGGTACCAGGGCCCAGCTGGCCGACCACTGGGTCCGCATCGCGGCTTGCCAGCCGCTGCTCCGCCCTACCGCATAGGCGTCTGCGTACATGAGGGCCGCCACGGCACCGAATGACAGCCAGAACCCGACGGAAAGCGGCGCCCAGGGATCCGCCAGAACCGCGGCAAAAAGGGCCCCGACGAGGACGAAGGATGCCGGGGCGGTCACTTGGGCAAAACGCGCCAGGGTCACGATGCCGATCATGTAGAGGGTACGCTGGGTCGGCACCGAAAAACCGGCCAGCAGGGCATAGGCCGCCGCAACGACAAAGCCGGCGATCCAGCGCACGCGCAGCGACGGCTGGATCCAGCCGACGACCCGTGCCGCAAGGCCGGCCAGCAGGGTGATGTGCAATCCGGAGATGCTGATCAGGTGCCCGACCCCCGTATTCCAGAACAGCTGCCAGTCTTCGCTGCGAATCAAGGATTGGTCGCCGACCACCAGTGCCACGATGACCCCCGCCCAGCGGGCACCCGGAAGTCCCGACAGGATGCCCGTGCGCACGCGGTCCCTGGCCTGTTCCACCCAGAGAACGGGCACCAGGTTCCAGGGCGCCGGCCGGGCTTCCAAAGGATGGTTGCCGCTATCGTTCCTGATGCTGCCGGTCGCCCGAATGCCCTGGGACAGGGCCCAGGCTTCAAAATCGAACCCTCCCGGATTGATCAGGCCGTGAATGCGCTTGAGGCGGCAGTGCAGCAGCCATCGCTGACCGGGGTGCATGACAGGGACGCCCGCTTCCTCGCTTTCTGACAACCAGGCCAGCGACAGGCCGCGCGGGATACCTTCATCCCCTTCGTCCACGCGAAACAGAAAACGCTGGCCGCCCGGAACGGTTTCAGGCAACGAAAGCACAGTTCCGGTCAGCGCCAAATCCCGGCCTTCAAGGCGCGACGACAGCGTTTCCGCCATGCGCCATTGGGCACGGCCATTGGCATAGGCAAAGCCGCACAGCAACGCACCGAGGACAACCAGTACGGTTCGCGATGTACGGCCGCGAGGGCGGCGCCAAGCCAGCCAACCGGCGGATAGGGACACCAGGAGTGCCGCAACTCCCGCCGCAACAGGCGGGAACAGGCACGGGCTGCACTGGAGGAGAAGGACGCCGGCCACAAATCCGGCAAGAGGCAGTCGCATCCCTTCAAGGATGCGCCGCGGTCACTTCAAGGGACTTGCGAAAAACGCGAAGACCTGACGGTCGTCAGAGCCGCTCAAGGGCACCGTCCACCAGACGGTAGCGGGTGTCCGCCCGTGCGGCGAGCTCCAAGTCATGGGTCACCATCACGAGTCCTGCGCCCGCTTCGCGGTTGAGCCGCACCATGAGGTCGAAAACCTGCTCGGCCGTATGGCGGTCGAGATTGCCCGTGGGCTCGTCTGCCAGCACGAGGCTCGGGCGCGTCACCAGTGCACGGGCCACCGCCGCCCGCTGGCGCTCACCGCCGGACAGTTCGGCCGGTCGATGCTGCAGCCGGTGCTCCAGGCCGACAGCCTGAAGCAACGCAGCGGCCGCTTTCTGCGCCTCGCCTTCCGGAACACGGCCGATGCGTAGGGGCATGGCCACGTTTTCCAGGGCGGAAAACTCCGGCAGTAGATGATGGAATTGGTAGACGAAGCCCAGGCGGCGGTTACGCAGCGCGCCGACTCTTTTTTCGGACAGCGCGGCCAGATCTTCGCCATGCAGCAGAACCTGGCCGGCATCGGGGCGGTCGAGTCCTCCGAGCAGGTGGAGCAGCGTGCTTTTCCCGCTGCCGGAAGCCCCCACGATGGCCACGTGCTCTCCCGGTCGAACCGTCAGGTCGACGCCGCACAGCACCGGCACGTCCCGGTCGCCTTGCCGGAACGTCTTGGCAAGCCCCTGGCATCGCAGAACGAACGCGTCACTCATAGCGCAGGGCCTCGGCAGGCTGGATGCGGGCTGCCCTGTAGCTTGGGTAGAGCGTCGCGAGCAGGGTCAGCACCAGGGAAGTGAGGGTGATGGCGATCACGTCCCTCCACTCCAGCTGGGAAGGAAGCTCTGAAATGAAATACACTTGCGGCGCGAGAAAATGGATGCCGAAGGCCTTTTCGATGAAGGGCACGATGACCGGAATGTTGATGGCCGTCACGACGCCCAGCGTCACCCCGAACGTGGTGCCGATGAGGCCGATCAGTGCGCCCTGGATCACGAAAATCTGCATGATGCTCGCCGGCGCCGCACCCAGGGTGCGCAGGATGGCGATGTCCGCCTGCTTGTCGGTGACCGCCATCACAAGGGTGGACACGATGTTGAAGGCGGCCACCGCCACAATCAGAAGCAGGATGATGAACATCACGTTCTTCTCGATGGCCACGGCCCGGAACAGGTTGGCGTGCTCGCGTGTCCAGTCGCTGACCCAGGCGTCGATGCTAAGCGTCGCCGCGAGCGTGCGGGCCACCCTCGGCGCATCCATCATGTCCTTGAGCTTGAGGCGAACGCCGGTGACCCGGTCACCGAGGCGGAACAGGACCTGCGCATCGTTCATGTGAATCAGGGCAAGTCCGCTGTCGTATTCGTACATGCCCACCTGGAAAATGCCCACCACCGTAAACTGCTTCAGGCGCGGCAGAAGCCCGGCCGGAGTGACCTGCCCCTGAGACGTGATCACCACCACGCGGTCGCCCACCCCCGCATGCAGGGCCTGCGCGAGGTCATATCCCAACACGATCCCGAAAGCGCCAGCCTTCAGGTCTTCCAGGCGCCCCGACTTCATGTGGTTTCCAATGTCCGCCACCTTGGCCTCTTCCGCCGGCAGGATGCCGCGCACGAGCGCCCCCTGCACATGGTCGTCGAAGGAAAGCATGCCCTGGCCCATGACGTAGGGCGCAGCGCCGATCACTTCAGGATTGCGCGACGTTTCCGCCACCACGGCCGGCCAGTTGGCAAGCGCCTGCTCCGTGCCGAACACCTGCACGTGGGATGCAACGCCCAGGATGCGCTCGCGCATTTCCTTCTGGAAACCGTTCATCACGGACAGCACGACGATAAGGGCCGCGACGCCCAGCCCGATGCCCGCCATGGAAATGAGGGAAATGAAGGAAATGAAATGGTTGCGGCGCTTGGCGCGGGTATAGCGCAGTCCGACCGTGATTTCGAAGCGGGCCATGGAACGGAAGCCTTGCCCTATTCTCGGCGCAATTGGGGAAACAGGATCACGTCGCGAATGCTCGGACTGTCGGTCAGCAGCATCACCAGCCGGTCGATGCCGATGCCTTCGCCCGCCGCAGGTGGCAGGCCGTGCTCCAGGGCACGTACGTAATCCGCATCGTAATGCATGGCCTCCTGATCGCCCGCCTCCTTCTGGCGCACCTGCTCGCGGAAACGCTCGGCCTGGTCTTCCGCATCGTTCAGCTCGGAAAATCCGTTGGCGATTTCGCGTCCGGCAATGAACAGCTCGAAACGCTCCGTAATGTCGGGGCGGGCATCGCTGCGCCGCGCCAGGGGAGACACCTCAGCTGGATAGTCGATGATGAAGGTGGGATCGAACAGCTGGCCTTCGGTGGTTTCTTCAAACAAAAGCAGCTGCAGCCCCCCCAATCCTTCATTCGGGCGGATGTTCGCGCCCAGGCGGGCGACCTCCTGGCGCAGAAAAGCTGCGTCGGACAGCTGCGCCTGCGTGTACTGCGGCTGGTAGCGTGCGATGGCTTCCGTAATGGTGAGCCGGGAAAACGGCTTGCCGAAATCCAGTTCGCGTCCGCCATAGGAAAATTTCGTCGTGCCCAGAACCGACTCGGCCACAAAGCGGAACATGTCCTCGGTGAGCTGCATGAGGTAGCGGTAATCGCGATATGCCTCATAGAACTCGATCATGGTGAATTCGGGATTGTGTCGCGTGGAAATCCCTTCGTTGCGGAAATTGCGGTTGATTTCGAACACGCGCTCCATGCCGCCCACCACGAGACGCTTCAGATACAGTTCAGGCGCGATGCGCAGGAACAACTCCATGTCGAGCGCGTTGTGATGGGTGACGAAAGGTTTGGCGGCCGCGCCTCCCGGGATGGGATGCATCATGGGCGTTTCCACTTCCAGGTATCCCCGCTCCACCAGAAACTCCCGCACTTTCTGGACGATACGGCTGCGTGCGACGAAAACGCGCCGCGATTCTTCGCTGGTGATGAGGTCTAGATAGCGCTGACGGTATTTTTGCTCCTGGTCGGAAAGGCCGTGGAACTTCTCGGGCAAGGGGCGGATCGCCTTCACAAGCAGACGCACCGCTGTGACCTGCACCGACAGTTCGCCGGTACGCGTTTTGAACAGCGTGCCGGTGGCACCCAGAATGTCTCCCAGGTCCCAGTGCTTGAACGCCTCGTAGACAGCCTCCCCCACGGCATCGCGCTGCACGTAGAGCTGGATGCGTCCAGAGCCGTCCTGGAGCGTGGCAAAGCTCGCCTTTCCCATCACCCGCTTCAGCATCATGCGCCCCGCCACGCTCACCTGCACGGGCCCCGCTTCCAGAACTGCCGCTTCGCTCGCGTCGAATTCGGCATGCAAGGGCCCCGCTTCGTGAGTGCGATCGAAATCGTTTGGAAAAGCGGTTCCCGCAGCACGGATCGCGGCAAGCTTGGCCCGCCGCTCATCGATGATCTGGTTGCTGTCGTCGGACATGATGGTCTCTCTCCGGGTTGCCGGGTCGCTATACGCCCTGTTTCAGACTGGCTTCGATGAAGCCGTCGAGATCGCCGTCCAATACGGCCTGGGTGTTGCCCACTTCCACGCTGGTACGCAGGTCCTTGATGCGGGACTGGTCAAGCACGTAGGAACGGATCTGGTGCCCCCACCCGATGTCGGTCTTGCTGTCTTCCATGGCCTGCTTTTCCGCGTTGCGCTTGCGCAGCTCCACTTCATATAGGCGCGATTTCAGCATGGCCATGGCTTCGGCCCGGTTGCGATGCTGGGATCGGTCGTTTTGGCACTGGACCACGATGCCCGATGGCATGTGCGTGATGCGCACGGCCGAATCCGTCTTGTTGATGTGCTGGCCGCCGGCGCCGGAGGCGCGGAACGTGTCGATGCGCAAGTCCGCCGGATTGATTTCCACTTCGATGGATTCGTCCACTTCTGGATAGACGAAAACGGAGGCAAAGGAGGTATGGCGGCGGTTTCCCGAATCGAATGGGGATTTCCTCACCAGCCTGTGGATGCCCGTTTCCGTGCGCAAGTAACCGTAAGCATACGGGCCGCTGACTTTGAGGGAGGCGCTTTTGATCCCTGCCACTTCTCCCGGAGATTCCTCCAGGATTTCCACGTCGAAGGATTTCCGCTCGCAGTAGCGCACGTACATCCGCAGCAACATGGCGGCCCAGTCCTGGGCTTCGGTGCCGCCGGAACCGGACTGGATGTCGATAAAACAGTTGGCCGGATCCAGGGGGTTGGAAAACATGCGGCGGAATTCCATTGTGGCCACGAGCTTTTCCGTGCCCCGCAGATCTTCGCCCACGGCTTGGAGGGACGCATCGTCCTGTTCCGCAAGGGCTAGTTCGAAGAGTTCGCGCGCATCCTTGAGGCCACGCATTGCGGTCTCGATGGATTGGAGCGTCTCTTCGAGCGCCTTGCGCTCGCGCCCGAGTTCCTGGCTTTTCTTGCTGTCTTCCCAGGTGGCGGGGTCTTCGGCGAGCTTGACGACCTCTTTCAGTCGTTCGACTTTGGCATCGAAGTCAAAGATACCTCCGCAAGGCCTGGATGCGCACTTCCAGGTCCTGTTGCAGATTTTCGATCGCGTTGAGTTGTTCCGCTTCCATGATTGCCTGCCGCCGATAAGATAAACCGCACATTATACACGCCAGTGCCGAACTTCCAGTTGAACCTGGCGCAGCCCCTGCCATTCGTTGATACCCAGGCGATAGAGCATTTCCGCTTCTCCGGGAAGGGGTTCGGACTGGCCGAACAGGATGGCTTCGAACGCACGGTCCTCCAGTTTCAGCTTCAGCTTGAGGTGGCGCTGGCCCACCACGCGCTGCTGGACCACCAGGAAACGGCCCTTGAAAAGCGGCTCCGGAAAACCTTGACCCCACACCCGATCCTGCAGCACTTGAGCCAGGCCGAGGGTCAATTCTTCCGGGGGAGGCTCGCCGTCATGGGCCACCTGCTCGGCCAGGTCGGCAGGAGACAGGCATTCCCTCGCAGCATCTTCGAAAGCCGACTCGAAGCGGTCCAGATCCTCCCGGCGCAGCGTCAGCCCCGCTGCCGCCGCATGCCCTCCGAAGCGGCGAACGAGGTCCGGTGCCCGCTTGGTCACCAGGTCAAGCGCATCGCGCAGGTGCAACCCGGCGATGCTGCGCCCCGATCCGCGAATTTCGCCCGCATCGGTCCCCGGGGCGAATATGATCACCGGCCGGTGATAGCGGTCCTTGAGGCGGGATGCCAGAATGCCGACCACCCCGGGATGCCAGCCGGGATCATAGAGACAAAGGCTATAGCGCCCCTGCACGTCCAGCGTTCCAAGACGCTCGAACGCTTCGGCCTGCATCGCATTTTCCACCTCGCGCCGTTCCCGGTTGAAGGCGTCCAGGCGCTGCGCATGGCGCAGGGCCTGGTCGGGGTCATCGCTCACAAGGCATTCGATGCCGTGCGTCATGTCTTCCATGCGGCCTGCGGCATTGAGGCGCGGCCCCAGTACAAAACCCAGGTCGGCGCTGCGTGCCGCCGCCTGGGGCCGCTCGGAGACCTGGTAAAGCGCCTGGATGCCGGGTGCGGCGCGCCCCGACGCGATGCGTCTCAGCCCCGCCTCCACCAACAGGCGGTTGTTCCGATCAAGACGTACCACGTCTGCGACAGTGCCCAGCGCCACCAGGTCGAGCAGCCCGCCCAGTGACGGCTCCGGCCCCTTTTCCCAACGGCCTCGGCGACGCAGCTCGGCGCGAAGCGCCATCATCATGTAAAACATCACGCCCACCCCGGCCAGCGCCTTGCTGGGGAACGGGCAGCCCGGTTGATTTGGGTTCACGATGGCTGCCGCTTCGGGAAGTTCGGAACCCGGCAGGTGGTGGTCCGTCACGATCACAGGGATTCCCTGGCGGTTAGCCTCAGCCACACCCTCCACGCTGGCGATGCCGTTGTCCACGGTTACAATCAGTCCGGGCTTTTTCGCGAGGGCAAGCCGCACCACTTCCGGCGTGAGCCCGTAGCCCAGCGTCAAGCGGTTTGGCACCAAGTAGTCCGCCTGCGCGCCCATGGCGCGCAGGGCACGCAACCCAACGGCACAGGCAGTGGCGCCATCGGCGTCGTAATCGGCCACAATGAGCAGGCGTCGCCCGGCATCAATCGCATCCGCGAGAAGAGTGGCTGCCCCATCGATGCCTTTGAGCTGGGCGTACGGCAGCAGCGAAGCCAGATCAGGTTCGGCCAGGTCCTGCACCACCCCGCCGCGCGCGGCGAGTATCCGGGCCAGCATCGGAGCGGCACCGGCTGCGAGCAGTTGCGCGCGCACCCCTTCGTCCACCGGCCGCTCCACCCAGTGGGGTACGCGCATTCAGGCGTGCTCCAGCGGCGGCACGCCGGGCAGTCGCACGAGCGGGCGCGGCCTGCGCCACCAGCGCCACAACTGCCAGCGGAAGAGCGTCAGGGTCGCTGCGCGCCGCCCTTCCACCGCCACCAGCGAAAACCCGTCGATGGAGCCGGCGCGCAGCTGGGACAGGAGAGGGTTCACCACGGCGCCGTCCAGATCATGTGCGGCCGATTCCCAGGCTGCCGCGTCCCCGTAGGCAGACGGCGCACGCAACGTGTCGATCACCCGCGCCCCAGGAGTCGAGGCCGGATAATCCCAGAACCAGACACCGCTGATGGAGCGCTCCCGTCGCGCTTCACGGGCCCGGTTGACGGGGTGATCATGAAACAGCATTTGCACTTCATTGAAAAGGGAGCGCCACCGCCGGGCGTCTTCCCCCTGGGGCAGATGCCCGGCGATATTGCGGCCCACCCGTCGCAAGGGATGGGTGGTCCGGATGCGCGGCTGCTCCTGCAGGCCCGCCAGCCATACGTCGGACGAGAGCGCGAAGAACCTGAGCCCTTCACCTGCGAAGTGTCGGTTGAGCGTGTCCAGCAGGGAGTCGGCTTCTTCCTGAGTCAGCGAGAAACTATAGTGCTCGAGCAGCAACAGGGCGTCTCCTTCCACCTGCAAGTGGATGGGGTCTGCCCGCAGCCAATGGGGGGCCTCCTGCGCAATGCCCGCGTCGCGCGCCAGGCGGAAGGCCAGGGATGGGTCGCCGGCCGCATCCGGCCAGCCTTCGAGCATGGCATCGCTGTCCGCAAACCTGAGCGTGCCGCGCGCCATCGCCAGCTCGAGGCAGGGCAAGCGCGGAACCACGTCATCGGGGATTTCCGGAAACAGGCCGGGAATGAGCAATACCGGGTGCATGGCGCCGTCGCTCAGTTCCCGTTCCGGTCAGAGGCGCTCGAACACGGCCGCAATGCCCTGCCCGCCGCCGATGCACATGGTGACGAGGGCATATTTTCCGCCGATGCGCTGCAGCTCGTGCAGGGCCTTGGTGGCGATGAATGCGCCGGAACAGCCCACGGGATGTCCGAGCGCGATGGCGCCGCCGTTGGGGTTGGTCTTTTGCGGATCCAGGCCGAGCCCGCGGGAAACGGCGATCGCCTGGGCCGCAAAAGCTTCGTTGGACTCAATTACATCCATCTGGTCGAGCGTAAGCCCGGCCTTGCGCAGGGCCCCCTGTGTGGCGGGAATCGGCCCTTCGCCCATGAGATGGCTGGGCACGCCGGCCACGGCATAGGACACCAGCCGCGCCATGGGTCGCAATCCGTTGCGCGCAGCCGTACCGGCTTCGGACATGACAAAAAACGCCGCGCCGTCATTGATGCCGGACGCATTGCCTGCCGTGACGGTTCCATCCTTCTTGAATGCCGGTTTCATGGCAGCAAGCTTTTCCAGGGTTGTTTCACGAGGATGCTCGTCCGTATCGAACACCGATTCCCCTTTCC
>JAKBBG010000077.1 GCA_021826025.1 Pseudomonadota bacterium | reverse complement strand
GTGAAGAACTTCGAAATGCGCGGCGAAGTGCGGGCCGACCATGCCGACAAGGGCGTCTTCCTCGATTCCAGCGGCCTGCCCCAGACCTCCATGACCACCGTGGGCGTCCAGGGAATCTACAAGTTCTAGGGCCGCCACGGATGACGGCCGAGCAGGCATGCGCTATCGTATCCCGGTACCATGGCCACCCAGCGACCCAATCCTGACGAACTCCTGTCCCGCATCAAGGAAGAAGAGGCCCGTTCCGCGCGCGGCAAGCTCAAGATCTTCTTTGGCTCTTCGGCCGGCGTAGGCAAAACCTACGCCATGCTGTCCGCCGCCCAGCAGCAGGTTCTGCAGGGCGTGGACGTGGTGGTCGGCATCGTGGAAACCCACGGCCGGAAGGAAACCCAGGCCCTGCTCCAGGGCCTGGAATGCCTTCCCCTGAGGGAGTTCCCGCACAACGGCCGGTCGCTGCACGAATTCGACATCGACCGGGCGCTCGAACGCAGGCCCGGCCTGATCCTGGTGGACGAACTGGCCCATTCGAACGTGGCCGGCTCCCGCCATCCCAAGCGCTGGCAGGACGTGGAAGAACTCCTCTCTTCGGGAGTGAACGTCTACACCACCGTCAACGTGCAGCACCTGGAAACCCTCAACGACGTGGTGGGCGGCATCACCGGCATCCGCGTCTGGGAAACCGTGCCCGACCACGTGTTCGACGCCGCGGACGAAGTGGTGCTGGTGGATCTGCCTCCGGACGAGCTGCTGCAGCGCCTCAAGGACGGAAAAGTCTACCTGCCCCACCAGGCCGAACGGGCCATCCAGAACTTCTTCCGCAAAGGCAACCTGATCGCCTTGCGCGAACTGGCCCTGCGGCGCACCGCGGACCGGGTCGACAGCCAGATGATCCAGTACCGCCGCGACCAGTCGGTCCTGTCCGTATGGCAAACCCGCGAAATGATGCTGGCCTGCATCGGGCCCGGAGAAGGCGGCGACCGCATCATCCGCAGCACGGCAAGGCTCGCCGCGAAGCTCGACGTGCCCTGGCACGTCGTCTACGTGGAAACGCCGGAGCTGCGCCACCTGTCCCAGAACCGCCGGCAGCGGATCCTCAAGACCCTCAAGCTCGCCCAGGACTCCGGTGCGGAAACGGCAAGCCTGTCCGGCAACGACGCGGCCTCCACGATCGTCAGCTACGCGCGCGACCACAACCTGTCGAAAATCGTCGTGGGACGCGAACGCAAACAATTGTGGTGGCCGCGCCTGCAATCCTTCGCGGACCGCCTGGGCCGGCTCGCGCCCGACCTCGACGTCATCCAGATGGCGCGCGAGGAAAGCCCTTCGGAGCGGCACCGCGAGCCACCCACGGACGAGTCCCTGCTGATGCGCCTGAGCGCCCCGGCAGGCTCCTTCGCCAGAAGCGCCGTGTACTGCGCGGTGGCGACGCTCTTGTCCATGCCCCTCTACAACGTGTTCGACCTGCCCAACATCGCCATGGTGTACCTGCTCGCCGTGGTCCTGGTGGCAGTCCGCCACGGGCTCGGGCCTGCGGTGCTGGCCGCTTTCATCAACGTCGCCTCCTTCGATTTCTTTTTCGTGCCGCCGCGCTTTTCCTTCGCGGTCAGCGATATCCAGTACCTGCTCACTTTCGTCGTGATGCTGGTGGTGGGGCTCGTCACCGCCAAGCTCACTTCGGACCTCAACTTCCAGGCGCGCGTGGCGAGCCGGCGGGAACAGCGCGTGCGGGCCCTCTACGAAATGTCGCGCGACCTTTCCGGCGCCCTGCTGCCGGAACAGATTGCCGAAATTTCCGGCCGTTTCGCTGAAACCGTCTTCGACGCCCGCGTTGCCCTGTTCCTGGCCGACGAACACGACCGCATTGCCGCCGGACCCGTCGAAGCCGAAGGCGCACCGCCTGCCGTCGATGCGGGCATCTGCCAATGGTCCTTCGACCATGGCGCCGAAGCGGGTTACGGCACGGACACCCTGCCGGGAAGCCCGATCCTTTACGTCCCCTTGCAAGCCCCCATGCGCATCCGCGGAGTTCTCGCCCTGGAGCCGCGCCAGCAGGACAGGCTCGCAAGCCCGGAACAGCGCCGCCTGCTGGACACCTTCGCCCGCCTGATCGCCATTTCCCTGGAACGGGTGCACTACGTGCAGGTGGCGCAAAGCACGACGGTCCAGATGGAGTCGGAACGGCTGCGCAACTCGCTCCTTTCGGCCATATCCCATGATTTGCGCACGCCCCTGTCCGCCCTCATCGGCCTCACCGACTCCCTGTTCCTGGCCCCGCCGAAACTGCATGACACCCATGCTGAAATCGCCACCTCCATCCGGGAGGAAGCGTTGCGAATCAACGCCCAGGTCAACAACCTGCTCGACATGGCAAGGCTCCAGTCCGGCATGGTGCTGCTCAACCGCCAGTGGCAGCCCCTCGAGGAAGTGGTGGGAAGCGCGCTCAAGGGCCTGAAAAGCAGCCTCAAGCAGCATCGCGTGCTGGTGCGCCTTCCGGAAGACCTGCCCTTGCTGGAATTCGACGCAGTCCTGATCGAGCGCGTCCTCGCCAATCTGCTGGATAATGCCGCCAAGTACACGCCGCCCGGAACCACGGTGGAAATCGGCGCCGCCGTCCCGAAGGGAGCGGTGGAGATCTGGGTCGAAGACGATGGCCCGGGCCTTCCGCCCGGCAAGGAGGAGGACATTTTCCAGAAATTCGAGCGCGGCCGGAAGGAAAGCAGCACCCCCGGCGTCGGCCTGGGCCTCGCCATCTGTCGCGCCATTGTCGAAGCGCACGGGGGCACGATTCGCGCAGAAAACAGGCGGACGGGAGGAGCCCGTTTCGTGTTCACGCTGCCGCGCGGCATACCGCCGGCCATCGTCGCAGACGAAGACGTGCCGGGAAAACCCGGGGAGCATCCGTGAGCGATCCGACACCCTGCGTGCTGGTCGTCGAAGACGAGCCCGGCATACGCCGTTTCGTGCGCATGGCGCTCGAGGCGGAAGGGTGCCAGGTGCACGAGGCGGAAACCCTGCAACGCGGACTGATCGAAGCGGGAACCCGCAAGCCGGACATGGTGGTGCTGGATCTTGGGCTGCCCGACGGCAACGGGGTGGATTTCATCCGCGACCTGCGCACCTGGTCCGACATGCCGATCATCGTCCTGTCGGCGCGCACTTCGGAGGCCGACAAGGTGGAAGCGCTCGACGCCGGCGCCGACGACTATCTCGTCAAGCCTTTCGGAACGGCGGAACTGCTGGCCCGCGTCCGGGCCCAGCTGCGCCGCCGTTCGCAGGCGCCCGGAACCCCCGGCGGCACGCTGTCCTTCGGCAGCATCCGGGCCGATTTCGGCAGGCGCATCGTGGAGCGCGACGGCCGGCAAATTCACCTCACGCCCATCGAGTACCGTCTCCTGGCCTACCTGGCAAGCCACCCCAACAGCGTGCTGACGCACCGGCAGCTTCTGAAAAATGTCTGGGGGCCTTCCCACTCGGAAGACAGCCACTATGTCCGCGTCTATATGGCCCACCTGCGAAAAAAAATCGAGGAAGACCCGTCGCAGCCGAAACACATCCTCACGGAAGCCGGCGTGGGATATCGTTTCGTCTTCTCGCCGATCGCCTGAGCGGCCCATCAGGGTTCGCCCTTATCCCCCTGCCGCACGGATTGGCATAGGATTTCCGGTAACCCCGTGACGCGGCGCCCCGGCGATCGCCATCGGGCCTTTCACGAGACAAGGAGTCCCGAACATGCGCCCCCATTCCCTGACCGCTTCCCTGCTGGTGTCTTTTCTGGCGCTGCCTGCGGCAAATGTTCCTGCCGCAGACCCGGTGCAGGAAAAGGCGCAAACCCAAACACAACCGCAAACGCGGCAGCGCGAGCCGATCTACGGCAGCCAGCTCATGACGCCGCAGGAGCGTTCCGCCTATCGCAGCCGCATGCGCGCTGCCAAAACCCTGGAAGAGCGGGAACAAATCCGCAAGGAACACCACGAACAGATGAAGGAACGCGCCAAGGCGCGCGGAATCACCCTGCCCGACGAGCCGCCGGCCCGGGGCGGCATGGGGCCCGGTGGCGGCATGGGACCGGGCATGGGTTACGGTCCCGGCATGGGTCCTGGCGGCCCGAACCGCTGACAGGGGCCTGCTCCGGCACCCCGCAGGTTTTGGGAGGGGTGCCAGGCGGCTGTTTCGCGAAAGCCATCCGGGCGGCAAAAAAACCCGCAAGGGCGTAGGATGGCGGCTTTACCTGAGCGAACCAGACCGTGAGCCAGCACAGCCCCTTTGAAGCCGCCTTCGCCCGCCATGCCGCCGGCGCCTTGCAGGAGGCGGAAACCGCCTACCGTTCCATCCTGGCCCAGGACCCCTCCCATGTCGAAGCCCTGCATTACCTGGGCATCCTGCTGCACCAGGCGGGAAAGCGGGACGAAGGGGAGCCCCTGGTCCTGCAAGCCCTGGCGCTTGATCCGGGCCATGCGGTACGGCACAACGATTACGGCAACCTCCTCAGCGCGGAGGGGGATCATGCGCCGGCAGCCGCGGCTTTCCGGCGCTCGCTCGAACTCAATCCGGCCGATGCCAACGTCTGGAACAACTACGGATCGGCGCTTCACCGCCTGGGACAGGTCGCTGAAGCCGAATCCGCGTACCGGCAGGCGCTTGAACGGCTTCCCGATTTCGTCCCGGCGCTTCGCAACCTGTCGGCCCTGCTCACGGAACTGGGACACGACGACGAAGCCTCCCTCCTGGCCTGCCGTGCCTTCGTCCAGCCGCCGCTGGAAGGGAAACCCTACCGCATGCTGGGCATCGCCTGCTATCGGCTCGGCCTGCTCGACCAGGCGGCCGGTTTCTACCGGCTCTGGCTGCAGGAGGAACCGGACAATCCCGTGGCGCGCCACCACCTGGCAGCCTGCAGCGGGGAATCGGTGCCGACGCGCGCGTCGGACGCTTTCGTCACGGCCGTTTTCGACGAAATGGCGGAAACGTTCGACGCCAAGCTCGTGGGAAGCCTCTCCTACCGTGGCCCCGCAATCGTGGCGGACCTGCTTGCCGCACTGCCGGCGCCCGACGGAACGCTCGACGTCCTGGACGGCGGCTGCGGAACGGGCCTGTGCGCTTCCGTGCTGGCGCCCTATGCGCGCCGCCTGACCGGCGTGGACCTTTCGCCCGGCATGATTGCCAAAGCGGCCGCCCGGGGCCTGTACCAGGAACTGGCTGCCGCCGAGCTGACGGAATACCTGCAGCGGCATCCGGCAGCTTTCGACCTGGTCGTCGTGGCAGACACCCTGATTTATTTCGGCGATCTTTCCGACATCCTTGCGGCCCTGGCGCGCGCGCTGCGCCCGGGCGGACATTGCGCCTTTACGGTGGAAGCGGCGCGGGAAGGGGAAACCGTGGTTCTGGGCCCCAGCGGGCGCTTTCGCCACGCCCTGGACCATGTGCTGGAGGCGCTGGACCGGGCCGGATTCTCGGTACAGTCCAGCCACAGCGTGACCCTGCGCCAGGAATTCTGCCAGCCGGAAAACGGCTTCGCACTGTTGGCCCGCCGCGAACAGCGCTGAGCGGCCACACCCTCAGGACGACGGGGCCGGCGGCAAGAAGCTGGAAAGGACGCGCTCGATCAGCTGGCGCAGCATCCGGCCGGCGCCCGCTCCGTCCCCGTCGCGCAATGCCTGGAGAATGGCATCGTGGGCCTGGGCATAGTGAGGCAGTTCGCTGTTGACCCGCAGCGTGGCGATCTGCACGCGCACGCCCAGCTGCAGGGCATCCCAGGCCTGGAGAAACACGCGGTTGCCGGAAGATTCCACCACCTTGCGGTGAAAGTGCACCACTTCCCGCGCATAGGCCGTCGCCTGACCCGCCGCGGCCAGCGCGTGCATTTTCTTCAGGACCTCCGTCAGATACGCCAGCGCTTCCGGACTGCAGGGCACTGCCAGCTGGGCCGCGCGCTCTTCGATCACGGCGCGCAATTCGAACGCTTCCCTGAGGTCGGAAGTCTTGGGAACGCTCACGCGCGTGCCCCGGTAGCGTTCCGACTCCACCAGCCCCAGGGCTTCCAGTTCGCGCAGCGCTTCGCGCACGGGGGCTTGGCTCACGTTGAATTCGCGCGCGAGGTTGAGTTCGATGAGGCGCTCGCCGGGCGCGTAGGTGCCGTCGATGATCCGTGCGGCAAGCACGTCCCGGACCTGGTCGCGCATGCAGCGCCGGTCCAGATGGATGCCTTCGGGCTGATTCTCAGCGTTCATGTGCGTCTTGGGACGCCTTTTCCACGGGTTGCGGCTGCCATCCGCCCCCCAGGGCTTTCACGAGCTGAACGCTCGCCATCAGGCGGCGCGCGCGCAGGTCGGTCACGGCGAATTCGGACTGGAGTGCCTGGTTCTGGGCCGTCATGACTTCGAGATAACTCGCGATGCCCCCCTGATAGCGGAAGCTTGCCTGGTTGAGCGCTTCGCGCGCCGCATCGCTGGCTGCCGACGCGCTCTGGAATTCGTGCCCAAGCTCGCGCAGGGCCGCCAGATTGTCTTCCACTTCCTGGTAGGCCAACAAAACCGATTGACGGTAATTCGCCGCGGCCTCGTCAAAGGCGGCGTGGGCCTGGTCGGTCACTGCCTGGCGCAGGCCCGCATCGAACACGTTCAACGTGGCTGAAGGGCCAATGGACCAATAGCGGCTGGGGGC
>JAKBBG010000076.1 GCA_021826025.1 Pseudomonadota bacterium | reverse complement strand
CGACTCCTTCGTCAACTGGTTTCGTTCAGCGGCGCCTTACATCAACGCGTTCCAGAACCGCACGTTCGTGATTGCCTTCGGTGGCGAAGTGGTGGCGGACGGAAAGTTCATTGCCCTCACGCACGATCTGAATCTCCTCGAAAGTCTGGGCGTCAAACTGGTTCTGGTGCACGGGGCACGCCCCCAGACCGAAGCGCGCCTCAATGCCCGCGGCGTCCAGCCCCGCTACGTCAACGGCACCCGGGTCACCGATGCGCTCGCGTTGAGCTGCGTCATCGAAGCGGCTGCCACCCTCGGCTTCGAGATCGAAGCCCTGCTCTCCATGGGGGTCGCCAACTCGCCGATGGCGGGTTCAGCCATCCGGGTGGCGAGCGGCAATTTCGTCACGGCCCGACCCATCGGCATCGTGGACGGCGTCGACTTCCAGCAGTCCGGGCTGGTGCGGCGCATCGATGCCGAAGGGATCAGGCGCCGCCTGGACGACGAGGAAATCGTGCTGCTTCCGCCGCTGGGCTATTCCCCCACGGGGGAAATATTCAACCTCACCGTGGAGGAAGTGGCCACCGCCACAGCCGTCGCCCTCGGTGCCGAAAAGCTGATCTTCCTGACGGATACCCCCGGCGTGGTGAACAGCCGTGGCCAGACCATTTCGGAAATGTCCGCCCAGGAAGCCGAAGCGCTTTTGAAGAGCGGGCAGCCCCAACCGGAAGACGTGGCCTATTACCTGCCCTGTGCAGTGCGGGCTTGCCGCAGCACCGTTCCCCGGGTGCACCTGATTTCGCGCCACGTGGACGGCGCCCTGCTGCAGGAGCTGTTCACGCGTGAAGGGGTGGGCACCATGGTGACGCGCGATACGCACGACGTGTTGCGCAGGGCCAATCTGGAAGATGTTCCGGGCATCCTGGCGCTGATCGAACCGCTGGAGGCGGACGGGGTGCTCGTGAGAAGAAGCCGGGTGTTGCTGGAATCGGAAATCGAACGCTTTTCCGTCCTGGTTCACGAAGGAAAAGTGATCGGTTGTGTGGCGCTTTATCCCTTTCCCGGTGAAAAAGCCGGCGAACTGGCCTGTCTTGCCATCACGCCGGAGTTCAGGAATCTGGGCCGGGGCGACCACCTTTTGCGGCATGTGGAGCAGCAGGCCCGCGAGCACGGGATCCGCGAGCTTTTCCTGCTCAGCACGCGCACCGGGCAATGGTTCGCCGAGCGCGGATTCGTGGAAACCACGATCGACCGGCTGCCGCAGGCCAAGCAGGCGCTTTACAATTTTCAGCGCCGCTCCAAAGTTTTCGTCAAACAAATTCCGGACATCGCTCCGAAGGGCAAATGACCATGAGTCGTACGGTGTACTGCATCAAGCTGCAGCGGGAAGCGAAAGGATTGGATTTCCCGCCCTATCCCGGCCCGCTCGGCCAACGCATTTTCAACGAAGTGTCGGAAGAGGCCTGGAAGCAGTGGGTCGAACTGCAGAAAATGCTGATCAACGAAAACCGTCTCAACCTGGCGGACGCCAAAGCACGCCAGTACCTGGCCCAGCAGATGGAAGCGCACTTTTTCGGGGAAGGGGCCGACCAGGCTTCGGGCTACGTCCCGCCCCAAGCCTGACGGCTCAGGCCGTCACGGTGCGTTCGACTTCTTCCACGGACGTGTGACGGACGTCCTTTCCCTTGACGAGGAAAATGACGTACTCCGCCATGTTCTTGGCATGGTCCCCGATCCGTTCGATCGCCTTGGCGGCAAAGAGGATTTCGATGGAATTGGAAATGGTGCGGGGGTCTTCCATCATGAACGTGATGAGCTGCCTCAGGATTCCACGGAAGGACTCGTCCACGTCCCGGTCATCCCGCAGGACCTGCATGGCGCTGTTGGCGTCCAGGCGGGCAAATGCGTCGAGCGTGCGACCCAGCATCTGGACCGCCAGGCGGGCGGCGTGACGGAGATCGATCGGCAGCGGCGTGTGCAGCCGGTCGGATTCATGGATCAGCTTGGCCATGCGGGCGATTTTTTCCGCTTCGTCGCCGATCCGTTCCAGGTCGGTGATGGTCTTGATGATGGCCAGCACCAGGCGCAGGTCACCGGCCGCAGGCTGGCGGCGCGCGATGATGTGGGTGCAATCCTCGTCGATGCTGACTTCGAGGCCGTTGACGCGATGGTCATGGGCAATGACTTCGTCAGCCACGGCGATGTTGCCCGTGTGCAGAGATTCCACGGCGCGCTCGATCTGTTCTTCGACCAGGCCGCCCATTTTGAGAACCTTGGCGCGCACGGTTTCCAGTTCGATGTCGAATTGTTTGGTAATGTGTTCGGTGGCCATGGTGTTCTCCCGGGCTATCTTTTCGAAATGCGAATCCCTTCCGCGGTTGCCAGGACGAGTACGTCGGCAGGGCGGCGTGCAAATATGCCGCACATGACGACTCCGGTAATGGCCGAAAGACTGGTCTCCATGGCCACCGGGTCCTGAAGGTTCAGATGGTGCACGTCGAGGATGACGTTCCCGTTATCGGTGACGAAACCCTCACGCAACACGGGCTGCCCGCCCAGGCGGGTCACTTCCCGGGCCACATGGCTGCGCGCCATGGGAATGACCTCGAGCGGAAGCGGAAAGTTTCCCAAAACGGGGACCAGTTTTTTTCCGTCTGCGATGCAGACGAATTTTTTGGCCACGGCGGCCACGATTTTTTCCCGGGTGAGGGCGCCGCCGCCGCCCTTGATCATGGCGAAATGGGGCGTGATTTCATCCGCGCCGTCCACGTACACCGGCAGCTCGTTGACGCTGTTGAGGTCCAGAACGGGAATGCCGACCGCCTTGAGGCGGGCGGTCGAGGCTTCGGAACTGGAAACTGCCCCTTCGAGGCGTGCCTTGATTTGCGCCAGCTCCTGGATAAAGAAATTGACCGTGGATCCCGTTCCGACGCCCACGATGCCTTCGCGGGGAATGAGGTCGAGTGCGGCGCGAGCCGCTGCCTGTTTGAGTTCGTCCTGTGTCATGATGCCTTGTCCCTGAGGATTCCAGCATAACTGCAAGCGGTCGGCCGCTCAACCGGTTTTGGGAAAAGGGGGAAAGTTTGCTACCCTCAGCAGGTTCCCGAAGGAAGTCCCACATGAAGAAAATCGATTACCTGGAGCGGATACTCAAGGCGGCACGCGTCTACGAAGTGGCGATCGAAAGCCCGCTGCAAGCCGCACCGGTCCTGTCGCGCCGGCTGGGCAACACGGTGCTGCTCAAGCGCGAAGACCTTCAGCCCGTGTTTTCCTTCAAGCTGCGCGGGGCCTACAACAAGATGGCATCGCTCACGCCCAAGCAGCTGGCGCTCGGCGTCATTGCGGCCAGTGCCGGCAATCATGCCCAGGGCGTGGCGCTGGCGGCGCAGCGCATGGACGTCAAGGCCCTGATCGTCATGCCGGTCACCACCCCTTCCATCAAGGTGGATGCCGTGCGGGCGCGCGGCGCCAAAGTCGTGCTCGAAGGCGTGTCTTACTCCGAGGCCCAGGAACACGCCCAGCGCCTGGCGCAGCAGCATGGCTACACCTTCGTCCATCCCTATGACGATCCTGACGTCATCGCGGGCCAAGGCACCATCGCCATGGAAATCCTGCGCCAGCATACCCGGCCGATCGAGGCGATATTCGTGGCGATCGGCGGGGGCGGGCTGATCTCCGGCGTGGCTGCCTACGTCAAACGGCTGCGGCCGGAAATCCGCATCATCGGGGTCCAGCCCCAGGATTCCGACGCCATGAAACGTTCGCTCGAAGCCGGGCGCCGGGTTCGCCTGGACCAGGTCGGGCTGTTCGCCGACGGCGTGGCTGTCCGTCAGGTGGGCGTGGAGACTTTTCGTCTCTGCCGAACCCTGGTGGACGAAATCGTGACGGTGGACACGGATGCCATTTGTGCGGCGGTGAAGGACGTTTTCGACGACACCCGGGCCATCCTTGAACCGGCAGGAGCCCTGGCCATTGCCGGCCTGAAACAGGTCGTGGCACGCGACCGTCTGCACGACAAGAACCTGGTGGCCATCGCCTGCGGCGCCAACATGAACTTCGACCGGTTGCGCTTCATTGCGGAACGGGCGCAACTGGGCGAAAAGCGGGAAGCGGTGTTTGCCGCCACCATCCCGGAGAAACCCGGAAGTTTCCGCCGGTTCTGCGAATTGCTGGGCAACCGGTCCATCACCGAATTCAACTACCGGTTTGCCGACGCGCAGGAAGCGCATGTGTTTGTGGGCATTTCCGTGTCCCACGCCGGGGAGGCCGACACCCTTCTGAAATCCCTCAAACGTCACGGCATCCGGACGCTCGATTTGAGCGACAACGAAATGGCGAAGTTGCACATCCGCCATCTGGTGGGCGGGAGGGCCCCGCAGGCACAGCACGAAATGGTGTACCGCTTCGAGTTTCCCGAACGCCCCGGAGCGCTCACCCAGTTTCTCAACAGCATGAGCGCGAACTGGAACATCAGCCTGTTCCACTACCGCAATCACGGCGCCGACTACGGACGGGTGCTGGTGGGGTTTCAGGTGCCGCCCGAAGACAAAAAGGCCTTTCGCCGCTTCCTGGCCAATTTGGGCTACCCCTGGGTGGACGAAACGGACAACCCGGCCTATCCGCTCTTTTTGGGATGACTCAGGCGGAAGGCGATTCCCTCACCCAGAGGGTTTTGATGTTGGTGAATTCCCGGATGCCCTGGGAGGACAGTTCCCGCCCGAACCCCGAATTCTTGATGCCGCCGAACGGCAGCCGCGGGTCGGACCTCACCAGGCTGTTGACGTAAGCGCACCCCGCTTCGATGCGGGTCGCGAAATGTTCCGCTCGGACGACGTCCCGGCTCCATACGGAGGATCCGAGGCCGTACGGCGTGTCATTGGCGGCAGCGAGCGCTTCCTCTTCGTTGCGTACACGCACGATCAGGGCGATCGGGCCGAACAGTTCCTGTTGCCACACGGGAGAGGCGGAAGTGATGCCGTCCAGGACCGTGGGGGCATAGAACCAGCCGGGACCCGATTCGGGGTGCCCGCCCAGGAGGGCCCGGGCACCCCCGCTCAGGGCCGTCTGGACCTGCAGATCGAGATGGTCGCGCAAATCGCGTCGGGCGAGCGGGCCGACGGAAGTGGCGGGATCAAAGGGGTCCCCGGTTTTGAGGGCGGCAACCTGTTCCACAAATTTCCGGACAAAGGCATCGGCGATTTCCGGCACCAGGATGAACCGCTTGGCCGCGATGCAGGCCTGGCCGCAATTCATGAAGCGGGATTTGACGGCTTGGCGGACCGTCCAGTCCAGATCGGCGTCAGACAGGACGACGAAAGGGTCCGAGCCGCCCAGTTCCAGAATGCACTTTTTGAGGTGTGCCCCCGCCAGGGCGGCCACCGTCCTTCCGGCCCGCTCCGAACCCGTGACGGTCACCGCATGGACCTGGGAACTTGCGATGGCGTCTGCCACCAGGGCATCTTCGATAAACAGGTTGGTCAGCAGATGCGGGGGCAATCCGGCCTGGAGCGCCAGGGATTCCAGGGCGAGCGCACAGCGCGGCACGTTGGGGGCCTGCTTGAATGCGGCGCCGTTTCCGGCCATGAGTGCAGGGACGGCAAAGCGGAGCACCTGCCAGAAGGGGAAATTCCAGGGCATCACCCCCAGCACCACCCCAAGGGGCTGGTAGGCCACGTAGGCGCGGCTGCCGGTGATGGGGGCAGGTTCGGGCGCAAGCAGTGACGCGCCTTCAGCGGCATAGTATTCGCAGAGTTTCGCGCACTTCTCGATTTCAGCCCTGGCTTCCCGCAGCACTTTCCCCATTTCCTCGCTGATCAGCCGGGCCAGCGGGTCCCGCTGCGCAAGCAGGATTTCACCCAGGCGCCGCAACGCTGCGGCGCGTTCGGGCAGGGGCACCTCGCGCCAGGCTTTCTGGGCCTCGTTGGCCAAACCCAGTGCCGCCTGGAGGGCAGGGCCGCCGATCGAGGGAAATTCGCCGAGGAAGGCTTCGGTGGCCGGGTTCTGGCTGAAGAAAGGCATGTGGTGCTCCAAAAGGGGCGTCAGGGTGAGGAAAACCTATAAGACTATCTGATGTAGGACTGCCTTGACAACTTGCATCGTCCTGCAATCAATCGATGTCCGTCATGTTCCTGCAACAGGGGCCGCCCATAATGCGCTCGACCCGTTTGGACACATGACCATGAACCTTCCCCATCTGATTGATATCGCGAACGATTCCGGCGGAACCCTGTACCTGATGCTGATTCTGCTGACACTCGCCCTGACCGTGATCATCGAGCGCAGCCGCTACCTTTCCAACATGCTCGAAGCCGGGGAACAGCTCATCAGGCTCCTGAAATCCCGCAGTGCCGAAAGCCATGCCGGCCTGACGGACATTTTCCACAAGTACCCCAAATTGCCCCACCGGCAGCTGATCGACGCCGTCACCGGCACCCAGCCTGCCGCCCGGGCCGACCGGGAGTCCATGGACAGCACCCTGGAAGAGGCGGTGATGCATGAAGTGCCGAAGCTCGACCGATCGCTCTGGATGCTGGACACGATCATCACCCTGGCCCCGTTGCTGGGCCTGTTTGGCACAATTCTCGGCATGTTCAATGCGTTCAGCGTGCTGGGATCGGGGCAGGACGCCGCCGCGGAAGTGACTTCCGGCATTGCGGAAGCCTTGCTTGCGACAGCTTCCGGGTTGGTGGTGGCCATGGTCGGACTGATTTTCTTCAACAGGCTCAACACACGCATTCGTCTGGTGGTCCACCAGATGGAAACGCTCAAGATCATGATCCTGAATCGCGCCGACACGACGATCCAGGGCCATCTGC
>JAKBBG010000014.1 GCA_021826025.1 Pseudomonadota bacterium | reverse complement strand
ACCTCATCATGAAAATCGCCGAGCTGGTGCGCGAAAAGCGCATCGACGGCATTTCCGACCTGCGCGACGAGTCCGACAAGTCGGGCATGCGCATCGTGATCGAGCTCAAGCGCGGCGAACTGCCGGAGGTGGTGCTCAACAACCTGTTCAAGCAGACCCAGCTGCAGGAATCCTTCGGCATGAACATGGTGGCGCTGGTGGACAACCAGCCGCGCCTGCTCAACCTCAAGCAGTTCCTCGAAGCCTTCCTGCGCCACCGGCGCGAAGTGGTGACGCGGCGCACGGTGTTCGACCTGGGCCGGGCGCGCGAACGGGCCCACATCCTGGAAGGGCTCGCCGTGGCCCTTTCCAACGTGGACGAAATCATCGCCCTGATCAAGGCTTCGGCCACCCGAGCGGTGGCCCGCGAAGCCCTCATGGCGCGCTCCTGGAACTCCGAACTGGTGGCCGACATGCTCGCGCGCGCCCCCGAAAACGCGTCCCGCCCGGCCGGCCTGCCGGCCTTCTACGGCCAGCAGGCGGACGGCTACCGCCTGTCGGAAACCCAGGCCGTGGCCATCCTGGAAATGCAGCTGCAGCGGCTCACGGGGCTCGAACAGGACAAGATCCGCGACGAATACCGCGACGTGATGGCACGCATCGCCGACCTGCTCGACATCCTGGCCCACCCGGAACGCATCACCCGCATCATTTCCGAAGAGCTCGCCGCCATCAAGGACGCCTTCGGCGACGTGCGCCGCAGCGAAATCGTGGTCAACGCCGAAGACCTGGACTACGAGGACCTGATCACGCCCGAGGAAGTGGTGGTGACCCTGTCCCACGGCGGCTACGTCAAGTCCCAGCCGGTGGCCGACTATCGCGCCCAGCGCCGCGGCGGGCGCGGCAAGCAGGCCGCCGCCACCAAGGAAGACGATTTCATCGAACGCCTGTTCGTGGCCAACACCCACGACCACATCCTGTGCTTCTCGAGCCTGGGCCGCGTGTACTGGCTGCGGGTGTTCAACGTCCCGGCGGGCAACCGCACGAGCCGCGGCAAGCCCATCGTCAACCTGCTGCAGCTGGAGGAGGGCGAGAAGATCAACGCCATCCTGCCCGTCAAGGAGTTCGACGACCAGCATTACGTGTTCATGGCCACGGCCTTCGGCACGGTCAAGAAAACCCCGCTCACCGACTTCTCCCGTCCGCGCGCGGCCGGCATCATCGCGGTGGACCTCGACCCGGACGACTACCTGGTGGGCGTGGCCATCACGGACGGCCAGCACGACGTGATGCTGTTTTCCGACGAAGGCAAGGCCATCCGCTTCGCGGAAGACGACGTGCGTCCCATGGGCCGCACGGCCCGCGGCGTGCGCGGCATGCGCCTGCCCGAAGGGCAGCGGGTGATCGCCATGCTGGTGGCGGAGAACGAATCCCAGTCGGTGCTCACGGCCACCGAAAACGGCTACGGCAAGCGCACCCCCATTTCCGAATACACGCGCCACGGCCGGGGCGGGCAGGGCATCATCGCGATCCAGACCAGCGCGCGCAACGGCCGCGTGGTGAGCGCCGCCCTCGTGGACGCCGACGACGAGCTCATGCTCATCACCACGGGCGGCGTGCTGATCCGCACCCGGGTCCAGGAAATCCGCGAAATGAGCCGCGCCACCCAGGGCGTCACGCTGATCGCCCTGGACGCCGGGGAAACGCTGGTGTCCTTAAGCCGCATCGACGAATCGGAGTCCGACGCCGAAGCCGAATCCGAACCCCAGGACGCCTGAAGGACCCCATGCGATCGTTCAATTTCTCGGCGGGGCCCGCGACGCTCCCCTCGGAAGTCATTTACCAGGTGCAGCAGGAATTGCCCGACTGGCGCGGCACCGGCATGTCGGTCATGGAACTGAGCCACCGCGGCCCGGAGTTCGCGGGCATCCTGTCCCAGGCCGAAGTCGACCTGCGCGAACTGCTCGCCATTCCCGACCACTACCGCATCGTGTTCTGCCAGGAAGGGGCGAGCGCCCACTGGGACATGATTCCCCTCAACCTGCTGCAGGGCAACACGCGGGCCGACTACATCGAAACCGGCTACTGGTCCTACCGCGCCATCGAGGAAGGGCGCCGCTACTGCAACGTCAACATCGCGGCGTCCAACCGCATCGACCGGTTCTGCGCCATTCCCGACCAGTCCGACTGGCGCCTCGACCCCAAGGCCGCCTACGTCCACTACTGTTCCAACGAAACCATCGACGGGCTGGAGTTTTTCTGGATTCCCGACGTGGGCAGCGTTCCCCTGGTGGTGGACATGTCCTCCCATTTCCTGTCGCGGCCCGTGGACGTGTCGCGCTTCGGCCTCATTTACGCGGGGGCGCAGAAAAACATCGGCCCGGCGGGACTGAGCATCGCCATCGTCCGGGACGACCTGCTCAAGCCCGCCGCCCCCGGCACGCCTTTCCTCATGGACTACCACAGCCAGGCCCATGCCCATTCCATGCTCAACACGCCGCCCACCTTCACCATCTGGGTGGCGGGCCTGGTGTTCCAGTGGATCAAGCGCCAGGGCGGGCTTGCCGCCATGGAGCGGCGCAACCTCGAGAAGTCGGCCCTGCTGTACGATTTTCTCGACCGCAGCGAGTTCTACCGCACCCAGGTCAAGCGCGAAGACCGTTCGCGCATGAACGTGCCGTTCCACCTGCGCGAGCCTTCCCTGGACGAAACCTTCCTCAAGGAGGCCGACCGGCACGGGCTGCACCAGCTGCGCGGGCACCGGGTGGTAGGCGGGATGCGCGCATCCATCTACAATGCAATGCCAGTGGAAGGCGTGAACGCGCTGACAACCTTCATGGCAGATTTCGAGCGCCGCTATGGCTGACGACCAGAAACCGGAAAAAACGCTGCAATCGCTGCGCCAGGAGATCGATCGCATCGATCTTGAAATCCTGGGCCTGATCAACGCGCGCGCCCGCGCCGCGGGGGACATCGGGCAGCTCAAGACCGGCGTCCTGTACCGTCCGGAGCGCGAAGCGCAGGTGCTGCGGGGCGTGCGCGAGCGCAATCCCGGGCCCCTTTCGGGCGACACGGTGGCGTTCCTGTTCCGCGAAATCATGTCCGCCTGCCTCGCCTTCGAGCGCCCCATCAGCGTGGCCTGCCTGGGCCCTTCCGGCACCTATTCGGAAGCGGCGGCCGTGCGCCACTTCGGCCATGCGGCCAAAACCCTGGGCTGCGCCTCCCTGGAAGACGTGTTCCGCGCGGCGGAAACGGGCCGCTCGGATTTCGCCGTGGTGCCCGTGGAAAACTCCACGGAAGGGGCGGTGGGGCGCACGCTCGACCTCATGGTCGAAACGCCGCTCAAGGTGTGCGGCGAAATCCAGCTGCGCATCCGCCACCAGCTGCTCTCCCCTCCGGGTGTCGCGCACCTCAAGGACGTGCGGCGCGTGTTTTCCCACAGCCAGTCCCTGGGCCAGTGCCAGCACTGGCTCAACGCCAACCTGCCGCAGGCGGAACGCGTGGCGGTGGCCAGCAACGCGGAAGCGGCGCGCCTGGCCGCCGAATCCGCCGACGCGGCCGCCATCGCGGGCGAACTCGCGGGCGAGCGCTACGGCCTGCGGGTGCTTTCCGCCGACATCGAGGACGAAGCCACCAACACCACCCGCTTCCTCGTGCTGGGGCCGGAAATCCCCGGACCTTCGGGCCAAGACAAAACGTCCCTGGTGCTCGCCACCCGCAACCGGCCCGGCGCCATCCACGAGCTGCTCACCCCGCTCGCGCAGCACGGCGTGAGCCTGACGCGCCTCGAGTCCCGGCCTTCGCGCACGGCCCTGTGGGAATACGTGTTTTTCGTGGACATGGAAGGGCATTGCAGCGACGGCCCCGTGGCGGAAGCGATCCGAGAAATCGAGGAAAAAGCCTCCTACTGCAAAGTGCTGGGGTGCTACCCGGCCGCCGTCCTATGACCGACCTGTGCGAACTCGTCCCCGGCCATATCCGGGGCATAGCGCCCTATCAGCCGGGCAAGCCCATTTCCGAACTGCAGCGGGAGCTTGGCCTGTCGCGCATCATCAAGCTCGCCTCCAACGAAAACCCCCTGGGGCCGAGCCCCCGGGCGCTGCAGGCCATCCGTGAGGCGCTGCCGGACCTCGCGCTCTATCCGGACGGCAACGGGTTCGAACTCAAAAGCGCGCTCGCCGAGCGCTTCGCGCTCACGCGCGAGCACGTGGTGCTGGGCAACGGATCCAACGACGTGCTGGAACTCGCGGCCCGCACGTTCCTGGGCCCCGGCACGTCGGCGGTGTTTTCCGAACACGCCTTCGCGGTCTACCCCCTGGTGACCCAGGCGGTGGGGGCGGCCGGCATCGAAGTGCCGGCGCGCGCCTTTGCCCACGACCTGGACGCCCTGACGGGCGCGATCCGGCCGGACACCCGCATCCTGTTCGTGGCCAATCCCAACAATCCCACCGGCACCCTGATCCACGGGCCGGAACTGCTGGCCGCCCTGCGGCGCGTGCCGCCCCACGTGCTGATCGTGCTGGACGAGGCCTACACCGAATACCTCGGGCCCGGGCAGCGCTACGACGCCGTGGCCTGGCTGTCCCTGCTGCCCAACCTCCTCATTTCCCGGACCTTTTCCAAGGCTTACGGGCTTGCCGGCCTGCGCGTGGGCTTCGGGCTGGCCCGGCCCGCCGTGACCGACCTCATGAACCGCGTGCGCCAGCCCTTCAACGTGAGCTCGCTCGCCCTGGCGGCGGCACGCGCCGCCCTGGAGGACGAGCCTTTCCTGGAACGCACGCGGCAGCTCAATGCGGCCGGACTCGAACAGCTCGCCCAGGGCTTCCGCCGCCTGGGACTGCCCTTCATTCCCTCCTACGGCAATTTCCTGTCGGTGGAAGTGGGGGAGGCCGCCCGCATCTACCAGTCCCTGCTGCGCCAGGGCCTCATCGTGCGGCCGGTGGCGGGCTACCGCATGCCGCGCCACCTGCGCGTGACGGTGGGCCTGCCGGAAGAGAACGCCGCCTGCCTCGCCGCCCTCGAGCGCGCGCTCGCCGAGGCCGCCTAGGCCATGACGGACGATTTCAGCAAACCGCCGCGCCGCCTCGCCGTCATCGGGGTCGGCCTCATCGGCGGCTCCTTCGCGCTCGCCCTGCGCGAGGCGGTCGGGGAAATCCGCATCGTGGGCTACGACCGCGACGAAGTGAACCTTGCGGCCGCCCGCCACCTGGGCGTGGTGGACACGGTCGCGCACGACGTCGCCGCGGCCGTGCGCGAGGCCGACGTGGTGCTGGTGGCGGTGCCGGTGGGGCAGGTCGGGGACGTGCTGGAAGCGGCGGCGCCGGCCCTGAGCCCCACGGCCATCATCACCGACGTGGGCAGCACCAAGGCGTCCGTGGTGCGCGCCGCGCGCGCGGCCCTGGGGCCCGCCTTCGAACGGTTCGTGCCGGGCCATCCCATCGCCGGCTCCGAACACAGCGGCGTGCGCGCCGCCCGCGCCGACCTGTTCCACGACCACTCCGTGGTGCTCACGCCCGCGGAAGGCAGCGACGAACTGCCGCGCGACATCATGCGCAAATGCTGGGAGGCCTGCGGCGCGCACGTGGAGGAGATGTCGGTGGCGCGCCACGACGCCATTTTCGGCGTGGTGAGCCACCTGCCGCACCTGCTGAGCTTCGCCCTGGTGCACGACATCGCCTCGCGCGTGGACGCGGACACGTTCTTCCGCTTCGCTGCGGGCGGCTTCCGGGATTTCACGCGCATCGCCGCGAGCAGCCCGGAAATGTGGCGCGACATCAGCCTCGCCAACCGCGACGTGCTGCTGCTCGAAATCGCCCGCTACCGCGACCAGCTGGACCGCCTGGCCGACCTGCTGGCGCGCGAGGACGGCGCCGCCCTGGAAACCTTTTTCCGGCTGGCGCGGGAAGCGCGGCGCAACTGGAACGAACCGCCCGAGTAGACCCATGGACCACACTTACCACGTGCGCCCCGGCGGGGCGCTGCAGGGAACCTTGCGGGTTCCCGGCGACAAATCCATTTCCCACCGCGCCATCATGCTGGGCGCCATCGCCCGGGGCGTGACGGAAATTTCGGGCTTCCTGGAAGGCGAGGACGCGCTCGCCACCATGAACGCCTTTCGCGCCATGGGCGTGCGCATCGACGGGCCGGAACAGGGCCGGGTGCGGGTGCACGGGGTGGGCAAGAACGGCCTCAAGGCGCCCGGACGGCCGCTCGACTGCGGCAACTCCGGCACCTCCATGCGCCTGCTCGCGGGCCTGCTGGCAGGCCAGGGATTCGCGGCGACCCTCACCGGGGACGACAGCCTGCGCCGCCGCCCCATGGGCCGCGTGGCGCAGCCCCTGTCCCGCATGGGGGCGCGCATCGAAACCGAGGCGGGCGGCCTGCCGCCGCTGCGCATCCTGCCCTCGCCGCCGCTGCACGGCATCCACTACGACCTGCCGGTGGCGAGCGCCCAGGTGAAATCCGCCGTCCTGCTGGCGGGACTCTATGCCGTGGGCGAAACCTCGGTCACCGAACCCGAACCCACGCGCGACCACACCGAGCGCATGCTGGCCGCCTTCGGCTACCCGGTGGCGCGCGAAGGGGCCACGGCCCGCCTGCGCGGCCAGGGCGAACTCACGGCCACGCCCATCGAGGTGCCGGCGGACATTTCCTCGGCGGCGTTCTTCATGGTGGGTGCGGCCATCGCGCCCGGCTCCGACCTGACCCTGACCGGGGTGGGGATCAACCCCACCCGCACCGGCATCATCGACATCCTGAAGCTCATGGGCGCCGACCTCACCCTGCACAACGAGCGCCTGGCGGGCGGCGAGCCGGTGGCCGACATCCGGGTGCGCCACGCCCCGCTGCGCGGCATCGCGGTGCCGGAATCCCTGGTGGCGCTCGCCATCGACGAATTTCCCGCCCTGTTCGTGGCGGCGGCCAACGCCCAGGGACGGACCGTGGTGACGGGCGCTGAGGAGCTGCGGGTGAAGGAAAGCGATCGCATCCAGGTCATGGCCGACGGCCTGCAGGCGCTCGGCATCGATGCGCAGCCCACGCCGGACGGCATGGTGATCGAAGGCGGCCGGCCCTACGGCGGGGGCGTCATCGAGAGCCGGGGCGACCACCGCATCGCCATGAGCTTCGCCATGGCGGCCCTGCGCGCCGGCGCCCCGCTCACCATCCGCGAATGCGCCAACGTGGCCACCTCCTTTCCCGGCTTCGCGGCGCTCGCGGCCCGGGCGGGCCTCCAGCTCGAAACCGCATGATCCCGGTCATCGCCATCGACGGCCCGTCCGCCTCCGGCAAGGGGACGGTGGCCGAGCGCGTGGCGGGCCGGCTGGGGTTCCACTACCTCGACAGCGGCGCCCTATACCGGGTCACGGCGCTGGCGGCGCAGCGGGCCGGCGTGGGCCTGGAAGACGCCGGCGCCCTCGGGCCGCTGGCGGCCGCCCTTCCGGTGCGTTTTGACGCCGGAGATATTTACCTTGAAGAACAGGTGGTTACCGAAGACATCCGGAGCGAGGCATGCAGCCGGGACGCTTCCCTGGTGGCGGCCGTGCCGGCGGTGCGGGCCGGCCTGCTGCTGCGCCAGCGCGCGTTCCGGCAGCCCCCCGGCCTCGTGGCCGACGGGCGCGACATGGGGTCGGTGGTGTTTCCCGATGCCGCGCTCAAGGTGTTTTTGACCGCGAGCGTGCCCGTGCGCGCGGAGCGGCGTTATAACCAGTTGATGAATAAGGGAATACCTGCTAACATGCAGGTCCTTTTGCGGGACATCGAAGCGCGCGACGCCAGGGACGCTTCCCGGGCCGTGGCGCCTTTGCAGCAGGGAAGCGCCTTGCTGCTGGATACCACGCACCTGACCATCGAACAAGCGGTGGCCCGGGTGCTCGCCTGGTATGCGGCAGCAGCGGCGGCCCCGTCCTGATTTTGGAGCGGAAGACGGCGGCCTGAGGGCCGCCCCCCGACGGCAGTCGGCCCTGCGCGATTCAGGGCATGACGGCAAGGCGCCGGCGGAGCTTCCTTTTTCAACAGACCCCGCATCGCGGCGGGCGAAGGAACCGAAACGAAGGTAGTCAACATGAGTACAGCACAGCAGTCAACGGCCTCCCTCGAGAGCTTTGCCAGCCTCTTCGAGGAAAGCCTCACGCATCAGGAAATGCGCTCCGGCGAAGTGATCACGGCCGAAGTGGTCGGCATCGACGCCAACATGGTGGTGGTGAACGCGGGCCTCAAGTCCGAAAGCCTGATTCCCATCGAAGAATTCAAGAACGATCGCGGCGAACTGGAAGTCCAGGTGGGCGATTTCGTCAAAGTCGCGATCGACGCCCTGGAAGACGGCTACGGCTCCACGCGCCTGTCCCGGGAAAAGGCGAAGCGGCTCGCGGCCTGGCTCGACCTGGACGACGCGCTCGCCAAGGGCACGCTGGTGCAAGGCGTGGTCACGGGCAAAGTGAAAGGCGGCCTCACCGTCATGGTGAACGGCATCCGCGCCTTCCTGCCCGGCTCGCTCGTGGACGTGCGCCCGATCAAGGACACCACGCCTTTCGAAGGCAAGGAAATGGAGTTCAAGGTCATCAAGCTCGACCGCAAGCGCAACAACGTGGTGGTGTCCCGTCGCGCCGTGATGGAAGCGACCCAGGGTGCCGACCGCCAGACCCTGCTTGAAAACCTCAAGGAAGGCGCGGTGGTGAAAGGCATCGTCAAGAACATCACCGACTACGGCGCGTTCGTGGACCTGGGCGGCATCGACGGCCTGCTGCACATCACCGACCTGGCCTGGCGCCGCGTCAAGCATCCGTCCGAAGTGCTCAACGTGGGCGACGAAGTGGAAGCCAAGGTGCTCAAGTTCGACCAGGAAAAGAACCGCGTCTCCCTCGGGCTCAAGCAGCTGGGCGAAGACCCCTGGGTGGGCCTGGCGCGCCGCTATCCCGAACGCACCCGCCTGTTCGGCAAGGTCACCAACCTGACCGACTATGGCGCGTTCGTGGAAATCGAGCAGGGCATCGAAGGCCTGGTGCACGTGTCGGAAATGGACTGGACCAACAAGAACGTCCATCCCTCCAAGGTGGTGCAGCTGGGCGACGAAGTGGAAGTGATGATCCTGGAAATCGACGAGGAACGCCGCCGGATCTCGCTTGGCATGAAGCAGTGCCGCGCCAATCCGTGGGAAGAGTTCTCCATGAACTACCACAAGAACGACCGCGTGCGCGGCCAGATCAAGTCCATCACCGACTTCGGCGTCTTCATCGGGCTGCCGGGCGGCATCGACGGCCTGGTGCACCTGTCCGACCTGTCCTGGAACCAGGCGGGCGAAGAGGCGGTGCACAACTACAAGAAGGGCGACGAAGTGGAAGCCATGATCCTGTCCATCGACGTGGAACGGGAACGCATTTCGCTCGGCATCAAGCAGCTTTCGGGCGACCCGTTCACCAATTTCACGGCAAGCCATGACAAGGGCTCCCTCGTGAAAGGCAAGGTCAAGTCGCTGGACGCCAAGGGTGCCGTGATCGACCTGGGCGACGACATCGAAGGCTACCTGCGCGCTTCCGAAGTGTCGCGCGACCGCGTGGAAGACCTGCGCACCCACCTCAACGAAGGGGACAGCGTGGAAGCGGTGGTGCTCAACATCGATCGCAAGAACCGCACCATCAACCTGTCCGTCAAGGCCCGCGACGCGGTGGAAGAAAATGCCGCCATGCAGCGGGTGGCCGCGGAAGCGCCCGCCAACGCGGGCACCACGAGCCTGGGCGCGTTGCTCAAGGCCAAGCTCGGCCAGCCCGGTTCCGGCGGCCAGGGTTAAGGGAGAGAACAGGGGGGATCCATGACCAAGTCCGAACTCATCAGCCTGCTGTCGAGCCGCTATACCCAGCTCGTGGCCAAGGACACGGAACTTGCGGTGAAAACGATCCTGGACGCCATGAGCCACAGCCTGGTGTCCGGGGAACGCATCGAGATCCGCGGCTTTGGCAGTTTCGGACTGAACCATCGGCCCCCCCGCCTGGGGCGCAACCCCAAAACCGGCGAAAAGGTGCGCGTGCCCGAAAAGTACGTGCCCCATTTCAAGGCCGGCAAGGAGTTGCGCGACCGGGTCGACTTTCCCAAGAACGCGGCTCCGGAAACGCCTTCGGATCGCTGAAAACCGGCGGGCGCCCTGCGCCCGCCGTTTCGCAAGGATGATCGGATGGTTTACCTCAAGTGGCTGGTGCGCATCCTCATTTTCGTGCTCCTGCTGGGTTTTGCGGTCAAGAACCTGGAGCCCGTCACCCTCAATTACTTCCTGGGTTACCAGTGGCAGGAGCCCCTCGTGGTGATCCTGCTCGCCTTCACCGTGCTGGGCGTGATCATCGGCCTGCTCGCCTCCATGAGCACCCTGTTCCGCCAGCGGCGCGAACTGCAGGCCCTGCGCCGGGAGTTGCGGCGCCTGGACAAGAGCGCGGCTGAAGCCCAGAGCGCCTCCCCCATCGCGGACACGGCCACGGCCGGCCATGTGGACGTGGTGTAAGGGCGGCCCCTTCATGGAACTGCCGATTTGAAGCCTATGGATTTCCAGGCGTACTGGCTGCTGGCCCTTCCCATATTTTTCGGGCTGGGGTGGCTCGCCGCCCGCGTCGACATCCGCCACCTGCTGACGGAGTCGCGCACCTTGCCGGCCTCCTATTTCAAGGGGCTCAATTTCCTGCTGAACGAGCAGCCCGACAAGGCCATCGAAGCCTTCATCGAAGTGGCGCGGGCCGAACAGCAGACCATCGAACTGCATTTCGCCCTGGGCAGTCTGTTCCGGCGCCGCGGCGAAGTGGACCGCGCCACGCGCATGCACCAGACCCTGGTGGAGCGCACCGACCTGAGCAGCGAACAGCGCACGGCGGCCCTGTACGAGCTGGCCCAGGATTACCTCAAGGCCGGGATCCTCGACCGGGCCGAAGCGCTGTTCCAGGACCTGCGCAAGACCGACTATTTCGAAGCGGCGCTGCGCAACCTGCTCGACATCTACGTGACCGAAAAGGATTGGCTGAAAGCCATCGGGGCGGCGGAAGACCTGGAAAAGGCGACCGGCGACAGCCTGCGTTCCGAAGTCGCCAATTTCCACTGCGAACTGGCCGCCCGCGAATACAGCCATTCCCGCCTGGAGGAGGCGCGCGCCCAGATCGCCGCCGCCCTCGAGGCGCACCGCAAATGCGTGCGCGCGAACGTCATGCTGGGCGGCTGGGCCCAGCGGGAAGGGCGCCACGAAGAGGCGGTGGAGATCTGGAAGCGCATCGAGAGCCAGGCGCCGGAATACCTGTTCCTGATCGCCCAGCCCCTGATCGACTCCATGCGCGTGCTGGGCCGCATGCCCGAAGCGCTCACGCTGCTCGCCGGCTGGCTGCAGCGCTATCCGGCGCTCGACCTGCTGGGCGTGACGTTCCAGGCCACGCTGGAAGAGGAAGGCCCGGACAGCGCCCTGCGGCTGGTGCGGGAGGAACTGCACCGCAACCCCTCGCTCGGGGCGCTCGACAAGTTCCTGGAAGCCCAGCTCGCCCAGGTGGCGCCCGACCAGCGGTCGGATTTCCAGCTCATGCGCGACCTGGTGCATGCCCACAGCAGCCGGCTGTCGCTGTTCCAGTGCAGCAAATGCGGCTTCAAGGCGCGCTCCTTCCACTGGCATTGCCCGGCCTGCGGCGGCTGGGACACCTATCCGCCGCGCCGCAACGCCGAAGGGGAAGCGGGCCCGGCCGCGCAAAGGGGCGGCATGTGACGGATCGCCCGGTCATCGTCGCCCTGGACGCCCCGAGCGCCGACGCCGCGCGCGCCCTGGCGGACCGGCTCGACCCGGCGCTGTGCCGGGTCAAGGTGGGCAAGGAGCTGTTCACGGCAGCCGGACCCGCCCTGGTGGACTACCTGGTCCGGCGCGGCCATTCGGTGTTCCTCGACCTCAAGTACCACGACATTCCCAACACCGTGGCGGCCGCCTGCCGGGTGGCCGCGGGGCTGGGCGTGTGGATGCTGGACGTGCACGCGAGCGGCGGACCGGCCATGCTCGAGGCGGCGCGCGAAGCGCTCGAAGGGGCGGGGGCCGCGCGGCCCAAGCTGGTCGCCATCACCGTGCTCACGAGCCTGTCCGAGACCGACCTGGAACGGGTGGGGATGGCGGGCCCCGTGCCGCTCGCGGTGCTGCGCCTCGCCACCCTCGCGCGCGAATGCGGCCTGGACGGCGTGGTGTCCTCCGCGGCCGAAGCCCGGCTGCTGCGCGACGCGCTGCCGAAGCCGTTCCTGCTGGTGACGCCCGGCATCCGCCTTCCCGGCGCCGCGAAGGATGACCAGGTGCGCATCGTGACGCCGGAATCGGCCGTCGCCGCCGGCGCCGACTACCTGGTGATCGGCCGCCCCATCACGCAAAGCGCCGACCCGCTCAAGACGCTTGCGGACATCAACCATTCCCTTTCAACCCTCACGCAAACATGAAAATTTCCATCATCGGCACCGGCTATGTGGGCCTGGTGAGCGGCGCCTGTCTCGCCGAAGTGGGCAACCATGTGCTGTGCCTGGACGTGGACCCGCGCAAGATCGAAATCCTCAGGAACGGCGGCATTCCCATCTACGAACCCGGCCTGGAGGCCATGGTCCAGCGCAACGTGGCGGCAGGACGGCTGTCCTTCACCACGGA
Organism: Pseudomonadota bacterium; assembly: GCA_021826025.1. Classification (GTDB taxonomy): domain Bacteria; phylum Pseudomonadota; class Gammaproteobacteria; order Burkholderiales; family Ferrovaceae; genus JAKBAT01. The sequence continues at coordinate 19,619 of JAKBBG010000014.1, read as the reverse complement.
CGTGGCGGAAAGCGTCGCCTACGGGCAGGTGCAGTTCATCGCGGTGGGCACGCCGCCGGACGAAGACGGGTCGGCCGACCTGCAGCACGTGGTGGCCGCGGCCCGCAGCATCGGGCGCCACATGACGGGCGCCAAGGTGGTGGTGGACAAGTCCACGGTGCCGGTGGGCACGGCCGACAAGGTGCGCGCCGCCATCCGCGAGGAGCTCGCCGCGCGCGGCCTCGCGCTGTCCTTCAGCGTCGTGTCCAACCCGGAATTCCTGAAGGAGGGCGCGGCGGTGGACGACTTCATGCGCCCCGACCGCATCGTGGTGGGGGCCGACGACCCCCATGCCATCGACGTGATGCGCGCGCTCTACGCGCCGTTCCAGCGCAACCACGAGCGCCTCATCCTGATGGACGTGAAGTCGGCGGAACTCACCAAATACGCCGCCAACGCCATGCTGGCCACCCGCATTTCCTTCATGAACGAACTTGCGCTCCTGGCCGAGCGCCTGGGGGCCGACATCGAGCGGGTGCGCCAGGGCATCGGTTCCGACCCGCGCATCGGCTACCAGTTCCTCTATCCCGGCTGCGGCTACGGCGGCTCCTGTTTTCCCAAGGACGTGCAGGCGCTCATGCACACCGCCGCCGACCAGGGCCTCGAACTGCAGATCCTCAAGTCGGTGGAAGGCGTGAACCGGCGCCAGAAGTCGGTGCTGCTCGACAAGATCGTGGCGCGCTTCGGCGATAACCTGGCGGGGCGCCATGTGGCGGTCTGGGGGCTCGCCTTCAAGCCCAACACGGACGACATGCGGGAAGCCCCTTCGCGCGTGCTGATCGACGGCCTGCGTGCGCGCGGCGCCACCGTGGCCGCCTACGACCCGGTGGCCATGGACGAAGCCCGGCGCATCTACGGGAGCGCGCCGCAAGGGCTGCGCTTCGCCGCATCCCCTGAAGACGCGCTTTCCGGGGCCGACGCCCTCGCCATCGTGACGGAGTGGAAGGAATTCCGCAGTCCCGATTTCGACGAGATCAAGGCGACCCTGCGCCATCCCCTGATCTACGACGGGCGCAACCTGTACGAGCCCGCCCTGGTGCGGCAGGCCGGCCTCGAATACCACGGCATCGGAAGGTTGTGAACATGAACGACGCATTGCTCGACCGCTTTTCCGGGGCCCGCGTGCTGGTGGTGGGCGACGTCATGCTCGACCGCTACTGGTTCGGGGACGTGAGCCGCATTTCTCCGGAGGCGCCGGTGCCCGTGGTGCTGGTGGGCCGGACCGAAGAGCGGCCGGGCGGGGCTGCCAACGTGGCGCGCGGCGTCGCGGCCCTGGGAGCGCGCTGCCGGCTGCTGTCGGTCACGGGCGACGACGAGCCGGGACGCCGGCTGTCCGAACTGCTGAAGGACGAAGGGGTGGAGGCGGTGCTGCACCGCGACGGCACCATCGACACCACGGTGAAGCTGCGGGTGATCGGGCGCCAGCAGCAGCTGCTGCGCATCGATTTCGAGACGGCGCCCAGCCACGAAGTGCTGCTCTCGAAGCTGAGCGACTTTCCGGGGCTGCTGGAGCAGGCGGACCTGGTGATCCTGTCCGATTACGGCAAAGGCGGGCTGCGCCACATCGAGTCCATGATCGGGCAGTGCCGGCGCGCGGGCAAGCCGGTGCTGGTGGACCCCAAGGGCGAAGACTACCGGCGCTACCGCGGCGCCACCCTGCTCACGCCCAACAAGTCGGAGTTCCGGCAGGTGGCCGGCTCGTGGAAAAGCGACACGGAGCTCGCCGCCAAGGCCGAAAAGATGCGCGCGGAGCTGCAGCTCGACGCGCTGCTGGTGACCCGCAGCGAGGAAGGGATGACCCTCTACCAGCCCGGACGCGTGACCCACGAACCCACGCGGGCGCAGGAAGTGTATGACGTGAGCGGGGCCGGCGACACGGTCATCGCCACCCTCGGGGTGGCGCTCGCCGCCGGCGCCGACATGGCCGACGCGGTGCGGCTCGCCAACCGGGCGGCCGGCATCGTGGTGGGCAAGCTGGGCACGGCCGTGGTCCATCGGGACGAATTGCGGCAGTCGTTATAACGGACACTCAGGATCGAAAGGCCATGATGATCATCGTCACAGGGGCCGCCGGGTTCATCGGCGCCAACCTCATCAAGGAACTCAACCGGCGCGGCGTGACCAACATCCTCGCCGTGGACAACCTGGAAAAGGCGGACAAGTTCCGCAACCTTTCCGACAGCACCATCGCCGACTACCTGGACAAGCGCGAATTCCTGTCCCTGGTGGAATCGGACGGACTGGACCGGGGGGAAGTGCAGGCGGTGCTGCACCAGGGCGCCTGTTCCGACACCATGGAACACGACGGCCGTTACATGATGGACAACAACTACCGCTACACCGCGCGCCTGTTCCGCTATTGCCAGGATCACGAAATCCCGCTGGTGTACGCCTCGTCCGCCTCCGTGTACGGGGCCAACACCCGTTTCCTGGAAGAGCCTTCCTGCGAACTGCCGCTCAACGTGTACGGCTACTCCAAGCTCGCCTTCGACCAGCATTTCCGCCAGCGCGCCCAGGACGCGGGCCTGGCGGCGCCCTGCGTGGGGCTGCGCTACTTCAACGTGTACGGCCCGCGCGAGCAGCACAAGGGGCGCATGGCGTCGGTGGCGTTCCATTTTTTCAACCAGTACCGGGAGCAGGGACGCATCAAGCTGTTCGAAGGGTGCGACGGCTACGGCGACGGCGATCAGCGGCGCGATTTCGTTTCGGTGGAAGACGTGGTGCGGGTCAACCTGTGGTTTCTCGAGCACCCCGAAATTTCCGGAATTTTCAACCTGGGCACGGGACGCAGCCAGACCTTCAACGACATGGCGGTGGCCACCATCAACGCCATCCGGGCCACCCGGGGCGAGGACGAACTCACCCTGGAGGAAATGCGGGCCGCCAAAATGATCGAATATATCCCCTTTCCCGAAGCGCTCAGGGGAAAATACCAAAGCTACACTGAGGCCGACATGAAGAGCCTCCGGGAAGCCGGTTACGACCAACCTTTCCTGGACGTCACGGAAGGCGTGGCCCGCTACGTGGCGCACATGACGGGGGCGACGATCCGCTGACAGCGCGCGCCTCGGCGGTCTCCGGAGGCTCCTTCATGCCCCCTTCCGGAGACTGCCATGCCCACCCTGCTGCGCCGCCTGTTCCTCCCCCTCCTGGCCCTCTGGGCCCTCTGCCTTCCGGCCTGGGCCCTGGTGGACCTCAACACGGCCGACGAACAGCAGCTGCGCACGGTGCGGGGCATCGGGCCGGTCAAGGCGCGCGCCATCCTGGCCTACCGGACCAAGTACGGCAGCTTTCATTCCCTCGCCGACCTGCGCAAAGTCAAGGGCTTCGGCGCCAAAACCGTGGCGCGGCTCGCCCCCGCGCTGTCCATTTCGGACCGTCCGGCCGGGGCGGCCGCGGGGCCGGCAGCGGCCGCACCTCCTGCGGGCCCGCGCGGGCGGCGCTGACGGTGCGAAGGCGCGCCGAACTGTGCTAGAGTCGGCGCATCATGATCAAAACCATCGAAGAATGCATCGGCGACACGCCGCTCGTGCCCCTGCGCCGCCTGCCCGGCGCCACCACCAACCGCATTTACGCCAAGCTGGAAGGCAACAACCCGGCCGGTTCCGTCAAGGACCGTCCGGCCCTGTCCATGGTGAAGCGCGCTGAAGCGCGCGGCGACATCAAGCCCGGCGACACCCTGATCGAAGCCACCAGCGGCAACACCGGCATCGCGCTCGCGCTCGCCGCCTCCCTGCGCGGCTACCGCATGGTGCTCATCATGCCCGAGCACCTGAGCATCGAACGGCGCCAGACCATGCGCGCCCTGGGCGCGGAAATCGTCCTGGTGCCCAAGGAAGGGGGCATGGAAGCGGCGCGCGACCTGGCGGAAAAAATGCGCGACGCGGGCCAGGGGGTGATCCTCGACCAGTTCAACAATCCGGACAATCCGCTCGCCCACTACGAAAGCACGGGACCGGAAATCTGGCGCGACACCGGGGGGAAAGTCACCCATTTCGTGGCCACCATGGGCACCACCGGCACCATCATGGGGGTTTCCCGCTATCTCAAGGAACAGAACCCCGCCATCCAGGTGGTGGGGGTCTATCCGGCGGAAGGGGCCAACGTGCCCGGCATCCGCAAATGGCCCGAGGCCTACCTGCCCAAGATTTTCGACCGCAGCCTGGTGGACCGCATCCTGGAAGTGACCCAGCCCGACGCCGAGGAAACCATGCGGCGCCTCGCGAAGGAGGAAGGCATCTTCGCCGGAGTCTCTTCGGGCGGCGGCTGCTGGGCGGCGCTCCAGGTGTCCGCGGGCGCGCGCGACGCCCTCATCGTGCACATGGTGTGCGACCGCGGCGACCGCTACCTTTCCACGGGTGTCTATCCCGCATGATTCCGGTGCTGGTCTTCGACATCGAGACCATCCCGGACTGCGACGGACTCATCCGCCTGTACGACCTCGACCCCGCCACGCCCCACGCCGAAGTGGCCGAGCGCGCCTTCGCGGAACGGCGCGAGAAGACCGGGTCGGACTTCCTGCCCCATTACCTGCAGCGGGTGGTGTCCATTTCCTGCGCGCTGCGCAACCGCGACGGCTTCAGGGTCTGGTCCCTGGGGACGGCGCAGGACACGGAAGCGAGCATCATCCAGCGCTTCTACGACGGGGTGGACAAATACACGCCCCAGCTCGTGTCCTGGAACGGCAAAGGCTTCGATGCCCAGGTGCTGCATTACCGTTCCCTGGTCCACGGCCTCACCGCGGCGCGCTACTGGGACACCGGGGAGGACGACCGGGATTTCAAGTGGAACAACTACCTTTCGCGCTACCACCCCCGCCACCTCGACCTCATGGACCTGCTCGCCCTCTACAACGCGCGCGCCAACGCCCCCCTGGACGCCCTGGCCAAGCTGATCGGCTTTCCCGGCAAGCTCGGCATGGACGGCAGCGCGGTCTGGCAGGCCTACCAGGGGGGGGATATTGACGGCATCCGCGCCTACTGCGAAACTGACGTCCTGAACACCTACTTGGTGTACACGCGGTTCCAGCTGTTGCGAGGCCAGCTGAGCGCCGGGCAGTATCAGGAAGAGCTTACGTTCATCCGCGCCACCGTGGCGGCCCTGGAAGGGCGCCACTGGCAGGAATTCCTGGCCGCCTGGCCGGCCTGAGGTCCCCGTCCCCGTCAGGGAGGTTTCCATGAACATCGGAACGAACGCCCCCATCACCCCCGCCCAGCAGCAGGCCAAGTCGGCCTACACGCGCACCCATCCGAACACCCAGAACGGGCAGGTCAGCCAGGCCGCCCAGCAGGCCGCGTCCCAAACCCCGCCGCCGCCGCGGGCGCAGCCGGTGCATGAGCGCGAGCCCGCCGCTGCAAGCCAGAACACCCCCAATGCGCCCTCCGGCTCCGCTGCCGGCGCATCCCTCTCTTTCCGCAGCCCGGCGCCGGGCAACACGCCCCAGAACGCGCCGCCGCCGGCCAGCAACCCGGCACCGGCGCCCGCCCCGCAGGGCAGCCCGCTGTCAGGCGTTCCGGCATCCGGCAGCGGCCATGCGAACCCGCCTTCGGGTGGCGGTTCGTCGTCCTCTGCCGCGCAGAATTCCCCGCCGCCGCGCACGCCCCAGCCCAACGACGCGCAGTCGGCGCTCGCCCTCATCAACGGCGTGCCCCAGCATCCCCAGCCGCAGCAGCATCCGCCGCACACCTCCGAGCGCGTGGGCCAGAACGTCAACGTCACGGTTTAACGGACAATAAAAACAAAAAAAGGGCCGACCGGGTTTCCCGGCCGGCCCTTTGATCGTGCGGCTCAGCCCAGCAGGGCGGTCACCGCGCCGCGCTCCTCCAGCAGCTCCGCATGGGTGGCCTTGACCCGGGCCCGGCTGAAATCGCTCAGGTCGAGCCCCTGTACGATGCGGTAGCGGCCGTCGGCGCAGGTGACGGGATAGCCGAAAATCACCCCTTCCGGAATGCCGTAGCTGCCGTCGGAGGGAATGCCCATGGTGACCCAGTCCCCGGCCGGCGAGCCGTGGATCCAGTCGCGCACATGGTTCATGGCGGCGTTGGCGGCGGAGGCGGCGGAGGAGAGGCCGCGCGCCTCGATGATGGCGGCGCCGCGCTTCTGCACCGTGGGAATGAAGGTGTTTTCCACCCAGGCCTGGTCGTTGATGAGGGCGGCCACCGGCTTGCCGCCCGCCTCGGCGTGGAACAGGTCGGGATACTGGGTGGCGGAATGGTTGCCCCACACCGTGACCTTGCGCACGGCGGACACGGGCTGGCCCACCTTGGCGGCGATCTGCGACAGGGCGCGGTTATGGTCGAGCCGCATCATGGCGCTGAAGTTGGAGGGCTTGAGCCCGGGCGCGTTCTTCATGGCGATCAGGCAGTTGGTGTTGGCGGGGTTGCCCACCACCAGGACCTTCACGTCGCGGCTTGCCACCTCCGACAGGGCACGCCCCTGTTCCGTGAAAATGGCCCCGTTCATTTCCAGCAGGTCCTTGCGTTCCATGCCCTTGGTGCGCGGACGGCTGCCCACCAGCAGGGCCACGTCGGCATCCCTGAACGCCACGCGCACGTCGTCGGTGACGACCACGCCCTGCAGCAGGGGGAAGGCGCAGTCGTCCAGCTCCATCACCACCCCGCGCACCACGGGCAGGGAGGGGGTGATGTCGAACAGCTGCAGGATGACGGGCTGGTCCGGGCCCAGCATTTCCCCGCTGGCGATGCGGAACAGCAGGCTGTAGCCGATCTGTCCGCCGGATCCGGTGACGGCAACACGCATGGGTTTTTTCATGAATCGATTCTCCTGGTCAATAGTCGTTCAAGCGGACATGAGGTCGCGCAACACATAGGGCAGGATGCCGCCATGCCGGTAGTAATCCACTTCGATGGGGGTGTCGATGCGCAGCAGCAGCGGCACGGCGCGGCTTGAGCCATCCTTGCGGCGGATGGTGAGGGTCACGTCCTGCTGGGGCTTGAGTTCCCCTTCGATGCCGCTGATGTCGAAGGTTTCGCTGCCGTCCAGCCCCAGGCTCTGGACGGTGGCGCCGTCCTTGAACTGGCAGGGCAGCACGCCCATGCCCACCAGGTTGCTGCGGTGGATGCGTTCGAAGCTGCGGGCCACCACGGCCTTCACGCCCAGCAGCTGGGTGCCCTTGGCGGCCCAGTCGCGCGAGGAGCCGGTGCCGTATTCCTCGCCGGCGAACACCACGGTGGGCACGCCGTCGGCCACGTACTTCATGGCCGCGTCGTATATGGGCATCTGTTCGCCGGAAGGCTGGTGCGCGGTGACGCCGCCTTCGGTGCCGGGAACCATCAGGTTCTTGATGCGCACGTTGGCGAAGGTGCCGCGCATCATGACTTCGTGGTTGCCGCGGCGCGAGCCGTAGCTGTTGAAGTCGGCCACCGCCACTCCGTGCGCCTGCAGGTACTTGCCGGCGGGGGAGGAGGGCTTGATGGAGCCGGCCGGGCTGATGTGGTCGGTGGTGATGGAATCGCCGAAGATGCCCAGGGCCCGCGCGCCGCGGATGTCCGAAGGGCTGCCCGGCTGCATGGAGAAATCCTTGAAGAAGGGCGGCTCGGCGATGTAGGTGGAGGCTTCCCAGGCGTACACCATGCCGGCGCTGGAAGGAATGTCGTTCCAGAGCGGGTTGTCCTTGGTGAAGTCGGCATAGAGGCGGCGGTAGGTGTCGGCGTCCGTGGCGTACTTCATGACGGCCGCCACTTCCTGCTGGGTGGGCCACACGTCCTTGAGGGTCACGGGCCGGCCCTGGGGGTCCAGGCCCAGGGGCTCCTGCGTGAGGTCCACGGTGACGCGGCCGGCGATGGCGAAGGCCACCACCAGCGGCGGGCTCATGAGGAAATTGGCGCGGATGTTGGGGTGGATGCGCGCTTCGAAGTTGCGGTTGCCCGACAGCACGGCGCAGCCCACCAGGTCGTTCCTGACGAGGGTGTCCTCGAGCGCGGGGTCCAGCGGGCCGGCGTTGCCGATGCAGGTGGTGCAGCCGTAGCCCACCACGCGGAAGCCCAGCTGGTCGAGGGCGTCCTGCAGGCCGGCGTTGCGCAGGTATTCGGTGACCACGCGCGATCCGGGAGCCAGCGAGGTCTTGACCCAGGGGTTCACCTTGAGGCCGCGCGCCACGGCCTTCTTGGCGAGCAGGCCGGCGGCCAGCAGCACGCCGGGGTTGGAGGTGTTGGTGCAGGAGGTGATGGCGGCGATCAGCACGTCGGCGTCGGCCAGCCCCACGCCGGACTTGGCCGTGGGGACGCGCGTGCCGGGGCTGCCGGCCGGCTTGCCGTAGCCGCCTTCGGCCACCGGCTGCGCGAGCAGCCCTTCCATCTTCTGCTTGAGGGCGGACAGCGCGATGCGGTCCTGGGGCCGCCTGGGGCCCGCCACGGAAGGCCGGATGGTGGCGAGGTCGAGCTCCAGGGTTTCGCTGTAGTCGCATTGGCCGGCCTTGGGGATGCCGTACATGCCCTGCGCCTTCCAGTAGCTCACGAAGGCGTCGATTTCCGCGTCGGTGCGGCCGGTGGCCCGGAAATAGGCCACGGTTTCGTCGTCCACCGGGAAAAAGCCCATGGTGGCGCCGTATTCGGGCGCCATGTTGGCGATGGTGGCGCGGTCGGGCAGGGCGAGCGAACTCGCGCCTTCGCCGAAGAATTCCACGAACTTGCCCACCACCTTGGCCTTGCGCAGCATTTCCGTGACGGTGAGCACGAGGTCGGTGGCGGTCACGCCTTCCGCGAGACGCCCCTTGAGGTGCACGCCCACCACGTCCGGGGTGAGGAAGTACACGGGCTGGCCCAGCATGCCGGCCTCGGCCTCGATGCCGCCCACGCCCCAGCCCACCACGCCGATGCCGTTGATCATGGTGGTGTGGGAGTCCGTGCCCACCAGGGTGTCGGGGTAGTACACGCCGTCCTTCTGCAGCACGCCGCGCGCCAGGTACTCCAGGTTGACCTGGTGCACGATGCCGATGCCGGGGGGCACGACGCGGAAGGTGTCAAAGGCCTGCATGCCCCATTTCATGAACTTGTAGCGTTCGCGGTTGCGCTGGAACTCGAGCGCCATGTTCTGCTCGAGGGCGGTGGGCGAATTGTAGTGGTCCACCTGCACCGAATGGTCCACCACCAGGTTCACCGGCACCAGCGGTTCGATGCGCTTGGGGTCGCGCCCCAGCCCCCGGGCCACGCTGCGCATGGCGGCGAGATCCGCGAGCAGCGGCACGCCGGTGAAGTCCTGCAGCACCACGCGCGCCACCACGAAGGGGATCTCCTCGGTGCGGGCGGCCCGGGGCTTCCAGTTGGCGAGCGCGCGCACGTGCGCTTCCGTGATGCGGCGGCCGTCGCAGTTGCGCAGGACCGATTCCAGCACCACCCGCAGCGACACGGGCAGGCGCGAGACCGGCGCCACGCCGGCGGCTTCCAGGGCCGGCACGGAATAGTAGGCGCCCTGGCCGGACGCCAGGGCCAGGGGTTTGCGGGAATCGAACAGGTTGTGGCTCATGCAGGGCTCTCCAGGAAAAGCGTCTCGGTCAGATCACGAACAGGTCCACGAACTCGTGGACGGGCGTCGCTTCCAGTCGCGCCTGGTCGAGCGCCAGGGCGAGGATGGCCTGCTGCTGCCGGGCCGGGAAGCGGCGCGCGAGGTTGGTGCGGAATTTCGCCTCCAGGTGCGGAATGCCTTCCTGGCGGCGCCGGCGGTGCCCGATGGGGTATTCCACTTCCACGCGCTCGGTGCTGCTGCCGTCCTTGAAGAACACCTGGACCGCATTGGCGATGGAACGCTTGTCGGGGTCGTGGTAGTCGCGGCTGTAGCGGGCCTCCTCGACGCAGGCCATCTTGGCGCGCAGGGCGTCGATGCGCGGGTCGCGCGCCACCTCGTCCTCGTAGTCGGCGGCCGTGAGGCGGCCGAACAGGAGGCCGACGGCGGTCATGTACTGGATGCAGTGGTCGCGGTCGGCCGGATTGTGCAGCGGGCCGCTCTTGTCGATGATGCGGATGGCCGACTCGTGCGTGGTGATGACGATCCTGTCCACGTCGGCGAGCCGGTTCTTCACCTGCGGATGGAGCGTGAGGGCGCATTCCACCGCGGTCTGGGCGTGGAATTCGGCGGGGAAGGAAATCTTGAACAGCACGTTCTCCATGACGTAGCTGCCGTAGGGGCGCTGGAACCTGAAGGGCTGGCCCTTGAACAGGACGTCGTAGAAGCCCCAGGTCTTGGCCGTGAGCACCGAGGGGTAGCCCATTTCGCCTTTCTGCACCATGAGCGCGAGCCGCACGGCGCGGCTGGTGGCGTCGCCCGCCGCCCAGGACTTGCGCGAGCCGGTGTTGGGCGCGTGGCGGTAGGTGCGCAGGCTCTGGCCATCCACCCAGGCCAGGGACACGGCGTCCACGATCTCGTCGAAGGAAAGCCCCAACAGCTTCGCCACCACCGCGGTGGACGCCACCTTCACCAGCACCACGTGGTCCAAGCCGACCCGGTTGAAGCTGTTTTCCAGCGCCAGCACGCCCTGGATTTCGTGGGCCTTGACCATGCCTTCCAGCACGTCGCGCATGAGGAGCGGGGCCTTGCCTGCCGCCACGCGGGTGCGCGAGAGCCAGTCGGCCACGGCCAGGATGCCGCCCAGGTTGTCGGAAGGGTGGCCCCATTCCGCGGCAAGCCAGGTGTCGTTGAAGTCGAGCCAGCGGATCATGGCGCCGATGTTGAAGGCCGCCTGGACCGGGTCGAGCTGGAACGGGGTGCCCGGGACCTTGGCGCCGTGGGGCACCACCGTGCCCGGCACCACGGGGCCCAGGAGCTTGGTGCAGGCCGGGTAGGACAGGGCTTCCAGGCCGCAGCCCAGGGTGTCGATGAGGCAGTTGCGGGCCGTGTTCCAGGCCTCGGGGGATTCGACGCGGAACGTGTCGACGTAACGCGCGATGTCCACCAGCACCGGGTCGGGCGCGGGACGGACGTTTGAAATCGGGGCGGACATGGGGGCTCCTGGCGGCTCAGCGCATTTCAATGGGCACGAAGGTGCGGGGTTCGGGCCCGGTGTAGTTGGCGCTCGGGCGGATGATCTTGTTGTCCAGGCGCTGTTCGATCACGTGCGCCGACCAGCCGCTCACGCGGGCCACCACGAACAGCGGCGTGAACAGGAGGGTGGGCACGCCCATCATGTGGTAGCTCGAGGCGCTGTACCAGTCGAGGTTGGGGAACATCTTCTTTTCCTCCCACATGACCGTCTCGATGCGTTCGGAAACGTCGAACAGCGTCAGGAAACCCGCTTCCGAACAGAGCTTGCGGGAAATCTCCTTGATGATCTGGTTGCGCGGGTCCCCGATGGTGTACACGGGGTGGCCGAACCCGATCACGATTTCCTTGGCGGCCATGCGGCGGCGGATGTCCGCTTCGGCCTCGTCGGCCGAATGGTAGCGGCGGATGATGTCCATGGCCACCTCGTTGGCGCCGCCGTGCTTGGGGCCGCGCAGGGCCCCGATGCCCGAAGTGATGCAGGAGTACATGTCGGACAGGGTGCCGGCCGTGACGCGGGCGGCGAAGGTGGAGGCGTTGAACTCGTGTTCGGCGTACAGGATGAGCGAAGTGTCGAGGGACTTTTCGTGGCTCCTGGAAGGCGGCTTGCCGTGCAGCAGGTGCAGGAAATGGCCGGCCACGCTGTCGTCGTCGGTTTCCACCTCGATGGACACGCCCGAATGGCTGAAGTGGTACCAGTAGAGCAGCATGGAGCTGAAGGAGGCCATCAGGCGGTCGGCGATGTCGCGCGCGCCGCCCAGGTTGTGGTCGTCCTTTTCCGGCAGCAGGGTGCCCAGCATGGAGCAGCCGGTGCGCAGCACGTCCATGGGGTGGGCCGACGGCGGTATCTGTTCCAGCACGGCCTGGAGCGCGTCGGGCAGGCCGCGCAGGGCCTTGAGCTTGCTGCGGTAATGGCGCAGTTCGGCGCTGCTCGGCAGGTGGTCGTAGATGAGCAGGTGGGCCACTTCCTCGAAGGTGGCGTGGCGCGCCAGGTCGTGGATGTCGTAGCCGCGGTAGTGCAGGTCGTTGCCGCTGCGGCCCACGGTGCAGATGCCGGTGTTGCCGGCGGCGACCCCGGACAGGGCCACGGACTTCTTGGGTTTGGGGGTCGCGCTGGGGGTGTCGCTGCTCATGGGGTGTCCTCCCGTGAAAAGAGTTCGTCCAGTTTTCGTTCGTAGGCGTGGTAATCGAGGAATCGGTACAGTTCGGCGCGGGTCTGCATGAGGTCGAGCACGTGCTTCTGGGTGCCGTCGCGGCGGATGGCCTGGTACACCTTGAGGGCGGCCGCGTTCATGGCGCGGTAGGCGCCGCAGCAGTAGAGCACGAGGTCCACGCCGGCGCCGGAAAGCTCCTCGACCGTGTACAGGGGCGTCGCGCCGAATTCCGTGATGTTGGCGAGGATCGGGACCTGGACGGCGTCCTTGAAGCGGCGGTAGAGCGCGAGGTCCGTGACCGCTTCCGGAAAGACCATGTCGGCGCCGGCTTCCACGCAGGCCCGGGCCCGTTCCAGCGCGGCGTCGAGCCCTTCCACGGCGAGCGCGTCGGTGCGCGCCATGATGACGAATTCGGGGTCGGTGCGGGCGTCCACGGCGGCCTTGATGCGGTCCACCATTTCCGCGAGGGGCACGATGGCCTTGCCGGGCCGGTGTCCGCAGCGCTTGCTTTGCACCTGGTCCTCCAGGTGCAGGCCGGCGGCGCCCGCCCTGGCGAGCGAACGCACCGTGCGGGCGATGTTGAAGGCGCCGCCCCAGCCGGTGTCGGCATCCACGAGCAGGGGGAGGGCGGTGGCGTCCGTGATGCGGCGCACGTCCGTGAGGACGTCGTCCAGGGTGCTGATGCCGAGGTCGGGCATGCCCAGGGAATTCGCGGCCACGCCGCCGCCCGACAGGTACAGGGCGCGGTAGCCGGTGGCTTCGGCCATGCGGGCGGTATAGGCGTTGATGGCGCCGACGACCTGGAGCGGCCGTTCCGCCGCCAAGGCTGCCCGCAGGCGCGAACCGGGGGTCGCTGGTGTTGACATGGGGGCCTCCTTCTTGTTCGGGTGGGGTGGCTGTTTTCCCGCCGCCCGAATGATGTTAAGGTTTCAGGCTGGCCATGTCAAGTAACATATAACTTATATAAGATATAACATAGTGGACATACGTTTTGCGCCCATGCTAGACTTCCCCACACCATGGAGATGACATGAACACCCCGACGTCACCCAGCTTCCGCCCGCTCTACGATCAGATCAAGATCCTGATCACCCAAAGCCTGATCGCGGGCGAATGGCGGCCCGGGGACGCCATTCCGAGCGAAATCGACCTGGCCGCCCGCTTCAAGGTCAGCCAGGGGACGGTGCGCAAGGCCATCGACGAGCTCGCCGCCGAAAATATCCTGATCCGGCGCCAGGGGAAAGGGACGTTCGTGGCCAGCCATTCCCAGGAGCGCTCCTCCACCCGCTTCCTGCGCATCGCCCGCGACGACGGCATCACCGAATATCCTTCCAGCCGCCTGCTTTCCGTGACGCGCGAGCGCGCTCCGGAACAGACCGCCCGATTGCTCGATCTTCGCACAGGCGCCAGCATTTTTTGTATCAAACGGTTGCTGTCCTTCGAAGGGGTACCGCGCATTTTCGACGAAATCCACGTGCCGGCGGCCAATTTCAAGGGGCTGGACGAAGCCATGGTCCGGAATTTCCCCGGTTCCCTCTACAGCTTTTTCGAAACCCACTTCGGCATCGCCATGATCCGCGCCGAAGAGCACATCAAGGCCGTGAAGGCCGGCGCGTTCGAAGCCGAACTGCTGCACGTGGAGGCGGGTTCGCCGCTGCTTCGGGTGGACCGAGTCGCCTTCACCTACGGGGACCGGCCGGTGGAATGGCGCCGCGGCCTGTGCCATACCGAACGCTTTTCCTACGTGACTGAAATGAGCTGAGGCGGCCGAGGCATTCGCGATGCGCAAATCACGACCCAAAAACCTGGACCTGCGAACCATCCGGCTGCCCCTGCCCGGCGTGGTGTCGATCCTGCACCGCATCAGCGGCGCGCTCCTGTTCCTGTTCGGCATCCCGCTCCTGCTGCTGGTGCTGCAGCAGGCCCTGCGTTCGCGCGAAAGCTACGAGGCGCTGTGCGCCGTGCTTGCCCACCCCTTGAGCAAGCTCGTGCTGCTGGGCTTCGCCTGGTCCTTCTGGCACCATCTGTGCGCCGGCGTGCGCTTCCTGCTGCTGGACATCCACAAGGGCGTGCACATCGAGGCGGCCCGCAGCAGCAGCCGCTGGGTCCTGGGCGTGAGCCTGTTCCTGACCCTGATGACGGGAGTGGTGCTATGGTGAACCGCGTGGTGGTGGGGGCCCATTACGGCCTCCGGGACTGGCTGCTGCAGCGCATCACGGCCATCGTCATGGCGCTGTACACGCTGGCGTTCGTGGCGTTCGTGCTGGCGGCGACGCCCGCTTCCTACGAGGACTGGCGCACCGCCTTCGCGCATCCCGCGGTCAAGATTTCCACTTTCCTGTTCCTCATGTCCGTCTTCTTCCATGCCTGGGTCGGCGTGCGGGACATCTTCATGGACTACGTGAAGCCGTTCGCGCTGCGCCTGTTCCTGCAGGTGCTGGTGATCCTGGCCCTGATCGTGTACGCCCTGTGGGCGGTCCAACTACTCTGGAGCGTGTGACCATGACCTTGACCCGCCAGATATTCGATACCGTCATCGTGGGCGGCGGCGGATCCGGACTGCGGGCCGCGCTCCAGCTTGCCGAAGCGGGCCACCGCGTGGCCGTGTTCTCCAAGGTGTTTCCCACCCGTTCCCACACGGTGGCGGCCCAGGGCGGGATCGGCGCCTCGCTCGGGAACATGCAGGAAGACCACTGGCTGTGGCACATGTACGACACCATCAAGGGCTCTGATTACCTGGGCGACCAGGACGCCATCGAATACATGTGCCGCAAGGCCGCCGAAGTGGTGTACGAACTCGAGCATTTCGGCATGCCCTTCGACCGCAACCCCGACGGCACCATTTACCAGCGCCCCTTCGGCGGCCACTCCCAGAATTTCGGCGAGCGCCCGGTGCAGCGCGCCTGCGCCGCCGCCGACCGCACGGGACACGCCATGCTGCACACCCTGTACCAGCGCAACGTGCGGGCGCGCTGCCAGTTTTTCGTGGAATGGATGGCGCTCGACCTGATCCGCGACTTCGAAGGGGCGGTGGTGGGCATCGTGGCGCTCGAAATGGAAACCGGCGAAGTCATGGCGTTCCAGTCCAAGGCCACCATCCTGGCCACCGGCGGCGCCGGACGCATCTTCCAGTCCAGCACCAACGCCTTCATCAACACCGGCGACGGCCTGGGCATGGCCGCGCGCGCCGGCATCCCGCTGGAAGACATGGAGTTCTGGCAGTTCCACCCCACGGGGGTGGCCGGCGCCGGCGTGCTGATCACGGAAGGCGTGCGCGGAGAAGGCGGCATCCTGCTCAACGCCAACGGCGAACGCTTCATGGAGCGCTACGCGCCCAACATGAAGGACCTGGCGAGCCGCGACGTGGTGTCGCGCGCCATGGACCAGGAAATCAAGGAAGGGCGGGGCGTGGGCCCGCAACGCGACCACGTGCTGCTCAAGCTCGACCACCTGGGCGCCGACGTGATCAACAAGCGGCTGCCCGGCATCCGCGAAATCGCGCTCAAGTTCGCCCACGTGGACCCCATCCGCGAACCCATCCCGGTGGTGCCCACCTGCCATTACCAGATGGGCGGCATTCCCACCAACTACTACGGCCAGGTGGTGGTCCCGCGCGGCGCCAATCCGAGCGAACCCGTGCCCGGCCTGTACGCCATCGGCGAATGCGCCTGCGTGTCGGTGCACGGGGCCAACCGCCTGGGCACCAATTCCCTGCTCGACCTGCTGGTGTTCGGCAAGTCGGCCGGCGACCACGTGTCGGAATGGCTCAAAACCAACCCGCGCCACCGCGACCTGCCGCGCAATGCCGCGGAGCGCAGCCTGGAACGGCTGGCGCGCCTGGACAACGCCACGTCCGGCGAAAGCGTCGTCGAAGTGGCGGCCGACATGCGGCGCACCGTGCAGCAGCACGCCGGCGTCTTCCGCACCGGCACGCTGCTGGACGAGGGGGTGGAAAGAATCCGCGAAGTGGCCCAGCGCGCCAGAAACACGGCCATCCGCGACAAAAGCCGCGTGTTCAACACGGCCCGCATCGAAGCGCTCGAGCTGGAAAACCTGGCGATCGTGGCCGAAGCGACCCTCGTTTCCGCCCAGGCCCGCACCGAAAGCCGCGGCGCCCAGGCGCGCGAAGACTACAAGGAGCGCGACGACAAGAACTGGCTCAAGCACAGCCTGTGGTACCTGCAAGGCAGCCGCCTGGACTACAAGCCCGTCAACCTGCAGCCGCTCACGGTCGAATCCTTCGAACCGAAAGTCCGCGTTTACTGATTCAGGAGCCAGCGCCGATGAAATTCAGCATTTACCGCTACAACCCGGAGAAGGACGACAAGCCGTACATGCAGGACTACGACGTGGAACTGCAGCCCGGCGACCGCATGCTGCTCGACGCCATCCTGCGCATCAAGGCCCTGGACGATTCCCTGAGCCTGCGCAAATCCTGCCGGGAAGGCGTGTGCGGGTCGGACGGCATGAACATCAACGGCAAGAACGGACTCGCCTGCATCACGCCGCTCAAGGACCTCGAGGAACCGGTGGTGCTGCGGCCCCTGCCGGGACTGCCGGTGATCCGCGACCTGATCGTGGACATGAGCCAGTTCTTCAAGCAGTACCATTCGATCAAGCCGTACCTCATCAACGACAATCCGCCGCCCCAGAAGGAGCGCCTGCAGTCGCCCGAAGCGCGCGAAGAGCTCAACGGCCTGTACGAATGCGTGCTGTGCGCCTGCTGCAGCACCTCCTGCCCCTCCTTCTGGTGGAATCCGGACAAGTTCGTGGGGCCGGCCGCGCTGCTCCAGGCCTACCGGTTCATCGCCGACACCCGGGACGACGCCACCAGCGAGCGGCTGGACAACCTGGAAGACCCGTACCGACTGTTCCGCTGCCACACCATCATGAATTGCGCCGACGTCTGTCCCAAGGGGCTCAACCCCACCGAGGCCATCGGCAAGATCAAGGAACAGATGGTGCGGCGGATGGTGTGAGGCGGCCATGGAGCCCTTGGCGCGGGAACTGGAACGCCTGCGCTGGCGCAGCCGGCGGGGCCTGCTGGAAATGGACCTGATCCTGCAGCGTTTCCTGGACCGCCACCTGGCCACGCTGTCCGCGGAAGACACGCGGGCCTACGATGCGCTGCTGGACCTGCCGGACAACGATTTCCTCGACCTCGTCATGGGCCGGGGGTCGCTGCAGGACGAAAGCCTCGCACCGGTATTGGAAAAGATTCGTCAATCATGAACGGCTTCGGGGCCCTCCCCGAGCCCAGCTACGGAGAACGCGCATGAAAAGCAACGGCAAGGCGGTTTTGACCTACGGCGACGGCAAATCGGTGGACCTTCCGGTCTATTCCGGCTCCATCGGGCCGGACGTGATCGACATCCGGTCCCTGGGCCAGACCGGCATGTTCACCTACGACCCGGGCTTCCTTGCCACCGCCAGCTGCCAGTCGGCCATCACCTACATCGACGGGGACGCGGGCCTGCTGTACTACCGCGGCTACCCCATCGAGCAGCTGGCCCAGAATGCCGATTTCATGGAAGTGTGCTACCTGCTGCTCAACGGCGAGCTGCCCACGGCCTCCCAGCGTGCCGCCTTCGAAAGCAACATCCGCAGCCACACCATGGTGCACGACCAGCTCACCAACTTCTTCAAGGGGTTCCGCCGCGACGCGCATCCCATGGCCGTGATGGTGGGGGTGGTGGGGGCGCTGTCGGCCTTCTACCATGACGCCCTCAGCATCACCAACGCCGAGCACCGGGCCATTTCCGCCACCCGCCTGCTCGCCAAGGTGCCCACCATCGCCGCCATGTGCTACCGCTACAACACCGGCCTGCCGTTCATGTACCCGCGCAACGACCTGAGCTACGCGGCCAACTTCCTGTACATGATGTTCGCCACCCCGTGCGAGGAATACGTTCCCAACCCGGTGCTGGTGCGGGCCTTCGACCGCATCCTGACCCTGCACGCCGACCACGAGCAGAACGCCTCCACTTCCACGGTGCGGCTCGCCGGTTCGAGCGGCGCCAACCCCTTCGCCTGCATCGCGGCCGGGATCGCCGCCCTCTGGGGCCCGGCCCACGGCGGCGCCAACGAGGCGGTGCTGAAGCAGCTTTCGGAAATCGGGGACGTGTCCCAGGTGGGCAAGTACATCGCCCGCGCCAAGGACAAGAACGACAGCTTCCGCCTCATGGGCTTCGGCCACCGGGTCTACAAGAACATGGACCCGCGCGCCGGCGTCATGCGCCAGACCTGCCACGAAGTGCTGACCGAACTGGGCCTGCACGACGATCCCATGTTCAAGCTCGCGCTGGAACTGGAACGCATCGCCCTGGAAGACGACTATTTCATTTCCAAGAAGCTCTATCCCAACGTGGATTTCTACTCGGGCATCGTGCTGCGGGCGCTGGGCATCCCGGTGAGCATGTTCACGGCCGTGTTCGCGCTCGGCCGCACCGTGGGCTGGATCACCCAGTGGAACGAAATGATCAGCGACCCCGAACAGAAGATCGGCCGGCCGCGCCAGCTGTACGTGGGCCCCCCCAAGCGCGACTGGGTGCCGGTGAACCGGCGCGGCTGAACAGCGTCATACCCTAAAACTTCCCACTCCGGAGCGTGCCCTCATGATGAAGGACGACCAGGCGACATCCTACCTGTATGGCTCGAACGCGCCGTTCATCGAAGAGCAGTACGACCTCTACCTGCAGGATCCCACGGCCGTGTCCGACGACTGGCGGGCCTATTTCGACGCCCTGCAGAAGACCGCCGGCACCCTCACGCGGGACGTGGCCCACACGCCCGTGATCGAAGCCTTCGCGGCGCTCGCGCGGCATCCCCAGGCCGCCGCGGCGGGCGAATTGCATCCGCGCCAGGTGGGCGTGCTGCAGCTCATCAACGCCTATCGTTTCCTGGGAAACCGCAACGCCCGGCTCGACCCCCTGGAACGCCATCCCCTGCCGGTGGTGCCCGAACTCGACCCCGCCCATTACGGCCTCACCGAAGCGGACCTGGACGCCGTGTTCGACACCGGGTCGCTGGTGGGTCCGCCCAGGGCCACCCTGCGCGACATCCTGGCGGCGGTGCGCGCCACCTACTGCGGCAACGTGGGGGTGGAATACATGTACCTCACCGGCACCGAACAGAAACGCTGGATCCAGAAGCGCTTCGAAGGCAGCCGTTCGCGCATCAGCCTCGATCCCCACCACAAGATCAAGCTGCTGCAGCACGTGACCGCGGCGGAAATCCTGGAACGCTACCTGCACACCCGCTACGTGGGGCAGAAGCGCTTTTCCCTGGAAGGCGGGGAATGCCTCATTCCCTGCATGAACGAAATCATCCAGGGCGCCGGCGCCGTCGGCACCCGGGAAATCGTCATCGGCATGGCGCACCGCGGCCGCCTCAACGTGCTGGTCAACTGCCTGGGCAAGATGCCCAAGGACCTGT
>JAKBBG010000013.1 GCA_021826025.1 Pseudomonadota bacterium | reverse complement strand
GTGGCCATGGTCGGACTGATTTTCTTCAACAGGCTCAACACACGCATTCGTCTGGTGGTCCACCAGATGGAAACGCTCAAGATCATGATCCTGAATCGCGCCGACACGACGATCCAGGGCCATCTGCAATCCCTCTGATCCGCCGGTCCTCTGGATAAAGGCTGTCCATGCGATACCTGAACGAACGGCGCGTCCGCATCGAAATCATACCGATGATTGATATCATGTTGTTTTTGTTGGTATTTTTTGCGATGCTGCTGCTGAAGATGATCCCTTCATCGGGCCATATCACGAAGCTGCCCACCAGCACGACGGCGCAAGCCCTGCCTGCGCCAAAGCTTCTGGTGGAGCTCCAGGATGACGGCAGCATCCAGGTGGACCATGCGTCCGTCGCACTGCCGGACCTGACAGCCCGGCTGCGCACCCTGGGACCGAAGACGGCGGTGACCATCGTCGGCAACCAGGAGGTGGCGCTTCAGAAAGTGATGGCCGTGCTCGATGCGGTCAAGGCTGCCGGCGTTTCCCAGATTGCGATTGCTGCCAGCCGTGTCAACTGACGTCCTGGGTGCGGCCGCCTTGACGGCCCCCTTCGCGGATGAAAAAAAGGGGTGGCTTCCGTCATTCGGGATGGCCCTGGCGGTCGAAGCCATGCTGGTCGCCGCCATCGCAGCCCTCTTTTTCCTGGCGCAAGCCCTGCGCCCTCCCGTGGAGACCCAGCCGCCGACCCTCATCCAGCTGGCGGAATTGCCGCCGGCACCGAAACCGGCGCCTCCGGAACCGCCACGACCGGTGGAAAAGCACCTGCCCCAGCCGCGACAGGTCGCGCCAGCCCCGGCCCCCCAGCCCGAGCCCGTCGCCAGACCGGTGGCTTCGACCGAACCATCGCCGTTTGCCGAAAAAGTGGCTGCAGCCCAACCCGTACCTTCCCCTCCCCAGGCGCCAGCGCCTCCTTCTCCGGACCTGCTAGCGGATTACATGGCCAAAATCCGTGCTGCCGTGCAGACGGCTTTGGTGTACCCTGCAGTGGGCGGCGAGCTCCAGTTTGAAGGCAGGGTGCGGGTCGAATTCCGGCTGAACCACGGCGTGCAAAGCGGGGCCAGGATCATCGCTTCCAGCGGCTTTCGCATTTTTGACCAGGCAGCGCTGGCGGCCGTGCGGAATGCCCAGTATCCTCAGCCCCCCTCAGGATTGGGAGGGGAGTCACGGTCTTACCAGGTTTGGGTGGAATTCAGGTCATAGGCACCATGCGACAGTGGGGATGGATCACGGCAGCGATGGCGCTCCTGCTGGCCTGTGCCATCCGGCAGGCAGCCGCGTTCGAACCGCCCGCCTATGTGCTTCTGGGCCCTGAAGGGCGGGCCATCGCGCGCATTCTCCTCCCGCCCGGCAACCCCTGCCCGGTCCTCGACGTGGACGGCCGGCCCCTGCCCATGCAGGTCCGGGTCGGGCCTGAAACGCAGCCGGAGGATGTCGCGCGGTCCGCCCCGTTTCCTGTGACCACCTGCGAACTCGATCTGCCCGCGACGGCACGCCGCGTTCAACTTGGCGGAAAGCCGCTGCCGCGCCCCTCGCCGGTGGTGCAGCGGATCGTGGTGCTGGGCGACACGGGCTGCCGGATGAAATGGCCTGCATCGTTCCAGGACTGCGACGATGCGTCCCGCTGGCCGCTCGCCCGCATTGCCGCGAGCGCGGCCGCCGACCGGCCCGACCTGGTCATTCATGTGGGGGATTACCATTATCGGGAAAGCCGTTGCAGGGCGGCGGGATGCGCCGACAGTCCGTACGGTTATGGCTGGGAAGCCTGGCATACGGATTTTTTCGAGCCGGCCCGACCGCTCCTGCAAGCGGCTCCCTGGGTCATGGTCCGCGGCAATCATGAAGCCTGTGCGCGGGCAGGCCAAGGCTGGTTCCGGTTCCTGGACGCGCGTCGCTACGATCCGGCCCATGCCTGTCGCGGAGAGGCGCCCTATGAAGAGGACTTTACCGAGCCTTTCGCCGTCCCCCTGGCTTCCGGCCCGCAACTGATCGTCTTTGATTCCTCCGGGGCGTCGGAGCGCAACGATGCGCCGAACGTCGCGGCCACGGCGCGCTATGTGCGCCGTTTTTCGGAAGCCGCCGGGCTGGCGGCACAGGCGCCTTCCAGTTGGCTGGTTCTGCACCATCCGGTGCTGGGGTACGGATACCGTCCGCTGGCCGGCTACGTCAGGGATGCCGGGGTTCTGACGGAAGCCTTGTCGCAGCTGCGGTTCCCGGATTTTTTGCCCGCAGGGATCCAGATGGTCCTGCAGGGGCATATCCACACCTTCGAGCTCAACCAGTTCCAGGGGAATTACCCGGTGAGCCTGCTTGCGGGCTTTGGCGGCTCGACCCTGGAAGACGAATTTCCTCCGACGGTGCCGGCGCAACTTCACGTCGTGCCGGGGGTGACACTGGCCCAGACCTTCAGCACCCAGCAGTTCGGTTACGTGCTGCTGGAGCGGGAGGAGAACCGCTGGACGCTCTATGAAAAGGACACGGAAGGACGCGTGCGCAGGCGCTGCGTCCTGGACCTGCAGCATCCTCCCTATGGCGTGACCTGCGCTCCCTGAGCGGTACCCGATTCATCCCGCTGTCATTTCCCACACATTTTCCTGCAACGTTCCCTCCGGATAATGCGATCCGCTTGAACAAACGCCTGCAGTGCTGCAGGCCATAACGACCAATCGCATTCAACTTAGGGGGTTCAGGGAAATGGGTAACGCGAGGCGTTTCAAAACGCACAGCCTGCATCATGCTGTGCTGGCAGCTTGGGCCATGCTGGGTGCCGTCGCACCGGCGATGGCCGACCAGCCGGTGGATCTGGGCGCAGTGGGCACGACCGGCACGGCTGCGGTGTCCCAGAAGAACGACCGGGATTCCGCCGTGTACCAGGCCCCGGGCAGCATGTCCATCAACGCCACTGAACCCGTATTCGACATCAACCAGCATTACGTGGAAGAGAACACCTACGCCGGGTCGAACTACACGGACATCATTTCCATTCTTCCCAGCGTGGTCAGCGTCGATCCCAACGGCCCCGGCATGATGGAAACCCAAAGCCTGACCATTCGGGGATTCCAGGACGGCCAGTACAGCGTGACCTTTGACGGCATTCCCTGGGGTGATTCCAACGATTTCACGCACCATTCCACTTCCTACTTCATGGCCCAGGATATCGGCAACGTGGCCGTGGACATGGGGCCGGGCGATGCCAGCAACATCGGCTACGCCACCTTCGGCGGAACGGTTGCGGTGCATTCGAAAGATCCGACGAACACGCCGGCGACATCCATTTTCGGCAGCACGGGCAGCTGGAACACCCACCTGCTCGGGGCCCAGTTCGACACGGGCAACCTGCAGAACTACGGCGACGGCAAAGGTTTCATCAGCTACAAATCCTTTTCCACCGATGGGTACCTGACCAACAGCACGCAACGGCGGGAAAACCTGTTCATGAAGTTCCAGAAAGTCGTCGCCGACGATTCGCTCCTGACCTTCGTGGCCATGGGCAACCGCCTGTTCCAGAACGTGCCCTATGGGGCGACGCTGGGACAGATGGCGCAGTATGGGCAAAACTACGGCTTGTCATCGAATCCCGCGAGCCAGGCCTTCTATGGCTACAACTACGACCAGATCACGTCGGACTTCGAGTACCTGGGCCTGAAAACCCACTTCGGCGACGTACAGCTGGACAACAAGGTCTACACCTATGCGTATTACCATAACGGCTATAACGGCTTGAACCCCACTTTCGACACCTATCTGGGTACGGGGAACCCTGCCGGCCTGCCGCAAACCGGGACCGTGGTGGGGGGCGTCGCCTATCCCAACGATGTTCCCGGACAGGCCATGACCATGAATTACCGTTCCGTGGGCGACATCGCCCGCTTTTCGCAAAAACTGGGTCAAGGCACCTTCGATTATGGGGCGTGGTTCGATTACCAGACCAACAACCGTTCGCAGATCGAAACGGACTGGACGCAGAACCAGGCTTTCAACACGGCCAACCAGGTCAACGGCAGCACCGGCATGCTGGCCTATACCGACCGGCTGATGCAGGACACCCTGACTACCTTCCAGCCCTATGCACAGTACGAATGGAAACTGCAGGACAACTGGGTGGTGACCCCGGGCCTCAAGTACTCCTATTTCCGGCGCGGGTTCGATTCCGCCGTACAGCAGGGTAGCGGCGTCCCCTACAACGGCTCCCAAAGCTGGGAAAAGCTGTTGCCGGCCCTGACCACGAACTACAAGATTTCTCCGGTCTGGTCCGTGTACGCGGAAGCCGCAGAAGGCTTCATGGCTCCCAACATGAACCTGTTCTTCAAAGGCAACCCGCAGACCGGAGCGCTCAAGCCCCAATCCACCACGAACTATCAGGTCGGGACCGTGTGGACGACGAAGGACCTGAACGTCAGTGCCGACATTTACCGTATCGACTTCACCAACAAGATCACGTCATACGCCTGCGGCATCTTCACCTGCTTCAACAACATCGGCGGTGTCCGCTACGAAGGCGGGGAAGCACAGGCCACCTGGATGTTCGTCAAAGGCTGGGGCCTGTACGGCAACCTGGGGATCAACAATTATTCCACCAGCGACGGAAGCATCCTGCCCTACACGCCGCATACCACGGCAGCGCTTGGCACGATTTACGAAAATGCCCGCTGGTACGCGTCCCTGATCGCCAAGGAAGTCGGCGAACGCAACAGCGGAACGGGCAACGGCACCATTCCCTTCGGTTCCTATACGGTGACCGACCTGAACGTGAGCTACAAGGTGGACACGGGATGGAGCTGGGCCAAGCAGGCGAAGCTCGGTTTGCAGGTGAACAACCTCTTCAACCGCAACGACATCTACGCGACGTTCGGAGCCACCGACCAGAACGGCAACCCGGCGTTCTTCACGTTGCCGGAACGTTATGTCCAGGCCAACTTCGCGCTGGTGTTCTGAGTGCTTCTGCAGATCAGGGCGGCTTTCGCGCGGCGGCGGAAAGGAATCGGGCGACCGTTCATTGCCGGAACGCTAATCTTCACGCTATGAAGACCATAAGCAAACGTAGTTGATGCGAAGGCCGGGTGCAGCTTGCCCGGCCTTTTGCCTGCTTCTTGTGTGTCTTAATTCCAACAGAGTGTTGATTTGTGTCAATTTTGTTTAACGAATCTGCCCCCTTCTGCTTGCCTTTTGAAAACCCAGATAGTAAGTTTGACCCACCCATATAAGCGGCTCGGCTGGCACAACCGGTTAGGACCGCACCAACCTGAGGAGATCCAAGCATGATAAGGCGCATCAAGCTCCGACCTGCTGCGATGGCAGTCGCGTTAGGAGCATCCATTTCGTTACCCATGGCAGCGCATGCGGACAGCGGAAATCCGCAAGACATCGACGCGCTGAAAGACCAGATCCGGGTCTTGATGAAGAAGGTCGAAGACCTGTCCAAGAAACAGGACTCCCAGGACAAGAAGCAGGAGCAGATTGAACAGACGGTCACGAGCTCAAGCGGTGGCGGCCACGACAACCGGATCGACAAGTTCCTGAAAGGGTTCTACGGCGTGATCGACATGTCGGTGGACGATACCACCAAAGGCATGGGCGGCATGACCGCGTCCAACTACAACTGGACTCCGGGGGGTGGTTACTCGGGACCCCAGGGCATTAAATCCGGCCCTTGCAACGAGAATATCTATAGCCAGTCCACCGCCTGCGGACGCATGGGATGGATGCCCCAGATTTCCACGAACAAGTCTGGTTTCGGTTATCGCGGGGATCATGACATCGAAGGAAGCGACACCAAGTTCATATACCAGTTTGAAGCCACGGTGGCTTTGACGACCGCCCCGGGCCTCAACACCAGCTACACCGCGCAAAAGAATACGGTGAAAGGCACGCTGGGAACGGGTGACAACTATGTCGGCTTCCGCACCGGCAGCTGGGGCGCCTTCAAGTTCGGGAAATCATTCACCCCCTACAAGAGAGCCTCTGACCGCCTGGATCCGTTTTCCGGCATGCTGGGCGGCTACGGCACCATCATGGGCAACACCGGCGGCGACAACCGGGTTGAATTCGGTACCCGTCTCGACCATTCCCTGTGGTGGGAATCGCCCAACATGAACGGCTTCCATGCCAACGTCCTGTTTTCGCCGGGGCAGAACCGGGCCTACGACAACGTGATCCAGTCGGCCGGATCGCCTGATTGTAACGGCGGCAACGTGCCCGGCAGCGGCAACCTGCCCATGAACTGCGACGACGGCGCTTTCGGGGACGCGCTGAGCTCGGCCTTCACCTATGAAAGCAAGAAGTTCTATGCCATGGCGGGTTATGAAATCCACAAGGCCGTGAACCGCAACAGCGACGGCATTGGCGCCCTGAACCCGATCACCGCGTACTACACCAACAATGGTGGCGGTCCTCTGGGGGCACCTTCCGGCTGGCTGAACACGACGCAGATTCCTGTCTCCCCCTTGAACGGTGGCGGCACGATGCCCCTGGGCGCTTATACCCAGGACATCGCCAACGAATGGGCGGGCAAGATCGGCGCGCAGTACATCACCGACTTCGGTCTGACCATCAGCGGCGTGTTGGAGCGCCTGCGCCGCGACGTTCCGGCCTACCTCGAGTTCCAGAACGAGCGTAGCCGTGACGGTTCCTGGCTTGCCCTGAGCCAGCGTATCAACCAGAAGAACGAAGTGGACCTTGGCTGGGGACATGCAGGATCGACCCCTGGAGACCCCGGTGGTCAGCATAACTACAGCCCGTTCATGACCAACAATACGGCGAACATGTACAGCTTCGCGTACAAGCATCAGATCGACAAGCAACTGTCCTGGTACCTCAACGTGGCTGAAACCGTGAACAACGGCAACGCCCACTATGACCTTGGTGCCGGCGGACACGGTATCACCACGGATTGCCACGATGCCACCAACTACTCGGCAACGGACTATTCCAGCGCCGGTCCCACCACCTGGGGCGGTTGCCACATCATGGGTGTTTCCGCAGGCTTGCACTACCGCTTCTGAACGACCAGGGCAACCTGATCAAAACGCCAGCTGCCCGTCAGCTGGCGTTTTTTATTTCCAACAGGCGCGGTACTTCCCAATCCGTTATCCTTACCGCTCATGACTGACCGGTTTTTCAAAAGGCTCCCGCTTCGCGTTGTGCGCATCAGCCTCATCGCCTTGCTGTCCTGGTCCGCGTCAGCCCGGGAGGAGCCGGCTGTTTCCGAACTGCCATCCTCGGCACGGCAAGCCGACTACCTGTTGCTGGGGGAAATCCACGACAATCCCGCAGGACATGCCCTTCGCCTTGCCTGGCTGCGTGCACAACTCATGAGCCGTCCTTCGGCCCTGGCCATGGAACAGTTCGACGTGGAAAACCAGAAGCCCCTCGAAGCTGCGCTCGACCAGGTCCGGAATTCGGGCAGGCCCGACGATCCGGATGCGGCACGCCGCATCGCCGAAGCCGGAAAATTCAACTTCAAGGGATGGCGCTGGCCGCTTTATGAACCCGTCCTCACGCTGGCGCTGGCGCAGGGGGTTCCCCTCTACCCGGCAAACCTTTCAAGAAAAAGCCTGGGGGAAATCATGAGCGGGCAGCAACCGTTGCCGCCGGAACCTGCCCGCTGGAGCGATGCCCAGCGCGCGGCCCTGTTACATGAAGTGAAGGAAGGGCATTGCAACCTCATGCCCGAATCGCAATTGCCCCTGCTTGCCGGGGCCCAGCGCGCACGCGATCTGACCATGGCGCAAGCCCTGGTGGCGCTGCACCGGAAAACCGGGAAACCGGTCATCCTGCTGGCAGGAAACGGGCATTTGCGCAACGATCTGGCGGTGCCGGTGTGGCTGCACCAGCTGGATCCCGGAGCGAAGGTGGCCAGCGTGGCCGTGCTGGAACGGGACGCCAGCCCTGAAGACAGTCCGCCGGAAAAGGCATTCGATGCGGTTTATTGGGTGGCCCGTACTCCGCGGCCGGATCCCTGCGAAGCCTTGAGGAAACGGTTCGGGAAACCGTGACGGTCCGGGCCGCGCCGGAATCGTCAGGCGGCCGCGGCGCTGGAAATGCCCAGCAGTTCCTTGATGTCGAGGATCAGGACGATTTCGCCGTCGCTTGACATGGTGACGCCCGCCACGCCTTTGGGCCGGAAGGTATCCATGGACTTGATGACCACGTCGTCGTGCCCGTCGAAACCGTCCACGGAAAGGATGAAGCTGTGGTTCTCCACGTGCATGAGCACGCCCACTTCCGGCGATCCCGGCACTTCCCAGCCGATCATGCTGGCCAGTGAAACGACAGGAAGCACTTCGCCGCGCACCACGATATTGGCCTTTCCGCCCACGTGCTGAAGCAGGTCCGGCTTGACGGAAATGATTTCGCGCACCATGGACAACGGCACGGCAAACGACTGGTCGCCCAGCCGCACCAGAAGCACCGGCAGAATGGCCAGCGTGAGCGGCAGTGAAATGGTGAGCGCAGTGCCTTTTCCCACTTCGGAACGGATTGCCACCGTACCGTTGAGTTTCTGGATGTTGGTCTTGACCACGTCCATCCCGACGCCGCGCCCGGAAACGCTGGAAATCTGGTCCTTGGTGGAAAATCCGGGAAGGAAAATCAGCTCCAGGCACTGGGTTTCATCCAGGTTGTTGGCGACTTCCGGGCTGATG
Organism: Pseudomonadota bacterium; assembly: GCA_021826025.1. Taxonomy (GTDB): domain Bacteria; phylum Pseudomonadota; class Gammaproteobacteria; order Burkholderiales; family Ferrovaceae; genus JAKBAT01. Next base: position 24,204 of record JAKBBG010000013.1, on the reverse strand, counting down.
AGGCCTTTCTCGATCGCCTTGGCCCGGATGGTGTCCGGATGCATCCCCTTGCCATCGTCAGCGATGGAAATGATGATGTGGTCGCCCACCTGGCGCGCCTGAAGGTGAATGAAGCTTTTCTCGGACTTTCCGGCCGCAATGCGCTGTTCGGTTTCTTCCACTCCGTGGTCGACCGCGTTGCGGATCAGGTGTACCAGGGGGTCGTTGAGATCCTCGATCATCGTCTTGTCGATTTCGGTCTCTTCCCCCGAAAGCACCAGTTCGACCTCCTTGCCCAACTGGCGGGCAAGGTCGCGAGCCAGGCGCGGGAATTTCTTGAAAAGGCGGCCGATAGGCTGCATCCGGGTCTTCATGACCGAGTTCTGCAGGCTCACCACCAGCATGTCCAGCTGGTTGACCGCTTCGTCCAGGGCGCGCATGGTGGCCGGTTCGGTCGTGCCCAGCAGGATTTCCGTGCGCAGCTGGTTGAGGCGGTTTTTCGTGAGGCCGATTTCGCCGGACAGGTTGAGCACCTGATCCAGCCGTTCGGTGTCGACCCGGATCGTATTTTCCTTGCCGGCATCGGATTCCCGGCGGCGATCGGAAACGGCATTGTTGCCGGGTACGTCTGTGGCGCGCCGGCCGAAAGCGCTCGTCTTCAACCGTTCCAGGTCGACTTGGGGTTCATCCTTCGGCTCCGTTTCAACCGGCTCGACCGGGGGTGCCGGAACCTCCGGCGCAGCCCCCGTGACGGCAGCGTAGAGGGCATTCCAGTCCGGCTCGGGTGCGGGCCGGGAGGCCGCTTGCACCGGTCTGGCCGCGGCGGCAAGTGGCGCAGGGCGGCCTCCGCTCAAGGCGGTTTCCAGGGAGGCGATCAAATCCGGCGGCGCCGCTCCGGGCTGCATGGATTGGGACAGCGCGTTGAACATGTGGCGGATTTCACTGGTGGCAGCCAGGATGACGTCCATGATTTCAGCGTTCATCTGCATCTGACCGTTGCGCAGGCGGTCAAAGAGGTTTTCCGTCAGATGGCAAAGGGAGACCAGCTCGGTGGCGTTGAGAAATCCTGCGCCCCCCTTGATCGTGTGGAATCCCCTGAAAATGTCGTTAAGCAGGCCGCTGTTGTTGGGCGCCTGTTCAAGGCTCAGCAACTTGCTGTCCACGTCGGACAGCAGGTCAGAGGACTCCTGGAGGAAATCCTGCAGAAGATCTTCCATGCCTGCAAAGTCGTTCATGATGGTCAGAACCCGAGGCTTTCGAGCAGTTCGTCAACCTGGTCCTGGCTCGTGACCACATCCGGATTTCCCTGAGGGTTGATGACGGGGCCATTCAGGAGCCCCTGGTCGAGTTTGAAGGAAGCGGGGGCGCTTTCGACGAGCAGGGCGAGCAGCTGCTGTTCCATCAGCTGCGTCAATTCCAGGATTTTCTTGATCACCTGTCCCGTCAGGTCCTGGAAGTCCTGGGCCATCATGATTTCAAGCAGGAACGCGTTGGTTGCCTTGGCCTGCTTGGGGAGCGATTCAAGGAAATCGCGGGTGCGCGCTGCCAGAGCCTTGAACTGGTCCACGCTGAGCTGGCGCTCAAACAGCTTCTGCCATTCGGCGGACAGCGATTGGGCATCCGCCTCCAGCTTGTTCATGATGGGTTGCGCGGCATCGGTGGCATTGAGAACCCGCTCCGCCGCTTGCTGGGTCATGGCAGCCACGTAACTCAGACGGTCGCGCGCATCGGGGATGGAAGACGTGACCGTCTCGATGTTCTTGTCGAATCCAAGTTCGCGCAGGGTGTCGTGCAAGGCACGCGCCATGACGCCCAACTGGGTGAAGACCTTTCCAGGATGTTCGTTTGCAGCCTCCAGGGCAGCAGCGGGCGCTGGGCCGGCAGCCGGCTGATTCGACGCAATGATGCTGTCGAAGAGGGCTTCCAGGCTTTCGCTGTCTTGGTTGTCGGCGGAATTTGGCGTCATGATCCGGTTCACTTCTGCATGTTTTGAAAAATCTTTTTCAGTTTTTCATCCAGCGTGGCCGCGGTGAACGGCTTGACGATGTAGCCGCTGGCGCCAGCCTGGGCAGCTTCGATGATGTTCTCCTTCTTCGCTTCGGCCGTCACCATCAGCACGGGCAAATGCTTGAGGGAAGGGTCCGAACGAATTTTTCTCAGAAGCTCGATGCCGGTCATGTTGGGCATATTCCAGTCCGACACCACGAAATCGAAATTGCCCCCCGTCAGCTTTTGCAGCGCATCAACCCCGTCTTCAGCCTCTTGGACGTTTGTGAATCCAAGCTCTTTCAACAGGTTGCGAACGATTCTCCGCATGGTGGAAAAATCGTCCACCACCAGGAATTTCATGTTTGCATCAACCACTGTGACTCTCCAAAAAAACGCTATGATGCCAGCAACGGCCGCAGGGTTTCCGACAACATGGCGGCGTCGAATTTGGCGACGTAATGGTCCACTCCGACCCGGCTGCCCATGGCCCGGTTGGCCTGGGAGGACAGTGACGAATGCATCACCACGGGGATGCCATCGAAACGCTGGTCCGCCTTGATATGCTGGGTCAGCACGTAACCGTCCATTTCCGGCATTTCAGCATCCACCAGTATCACCTGGATCTGGTCGTGCAGGGGCGTTCCGCTTTGGGCGGAGCTGTCGGCCAGGCCCTGAAGCCGTTCCCAGGCTTCCCTCCCGTTGTTGGCGCGCAGGTGCTTGACTCCCATCTTGTCCAGTAACTCGGCTATTGTCTTTCGCGCGACGGACGAGTCATCCACGAAAAAGACGCACAATTCATGCCCTCTTTCAATCTTGGCCACGGCACCGACCACATCCTCGCCGAAGGCGTTGGCCAGCACCTGTTCCACGTCCACGATCGAAACCAGGTCGCCGTTGGGGAGTTCGGTGATGGCGTTGATCAGGTTGCTGTTGCTGCCCATGGCGTTCTCGGGGGCATGCACCTTGTCCCAGTCCACGCGAATGATGCGATTGACTCCGCCCACCAGGAACCCCAGGGTGTGACGGCTGTACTCGGTCACCATCATCGTGGTCCGTTCGTGTTCGCGCGCATTTTCGAGTTTCATGTAGCTTGCCAGGTCCAGGACCGGGATGATGTGGCCGCGCAGGCTCACGATGCCCGCCACCCCCGCAGGCATGTTGGGGGTGCGCGTGACTTTCATGGCGTTGGTCACTTCACGGACCTTGAAGACGTTGATGCCGAAATGCTCTTGCGTGCCCAGGGAAAACAGGAGGATTTCCATCTTGTTGGAACCCGCCAGGTTGGTCCGTGCGTCAACGGATTCCAGCAGTCCTTTGGCTTCGCTTTCCAGCGGGAACTGAAGGTTGAAAGCGACGTTTTCCGAATGATTCATCATGGGCCCCGATTACTTCAGAAGTCGTGCCAGCGTCTGCGCCAGACGATTGGGTTCAAACTTTGACACGTACTCATCCACGCCGACGGTTTTTCCAAGCTGGTGATTCGAACTTCCGGAGAGGGAGGAATGCATGACCACCGGAATGTTGGCGAAACGCTTGTCTTCCTTGATCTTGCGCGTCAGCATGTACCCGTCCATTTCCGGCATTTCCACGTCCGTCAGGATCACCTGGATGAGTTCCTTGAGGGGAACGTGGGCGGAGTCTGCGTATTCGGCCATCTTCTGGAGCTCCTGCCAGGCCTGGCGGCCATTGACCGCAGAAATGCCTTTGACTTCCATGGCTTCCAGCGTGCGTTCGATCTGGCGTCTTGCCACGGCCGAGTCGTCCGCGAAAAATACGCGGCGATTGGCCAGTCCGAGCGGCAGCACGTTCTTGTAAATCATGTCGTCGTCGCCGACGCTGGCGGTCTCTGCCAGGACTTTTTCCACATCCAGCATCATGACCAGGCGGCCGTCAGCCAGTTCTGTCACGGCAGTGACGAGGCCTCCCATGTTGGCGTTCATCATGTCGGGGGGTACTTTCATGGAAGACCAGTCGAGCCGGAGAATGGTGTCAACCGATTCCACCAGAAATCCTTGGGTATGACCGTTGTATTCGGTCACGATCATGATTTCGGGGCGGGCCGATACATCCACGCCGGCATACTTGGCCAGATCGATGATCGGGACCAGCACGCCGCGCAGGCTGACCATCCCTTCCACGGCGGGGGGCATGTCCGGCGCCTGGGTGATGGGGGGGACCCGCAGCACTTCCCTGACTTTAAAGACATTGATCCCGAACGTTTCCCGGCGACTGGTGCGCTGGTCCTGCCCGAGGGTGAACATGAGGATTTCGAGCTTGTTGGTCCCGGCGAGCTTGGTCCTGGCATCAACTTTCGAAAGCAGATCAGACATGGGGGCATGCTCCGCAGGGCGTTGAATTGACAGCCTGAATCCTCGAAGTGATCGGCGGCTGGCTGTTCCACCACGTCATCATGTGCCCTGGCTCCCTTGTTTCCGTTTTGCAAATGGCTTTGTTGCAGATTTTGCAGCCGTATGACTGTTTCGGCCCGATGCGAGGAAACTTTAACGAGGGGGCCCCGGGGAGGGCGGAGCGGCTGCAGCCGGCTCGCTGCCCGGGTGTTGTTCCGGATTTTCCACTTCAAGGGTGCCGCCGTCGTGCTGGGCGGATTCCTCCGCCCGCTTGTTCATGACGATAATGCTGATTCGCCGGTTGACCGGGTCGTAGGGGTCGTTCTTGTTGAGCAGCACCGCGGAGGAAAGCCCCACCACGCGGGCCACCTTGGCCGGGTCCATGCCGCCGATGATCAATTCCCGCCGGGAAGCATTGGCCCGGTCCGCCGACAGGTCCCAGTTGTTGTAACCCAATTTTCCGCCGGCATACGAATGGGCGTCCGTGTGGCCCGAAAGGCTGACCTTGTTGGGCACTTCGTTCAGCATCTTGCCGATTTCGTGAAGGATGTCCCGGGTGTACGGTTCAAGCTGGGAGCTGCCCAGCTTGAACATGGGCCGGTTTTTCTCGTCGACGATCTGGATGCGCAACCCCTCGCTCGTGATGTCGAGGAGGATCTGGTTCTTGAATTTGGAAAGCTTGTCGCTGGAGTCGATGGCCTTCTCGATGTTGGCCTTGAGGGCCTTGAGTTTGTTTAATTCCTTCTCGCGTTCCTGTCTCTGAAATTCCTCTTCGGCCGCCTTGAGGTTGATGATCCGTCTCTCCGTCGGCAGGTCGCCCCGTTTGACCTGTCCCTCGCTGCGCGTCAGGTCCTTCCCCCCTCCCTTGATGACGCTGGAACTGTCACCGCTGCCGGAGCCGCCGGCCAGAGCCACCTTGAGAGGCGTTTTAAAGTAGTCCTCGATACCCTGCAGGTCGCCTTTCGTGGTGGAGCCTAACAGCCACATCAGGAGGAAAAAGGCCATCATGGCCGTGACGAAGTCGGCGTAGGCGATTTTCCAGGCGCCGCCGTGATGGCCGCCCACGATTTTTTTGATGCGCTTGATGACGATGGGTCTTTTATCGTCATTGGCCATGGCTGCGTTTCCTCAAGACCGGCTAGCGTTTTTGCTTGACGTGTTCTTCCAGCTCGCTGAAGCCCGGGCGCTCCGTCGAGTTCAGGGCCTTGCGCCCGAATTCGACCGCCATGGCCGGCGCATAGCCGTTCAGGCTGGCCAGCAGGGTCACCTTGATGGTCTGGAACATTTTTGAAGATTCTTCCGCCTTTTGCTCGAGCAGGCTGCCCAAGGGGCCCACGAATCCGTACGCGAGCAGAATCCCGAGAAAGGTTCCGACCAGGGCGTGGGCGATCATGAGGCCAAGCTCCGCCGGCGGAGCACCCACGGATTCCATCGTGTGGACCACGCCCATGACGGCTGCCACGATGCCAAACGCCGGGAGCCCTTCGCCCACCTTGGTCAGTACATGGGCGGGAATCAGGGATTCGTGGTGATGGGTTTCGATTTCCACGTCCATCAGGTTTTCGATTTCCATGGCATTGAGGTTGCCGCTCACCATGATGCGCAAATAATCCGTCATGAATTCAACAACATGGTGGTCTGCCGTAATTTTCGGATATTTGGAGAAAATGGGGCTTTCCGCCGGCCGTTCCACATCCCCTTCGATGGACATCAGCCCTTCCTTGCGCATTTTCCCCAGCAATTCGTACAGCAATGCCATCAGCTCCATATAGCTCGCCTTGCTGTATTTGGATCCTTTGAACACCGTCGGAATGGCTTTCAGGGTGGCCTTGACGGCTTTGGAGGAGTTGCCCACAAAAAAGGCGCCGGCTGCGCCGCCGCCGATCATCAGGAGTTCCAGGGGTTGGAGAAGCGCCCCCATATGCGCGCCGGTCAGGGCAAAACCGCCAAAAACGGCAGCAACAACCATAAAATATCCGACGATGACCAGCATTGCCTGCCCCCGCGACGATGAAAACAGCCCAAAGTGCTATTCAAGCACAAAACCCAGACGCATCCTGCGTCATCGGGTATGTTAGCGGCAAAAAAAGGGGAAACTTTACGGCGAAATCAGCTTGGGAGGGGGGGCGTTGCGGCGCTCTGCCTGCGCGTCTTTCCGGCCCGGGAGGGGGGGCGGCAGATGCCGCAGACAAAATCTTCGTAAAGTTCCTGGGCATGAACGACAAAATGCCCGCCGCAGCTGGTGCACGGCTTGAGCTGCAGCATGCCGGCATCCATGAAGCGGATCAGGAACCAGGCCCGGGTGATGCTGAGGATGGGTTCTTCTCCGCTGACCTCGACCTGCTCCAGATAAAGGCGATAGCTCTTGATGATGCGCTCGATACGGGACAGGCGGGCATTTTGAACCAGAAACTGGTGCACGCCCATGAACAGGGAGGAGTGGATATTGGGCTGCCAGCTCATGAACCAGTCGGTGGAGTAGGGCAGCATACCTTTGGACGGAGAGCGTCCGGTCACTTCCTTGAACAGCTTGAGCAGACGTTCGCGGCTAAGGGACGTCTCTTCCTGCAACAGCTGCAGGCGGGCTCCCAGTTCGATCAGTTCCGAGGCGCAGCGGATTTGCTGCGCCTCCGCAAGTACGCTTTTTCTGGGGGGGGCTGCCTCCATGGCCGGACTGCCCTTCAGGCGTCAAGCTGCGCTGCGGGCTGGCTGGACATCAGGATGGCTGCGTGGGGCTGCGCCATCAGGCGGTCCTTGGAATAGTCGTTGATCAAATGGAACAGCAGGTCTTCGTCAAAGCGGAACCGGCATACCAGCAAGTTGGAAGCCGCCATCTTGATGAGCTGTGCGGGGGTGAGGTTCGAGATCAATTGAGCCATTTCCTCACTGATGCCCAGTCGGAAAAGCGCCGAGGCCTGATCCTGATGGATCATGTTTTGGGCGAGCAACAGGTAGGACAGGTTGGTTTCCTTGATTTCTTCGTGTAATTGAGCGGAAGTCACAGCGGTTCCCCCTTGCGCAGCGATGAAATGCATCGTGGTCAGACGCATTGTGCGGAGGGGGGGCGGAAAAGGAAACCGGAAAAACCCTGATTTTTGTGTAGGGAAATGCCCTACATTTGGACGAGCAAAGACGGTTTTTTCGGGTCGAATCCGAAAAAACGCGCAAAAAACTCATATGCTTCAATCAGATGCTTTCCGGCATCCTCTCTTTGAGTCTTTATCGGCGCCCCCCAAAAAAACTTTAGGGTTTTTTTTAATTTTTTTTGATTTTTCTTTCCGGCGGTTCCATATTCAACAGCATGGTACTGAGAGATCCCCACCCTGACGGGCAGTTCGATCGTGAATTTCACTTCACGATCAAGGACTTCGAGCGTGTCCGCGACCTCATTCGGGAACGCGCGGGGATTTTTCTGGGCGACAGCAAGTACGATCTGGTGTACGGACGGCTTTCCCGGCGGCTACGGGCCACCGGCATCAGGACCTTTTCGGACTACCTCAAACTGCTGGAGCGGGGTGACCAGCGCGAATGGGAAGCCTTTACCAATGCGCTCACCACCAATCACACCGCCTTTTTCCGTGAACCGCACCATTTTGAACTGCTGTCGGAACAGTTGCGGGGACTCAAAGGGAAGAGTTCCATCGTGCTCTGGTGCAGCGCGGCGTCCACCGGGGAGGAGGCTTACAGCATGGCCATCACCGTGGTGGAAACGTTTGCGACCTGGTCGCCGGCGGTCACGATCATTGCCTCGGACATCGATACGGAAGTCCTGGAAACCGCGAAACGGGGCATCTATCCCGCGGAAAGGGTCAGCCGGATCGACAGCCAGCGGCTGGAACGCTATTTCGTCAAATCGATGGGCGAATCGGGACCCCTGGTGCAGGTCAAGGAGGAAATCCGGCGCCTGGTTTCCTTCCGGCAAGTCAACCTCCTGCAACCCCAGTGGCCCGTCAGGGCGCCCCTGGATGCCATTTTTTGCAGGAACGTGATGATCTACTTCGACCGCGACACCCAATTGAAAGTGCTGCGGCGGTTCGCACCGCTCCTGCACCCCGACGGGCTGCTGTACGCCGGGCATTCCGAAAGGTTCAGCCACGCCGAAGACTGCTTCAGGCTGCGCGGCAAAACCGTATACGAATTGGCGCCCGCCTGGCGCAAGGGAAAAGCCCCCTAAATCGGGTGCTTATTCCAGGATTGAACGGTGCTGACACCCGGATAATGGCCGTGAGAGACGGATGGACTCATGGCCGAAGACAGCAGCGACCTGGAAAAAACGGAACAACCTTCGCAGCGGCGCCTGGATCAGGCCCGCGAAGAAGGGCAGGTTGCGCGCTCCCGCGAACTTTCCACCTTTGCAGTGCTGCTGGCAGGGGGCGCCGGGGTCTGGTTGATGGGGGGCTACTGGTCGAACCGGCTTCTGGGGATTCTGCAGGAAGGGCTCACCTGGGACGCCGCCCTGGCTTTCCACAGCGACCTTCTGGTTCCCCGGCTGTACAAACTCACCTTTGAAGCGTTTCTGGCTTTTCTGCCGCTGCTCGGCCTCCTGCTGGTGGCAGCGGTGTTTTCCCCGCTTCTGCTGAACGGCTGGATGCTGAGTTTCAAGGCGCTGCAGCCAAACATGGAACGGCTCGACCCGATCAGCGGGCTGAAGCGCCTGTTCTCCGTGCACAGCTGGGTCGAACTGGGAAAAAGCATCGCCAAGGCATTGGTCGTGGCCGTGGCGGGGGCCTGGGCCCTGTGGCATCACAAGGATGCCATGCTGGGGCTGGCCGCACAGCCGGTGACCGTGGCGACGGCCCAGATGGGGCAGCTGTTGTGGGACGGATTTTTTGCCATCATGGGCGGCATGCTGCTGATTGTGGCCGTGGACGTGCCTTTCCAGCTCTGGGAGCATGCCAAGCGGCTCAGGATGACGCGCGAGGAAGTTCGCCAGGAATCCAAGGAAACGGAAGGCGATCCGCAGGTACGCGCCCGCATCCGCGGCATGCAGCGCGAAATGGCCCGTCGCCGGATGATGTCGAAAGTCCAGACGGCCGACGTGGTCGTCACCAACCCGACGCACTATGCGGTTGCGTTGCGCTACCAGGAGCAGAGCATGCGGGCTCCCATCGTGGTGGCCAAAGGGACGCACCTGCTCGCAGAACGGATCCGCGCGCTTGCGCAAGAGCACCAGGTGCCGATTCTCGAAGCTCCGCCCCTGGCCCGCGCGCTTTACAAACATGCGGAACTGGACCAACTCATCCCCGAACAGCTTTATGTTGCCGTGGCGGAAGTGCTGGCCTATGCCTACCAGCTGCGCCGGTACGAAGTGGGCGGGGGCACCGCACCCGCAGCTCCGCAGCATCTCGTGGTCCCCCCCGAACTCGATCCTGAAACCCGGCATCACTGATCATGAACCTGCTGACAGGCCTACTGGAATTCCTGAAACGGTCCGGCGTCCGGGGCTTGATGGGACCCCTGCTCATCATCCTGGTGCTCGCCATGATGGTGTTGCCGCTGCCTCCTTTCCTTCTGGACATCCTGTTCACCTTCAACATCGCGGTGGCCATCATGGTGCTGCTGGTGAGCATGAACACGATGAAACCGCTCGATTTCTCGGCATTTCCCACGGTTCTGCTGATCACCACCCTGCTGCGCCTGTCCCTCAACGTGGCATCGACCCGCGTGGTGCTGCTGGAAGGGCATACCGGGCCGGACGCGGCGGGGAAAGTCATCGAAGCGTTCGGTCATTTTCTGGTGGGGGGCAACTACGCCGTGGGGATCGTGGTCTTCATGATCCTGGTGGTGATCAATTTCGTGGTGATCACCAAAGGGGCGGGGCGCATAGCGGAAGTGGGTGCCCGCTTCACCCTCGACGCCATGCCCGGAAAGCAAATGGCCATCGACGCCGACCTGAACGCCGGCCTGATCGGTGAGGACGAAGCGCGACGGCGCCGGGCCATGATAGCCCAGGAAGCGGACTTTTACGGTTCCATGGACGGTGCCAGCAAATTCGTGCGCGGGGACGCGGTGGCCGGCATCGTGATCCTGCTCATCAACATCGTGGGCGGCTTCATTGTCGGTGTGCTGCAGCACAATCTCGACGTTGCGACCGCGGCGAAAAACTATACCCTGCTCACCATCGGCGACGGACTGGTGGCCCAGATCCCCGCCCTCGTCATATCCACGGCCGCGGGCATCGTGGTGAGCCGCGTCACGACGGAAGAAAACATCGGCCAGCAGCTGGTCGGACAGATTTTTACCCAACCCCTGGTGCTCATGCTGACCTCGGGCATCGTGGGGGGGCTGGGGCTGGTGCCCGGCATGCCGCACGTGGCGTTCCTGATGTTTGCCCTGTTGCTGGGCGGGGGTGGGTACTGGCTGCAGATGCAAAAACAGGAAAGCGAAGCGGCGGCGCCGGAAGCCGGGACCGCCGCTCCCGCGAGCCTGGAGCCGCCTGAAGCCACGTGGGACGACGTGTCCCAGGTGGACGTGCTGGGGCTCGAAGTGGGGTACCGCCTTATTTCGCTGGTGGACAAGACGCAGGACGGCGACCTGCTGCGCCGGATCAAGGGGATCCGGAAGAAATTCGCCCAGGAAATCGGCTTCCTGCCGCCGTCCATCCATATTCGCGACAATCTCGACCTCAAGCCCAACGCCTACCGCATCACCCTCAAAGGTGCGGAAATCGGAGCAGGGGAAGCTTTCGTGGGCATGTATCTGGCCATCAATCCGGGAAACGTGAGCGGACAGCTGCAGGGAACCCAGACGCGCGACCCGGCTTTTGGATTGCCGGCCGTCTGGATCGACGCCTCGCTGCGGGAGCACGCGCAGGCCCAGGGGTACACCGTGGTGGACGTGAGCACCGTGGTGGCCACGCATCTGAGCCACCTGATCAATACCCATGCCAGCGAGCTGCTGGGCCTCCAGGAATTGCAGCAGCTGCTCGAGCATGTGGGCAAGCACGCGCCCAAGCTGACGGAAGACCTGGTGCCCAAACTGCTGCCTCTGGCGACCGTACAGAAGGTGCTGCAAAGCCTGCTGGACGAAGGCATGCACATCCGCGACATGCGCACCATCCTGGAAACGCTGACCAAACAGTCCGGACAGACCCAGGATCCCCATGCGCTCACGGCCCAGGTGCGCGTGGCGCTGGGGCCGGCCATCGTGCAACAGCTTTATCCCGCGTCGCAGGAACTCCAGGTCATCGGCATGGACAAGGAGCTGGAATATCTGCTTGTCCAGGCGCTTCAGGCGGGCGGCGCGAGCCAGGCCATCGAACCGGGACTGGCCGATACGCTGCTGCGGGAGACGCGGGTCGCCACTGAAAAACAGGAAAAACTGGGGTTGCCGGCCGTGTTGCTGGTTCCGGCCCAGATACGGGAACTGCTGGCGCGCTTCCTCAAGCGGTCGCTTCCGCAGCTGAAAGTGATTTCTCACGATGAAGTGCCCGGTTTCAAGACGATCCGGGTGACATCCATGGTTGGAGGTAGGGCATGAGCATGAAGACGTTTCTGGGGGCCAATTCAAGGGAAGTGCTGCGGCAAGTGCGGGCTGAACTTGGGGAAGATGCCGTCATTCTGTCCAACCGCAAGGCGGGCGAGCAGGTGGAAATCGTGGCGGCCCACCCGGCGTTGCTCAAGAAGATGGGGCAATCGCTGCCGGCAGCCCCATCGCAGCCTGCGGGGCAATCGCACGGCATGATGGGTGAACTCCGCGCCCTGCACGACCAGCTTCTGGACCGGCTCTCGGCGCTGGCCAAGCCCGGCGCAAATACGGGTGGGGCCTCTGCAGTGCGTATTCAGCGCAGCCTGATGAAAGCGGGTTTCGGTCAGGCCCTGGCGGAACAGATGCTGGAACGCATGCCGGAAAACGCGGGCCTGGACTGGGTGTTGAAAGTGCTCGAGCGAAATTTGCGCTACCGCGCCGGAGACGAGGAAATCGTGCAGAACGGGGGCGTTTACGCCCTGGTGGGACCCACCGGGGTCGGCAAAACGACCACCACGGCCAAGCTCGCTGCGCGCGCCGTGGTTCGTTTCGGGCCCGAGCGGGTGGCGCTGGTGAGCACGGACAGTTACCGCGTCGGTGCCTTCGAGCAACTGCGCATCTATGGAAAAATCCTGGGCGTCTCGGTGCACAGCGTGCGCGATGCAGCCGACCTTCAGTTGACGCTATCCGCCCTCAAACAAAAGCACCTGGTGCTGATCGATACCATGGGCATGGGCCAGCGCGACAGCCGCGTCATGGATCAGGCGGCCATGCTGGACGCCTGCGGGGTGCGACGGCTTCTGCTGCTCAATGCCACCAGCAACCTGCGCACTCTGGAAGACGTGGTCCGGGTTTACCGCAGCCCGGGAGTCGCCGGATGCATTCCCACGAAACTGGATGAATCCGTATCCCTGGGCGGGGTTTTGGATGTGGTGATCCGGCATAAGCTGGTGATGCACTTCATTGCCAACGGCCAACGCGTCCCGGAAGACCTTCACGAAGTGAGCATCCCGTATCTGCTGCGCTGCACGTTCGACAGCCTGGATACGACCGCCCATGCGGCCCACGATGCGCTCGAATTCCCCCAGGGGGCCCTGGCAGCCCATGCAGGCTGAGCAAGGCGCCGACCAGGCTTCCGGTTTGCGCCGGCTGCTGGTGCGGCCCGCGGCGCCCATATGGGCGTTTTCCGGGACGCAGCCCGGCAGCGTGACGTCCGCTCTCGTCACCGGGCTTGCGGCCGATCTGTCCCGGCAGGGATGCGATGTGCTGGTCCTGGACGAAAACCTGTCCCACGACACCGTGGCCCATCGCCTGTCCATGAAGCCCCGGCTGGACCTGCTGCATGTCCTGCGGGGCGACAAGTCCCTTGCGGACGTGATGCTGGAAGCTGCCCCGGGGCTGCGCGTGCTGCCCATGGCCCGGATCCTGCGCGACTTCCCAAGGCTGGGGCGGGAAGAGCGCAGCGCCCTGGCAGGGCTTTTCGACCGGATCATCCATTCGGCCGAGGTGATCCTGGTGGACGCTGCGAACCAGGCAGGAGCGCCGAGGCCGGGGGACGGGGAGTCGTTCACCGTGGTGCTGGTCATGGACTGCACGGCCGCCGGCCTCAAGGCAGGCTATGCCCTGATCAAACGCCTGCACCAGGAGGACGGCCTGACCCGCTTCGGAATCGTCATGGACCGGGTGAGCGACCCGTCGGACGCCGAATGGGTGTTCGGGAACCTGGCACGCGTGGCCCGCGACCACCTCGCCCTTTCCCTGGAATGGCTGGGAACCCTCCCAGTTGATGAACCCATCCGTCGTGCGACACAATTACGTTTTGACGCACCGGCGGCCGTTGCCGATGTGCCGGCTTCAGTGGCCATCCGCAGGCTGGGGCAGGTCTTGATGGGTTCGCTGCAGCTCGGGCGACGCCCCGCCGACCCCCTCTCGTGGTAGCCTCGGATCTTTCGTCAACAACGCCGTCCGACAGTGGGCTCAGAGCATCGACTGATGACATGTATACGCCAGCCGGTTTGAACGACAAGGAGCAGTGCCTGAGGGAGTATGCGCCGCTGGTCAAACGCATCGCCCACCATTTGAAGGCCAAGCTGCCCGGAAGCGTCGAAGTGGACGACATGATCCAGGCCGGCATGATGGGGCTTCTGGAGGCGGCCAACCGGTACGACGAGCTGCGCGGAGCGCAGTTCGAAACCTATGCGGCCCAGCGCATCCGCGGTGCCATGCTGGACGAGCTGCGGCAGTCGGACTGGTTGCCCCGTTCGATGCGCCGGGACATGCGGCGCATCGAACAGGCCATTCACCGCCTCCAGCAGCAGCTCGGCAAGGCGCCCAGCGAATCGGAAATCGCGGGCGAGATGGGCATGGCCCTGGCCGACTATCAGCAAATGCTGTTCGAATCGCGCGGCGCCCAACTCATCTACTACGAAGACTTTCACGAGCTGGACGGTGACGACAGCTTTTTCGACCGGCATGAAGTGGGCAACGACCCTGACCCGGTGGACGTGCTGCGCGATGCGCGGTTCCGTTCCGCACTGATCGAAGCCATCGAAGACCTGCCCGAACGGGAACGGATGCTGATGGGCATGCATTACGAGCAGGAAATGAACTTGCGCGAGATCGGGGAGGTGATGGGGGTCAGCGAGTCGCGCGTATGCCAATTGCATAGCCAGGCTGTGGCGCGTCTGCGCAGCCGCCTCAAAGGGCACTGACGGATGGAAAAGCTCAGCATCGCCGGCCTGCTGGTGGGGTTGGCCGGGGTGGTTGGCGGTCAGTGGCTGGAAGGCGGCGCCCTGGGCACTCTGCTGCAAGGCACCGCCTTCGTCATCGTGTTCGGCGGAACGGTGGGCGCGGTGATGGTGCAAACGCCGTTCAGGGTATTCGTGACGGCACTGCGCATGGGGGGGTGGGTGTTCACAAGCCCCCTGGATTCCCCCCTGGAACTGCAGCGCCTGATTCTCGAATGGAGCAACCAGGCCCGGCGCGAAGGCCTGCTGGTGCTGGAAACCCAGGTGGGGAAACAGGAAGATCCGTTCATCCGCAAAGGACTGCAGCTTCTGGCGGACGGCTACAGCGCGGACAAGATCCGGGAAGTCATGGCCGTGGAGATCCAGACCTACGAGCATTTTCGCTGGGCTTCGGCCCGGGTATGGGAAGCGGCTGCCGGGTATGCGCCCACCATCGGCATGCTGGGCGCCGTGCTGGGCCTCGTCCAGGTGATGGAGCGCCTGGGCGAGCCATCCCGGCTCGGTTCGGGCATCGCGGTGGCGTTCATTTCGACCATTTACGGGGTGGGATTTGCCAACCTGCTGTTCCTGCCCGTCGCAAACAAGCTTAAGATGCTGATACAACAGCAGATTGCGCATTACGAAATGCTGGTGGACGGCTTCATGCTGATTGCCAACGGAGAAAACCCCCATTTTGTCCAAGGGAAACTTCAAGGGTATCTACCCTGAGATGGCCCGGCGCCCCAAGCGCGCCGATCGGGACAACAACGACCGCTGGCTGGTGTCCTACGCGGATTTCATCACGCTGCTGTTCGCATTTTTTGTCGTGATGTATGCCATCTCATCGGTCAACGAAGGCAAATACAAGGTGCTGAGCACGTCGATCAATTCCGCCTTCAGCCGGATGACCCTGACGCTGGACGCCGACACCCAGAACATGGACCAGGACGAACTGCTGCACACCCTGGTGGATCGCAGGAACGCCCGGATTGCCAAGCAGCAGCGCAAGCAGCAGGAATACATGCAGAACCTGTTCGACAACCTGAGCCGGGTACTCGCACCCCTGGTAAGCAAAGGGCAGGTGAGCGTCATCCAGAGCGGGCGGGGCATCGTTCTGGATCTCAACGTGAGCGCCCTGTTTCAGGAGGGGGATGCCACCCTGCAACCGAAGGCCGTTCAGACTCTGGCGGCCGTGGCCAAAGTGCTGCAGCCGGGCGACCTCGCCATCCAGGTGGAGGGGCACACGGACAATATCCCCATCAGCACCGCTAGGTTTCCGTCCAACTGGGAGCTCTCTTCTGCGCGGGCAAGCAGCGTGGTCCGGTTGTTCGTCAAGGAAGGGGTGGACGGCAAGCGCCTGACGGCGGCCGGCGTGGCCGACAACCAGCCGCTGGTGCCCAACGACACGCCGGAGCATCGGGCCAAAAACCGCCGCGTGACCGTGACCATCCTGACTCCGCAGACGCAAACGGATACCGCGGAACCGGAGGCAAAGCCGGGCGTTTAGACGCGTCCCAGATTCCGGCTGCCGATGGACAGGTTCTGCTGGCCATCCGGGCCGTACAGGCTTGGGCTGTTGGCGGCCTGGTGCAGCACCGCCAGAGCCTGCTGGTTATGGCTCAGCTTGATCTGGATGAGTTCCCCGTTGGTACGGTTGAGCTGTTCGGCACGCCCGGCCAGCTGCCGGATATCCGACCAAAGCTGGCGCGACCGCAGGTCGTCGGGGGTCGGGCTGGCAGACTGCAGCTGATGGCGCTGCCCGACAAGGTGCGTGAGTTCCTCCACCAGGCGGGTTTTGGTGTCCGCAAGATCGAGAAGGGACTCCGGCTGTCCGGACAACAGCGTGCGCTGCTCTTCTTCCAGCAGGGCGACAAAAGACAGCAGGGCTTTGTGTTCAGCCGCGAGACAGTCCTCCCAGTTGGCAGGGGCCGAAACGGGCATCGCTCAGTGCGGGCTTGAATTGATGAGTTCGGTCACCGATGCGATCAACTGGTCCGCGACCACGCCGGCATTCACCTGGAACCGCCCTTCGCTGATGGCTTGCTTGATTTCCGCCACTTTGGCCGAATTGACCACGGGCGTGTTGGCCATGCCGTTGCTGATGCTTTGCAATTGCGCGGCATTTTCCCCGAGGTGGACGCTGGTGCTGCCGGAGCCGCCGGACTGAACGTTCCCGGCAACCGTTCCCGAGCCCGTCGCGCGCGGCGACTGGGCGCGGCCAACCCCGTCCCGAACGGGACTGACAGGTGGGGTCTTGCCGGATTTTTCGACTTTCACGGGAATCTCCTGAAAACTCGCCTCATAGCCCCGGTTTCGGCAGCTTCCATCAAAACTTTAGGGTGATCCGAAATTAATTGTACGCCCAATTTTCCCCGCCGCATGCATTTTTGAGCGGGCAAAAGCGGGGAAAACCCCTTCATTTCATGAGATTGCCGGCTCCCCCCGTTTGACATAATGGGGCTGGATTGACAGTTTTCACAGGATGAAGGCATTCCGGCATGGCGGTCATTGCGGTATTCAACCAGAAGGGAGGGGTCGGCAAGACCACGACCTGTCTTAATCTGGCATCGGCCCTTGCCCGTGAAAAACGCCCGCCCATCGCCCTGGACCTCGACCCGCAGGCCCATTTGAGCCTGGCCTGCCGCATCCGCGACGGGGCGCTGGGCACAGGCATGGTGGCCTTTTTCAAGGACAAGACGCCGCTGTCGCAGCTGCTGCGGGACGCGCCTGCCGGCTGGAAAATCGTGCCTTCTTCCCTGGAGCTTTCCAAAGTGGACGCCCTTTACGGCAGCGACGCCAGGGCAGCCACCCTGCTGCGGCAGGGGCTCGATCCGGACCTTACGGCGCGCGGGGCTCCCATCCTGATCGATTGCTGTCCGATGCTGGGGGTTCTGACGCTCAATGCGCTGCTGGCTGCCGACCGGGTGCTGATCCCGGTCTCGGCCGACTACCTGTCGCTGGAAGGGGTGCACAAGCTTGACGGGGCGTTGCGCGTGCTGGAAAAGAAACTTGGCCGGATTTACCGGCAGCGCATCGTGGTGACCCGATTCGATCCCCGCCGCAAGCTGTCTTACGAAATTTACCAGCAGCTGAAGGAGCGTTACGGGACGCGGGTATGCAATACCCGCATTTGCGAAAACGCGGCGCTCGCCACGAGCCCCATGCACGGCCAGGACGTGTTCAGCTACGCCGCACAGAGCGCGGGGGCGGCCGATTACGCCGCGCTCGCGCACGAGCTCCTGGAGAGCGGTTTTTTTGAGGCCGGTTCGGCCCAGTGAATTTAACCCAGCGGGGAGGCACCATGTCTGCTCAAGGTTCGGTGTATCGATTCAACGCATTGGCCGAAGACTATCCCGATGCCGTGGAAAACATCCGGCAGGCGCGCGCCCGCATCGAGGCCGAAACGGAAGCGCAGCTTGCAGAGCAGGCGCGGCAGCGTGCCGAGGCCCAGCTGCGGTCCGTATCGCCCGGCGAGCTGCTGCAGTCCCGGGAGATGGACCTGCAACGCCTGGAGCAGGAGCGTCTGCGGGCCGAAAATCAGGCCATCGCGGCGGTGGAGCGCCGAATGGAAGCGGAATTGCGAGCCATCGAAACGGACAATGAGCGCATACTGCTGGAAGTGCGCGCCCTGGAAGCCGCCGAGGAACGCCGGCTCGCCCTGGAGGCGGCCTTGAAGGCGGCGCGCGAGCGCATCGACGAGGAGGTCCGGGCCACGGTGCTCGCCCGGCAGCGGGGCGAAGCGGAAACCCGCGCCCAGGAAGCCACGGCGGCGCGCAGGGCGGTCCAGGCCGACCTGGTTCAGAAATTCCAGCAGCAGGAGGCGCTCGAGCAGGCGCTGGCGGCAAGTCAGCGGCAAGCCCTGCAGGCCGCCCAGGAAACCGTGGACTTGCTGGAAATGCAGGTGACCGTGCGCCGCAGCCGCCGCAGGGTTCGGGCACTGTCAATCCTGCTCGCGCTCACCTGGGCCGGCATGGGCGCCGGCCTGGCCTGGCAAGGGCAGACCTGGCTGCACCCGTTGAAACTTTACCTGTTCCCGTAACCGTTATCCTGAAAAATCGCATGGCATCCCCCAGCAGCCCCGCAGAAATCGCAAGCAAGACCCTGAAAACCCTGGTTTCCCGGAAACTCGCGCCGACACCGGAAAATTACGCACGCATTTATGCCGAAGTCAGCGGCAAACCTCCGGAACCTTCCGAAGGCGGCGGCAGACAGCCGCAGGAGGCGGCTGCGCCGGCGCGCCCCGTGCCGGCCTGGTCGGGACTGATCCGGGATCTGCTGCGCCAGCTCGAAGCCCATCACAAAGGCATCACCCTTTCGCGCAAAAAGGACG
Organism: Pseudomonadota bacterium; assembly: GCA_021826025.1. Classification (GTDB taxonomy): domain Bacteria; phylum Pseudomonadota; class Gammaproteobacteria; order Burkholderiales; family Ferrovaceae; genus JAKBAT01. Next base: position 5,365 of record JAKBBG010000013.1, on the reverse strand, counting down.
GCCTGGATACGGTGCTCAGCAAGTTTTCAGCCAACCCCGACGTGCTCTACGAGAAACTGCACGGCTTGCTGCGCTCCTGGTCCAGTGCCGGAGGCACGGTGCCCGCAACACCTCCCGCAGCCGAGAGCGGCGCGGCAAACCGGGAGCCGGAACTGGGCAAGATGCCACCCGTCGCGGCTGCGCCGGAAGGGGCTGCGCCTTCCGCGGTACCCGCTGCCGTGCCGGCTGCCGCCGCGCCGGCAAGCGCCGCCCCGCTCGCTCACGAAATCACCGGCCATCTGAAGGAATTGCTGGCCCAGAGCCTGGAAAGCGGCATGACGCTGCAACCGGAACTCGCCGAAGAAGTGCGGGATCTGGCCCGGCAGGTGCGCGCCGTGAACGACCAGGGGCAGCTCATGGAACTGGCGAAGAAGCTGCGCCATTTCTGGGTGAAGCTGGAATTGCGCGGCGGGGACAAGGCCAAAATCCAGGAAGGGCTGCTGCGCCTGCTGCGCCTGCTGGTGGAAAACGTGGGCGAACTGGTGGCCGACGACAAATGGCTGCGCGGGCAGATCGTGGTGCTGCAGGAAATCATTGCCCGGCCGCTCGACAAGCGCAGCATCACCGACGCGGAACGCAACCTGCGCGATGCGCTCATCAAGCAGAGCACGCTCAAGAAAAGCCTGGCGGACGCCAAGGCGACGCTCAAGAGCCTCATGACCTCGTTCATCGACCGCATGGGCGAGCTGACGGAAAGCACCGGCGAATACCACGCCAAAATGGAAGCCTACAACCAGAAAATCGGCCAGGCGGACAACCTCACCGAACTGGGCCATATCCTGGAAGACATCATGCAGGACACGCGCGTGATCCAGGCAAGCGCCCTGCGCTCCCATGAGGAGCTGGTGGAAGCGCGACGCCAGGCCGACGAAGCGGAACACCGCATCCGGCAACTGGAGCAGGAACTGGAGCAGGTGAGCGAACTGGTGCGGGAAGACCAGCTCACAGGCACCCTCAACCGGCGCGGGCTGGACGAAATGCTGGAGCGGGAAACGGCGCGGTCGGACCGCAGCCAGGAATCCCTGAGCGTGGCGCTCATCGACATCGACAATTTCAAGCTGCTCAACGACACGCTGGGACACCAGGCGGGAGACCGGGCGCTGATGCACGTGTCGGAAGTGATCAGGGAGGCCCTGCGCCCGTCCGATTCCGTGGCGCGCTACGGCGGCGAGGAATTCCTGGTGGTCCTGCCGGGCAGCGGGGCCGGCGAAGCCACCGACATCATCGGCCGCCTGCAGCGGCTTCTGACCAAAAAGCTTTTCGAATACAACGGGGAACGTCTGGTGATCACGTTCAGCGCCGGCGTCGCGTCCCGCGCGGCCGGCGAACCCGTGGAGGATGTCATCTCGCGGGCGGACCAGGCCATGTACCAGGCCAAGGATGCGGGAAAAAACCGCGTGGTGAAGGCGGACTAGGCTATGCCGGCCGCACCGGGAATGCAGGCTGTTGCAAATTTCGCGCTAAAGTTTCCCAAGGCGCTTCCGATAACTGGACCAAAGGGTTGCTCACTGAGCGCAATCCAGAGACCGCCCGCAGCACAGCAGGCACGCTGTGCGGGTCCTGTTTAAAAGGAGTGCTAACACCATGGCAATGTACATCAACACCAACATCGTATCGCTCAACGCGCAAGCCAACCTGGCCAATTCGCAGAGCACCCTGGCGACCGACATCCAGCGCCTGTCCTCCGGCCTGCGCATCAACAGCGCGGCGGACGATGCGGCAGGGATGGCCATTGCCACCCGCATGGGCAGCCAGATCGCCGGCCAGAATCAGGCCATCCGAAACGCCAACGACGGCATTTCGCTGGCCCAGACGGCGCAGGGCGCCATGCAGTCCATCGTGCAGAACCTGCAGACGATGCGAAGCCTCGCCGTGCAGTCCGCCAACGCCACCTATTCCGCTTCCGACCGCGCTTCCATGAACGCGGAAGTGCAACAGCTCAAGGCTGAAATCGACCGCGTGGCGGGCTCCACCGCGTTCAACGGTGTGAACCTGCTGAACGGCACGTTCACCGCCCAGAACTTCCAGGTCGGTGCCAACAACACGTCCAACGACGTGATCCAAGTTGCCTCCATTGCCAACATGGGCACCACCCAGCTGGGTAGCGCGGGCTCTAGCTATTCGTCCAACTATACGGGTACAGCCACAACGGCAGCGCTTGCGGCAGGTGATCTGACCCTGAATGGCTATCAAGTTGGAGCTTCACAGCTGGGCTCTGCGCCGGGCCAAACTGCCGACAGCGCATATTCCATCGCCCAGGCAATTAATAGCATTACCTCCTCTAGCGGGGTCACCGCAACAGCCAACGCAACGACCGTGACTGGAACTGTGCCTACAGGGACTGTTGCAAGTGATACTGGATACACTCCGTCAGCGACATCCCTCTTTGGGCAGTCGCTTGCGGCGAATTCTTTCAGCGTAAATGGAGTCAATGTTGGCGCCGTGGTTGCTGGTGGCACGGCTGCTGGTGAGGGTGCGAATCTTGCTGCCGCAATCAATGCGGTAACTGCCCAGACTGGCGTGACAGCCACTGCAAACGCCTCCACAGGCGCAGTTTCCCTATCGGCAGCGGATGGCCGGAATATCCAGATCCAGCTCAACTCGGGCTACTTCAAATTTACGGACGGCGGCACCGCAGGCAATACAACGCTTAACGGAGCCTCGACCGGAAACAGTACTTCCGCTAACTATTCCGGGTCAGCCCAGCTGCAGAACTTCTTGAATCTGACGGGTTTCACCAGTTCTCAAGTTTCGGTGGCCAGTACTGTGGGAACGGCAACGCAAGGAACGGGGATTGGTGCGTCTGGGGCCTCTTATACGGTCACACCCACCGTTCCGGGTACTTCAGGTCAATATAACTACTATCAGATGCAGGCCGTAGTTACAATCGGGTATAACGGAACAACCAGTTCTTTTACTGCGGGGGGGTCTGTCTTTGGCGTAGGTAATGGTTATACGGGAGGCAACGTAGCTTCCGCAGTTACAGGGGCCAACATCGACAGTGCGCTTGGTGCTACGTCTGCAAGTGGCACGTTGTCCTCGCTCCTGGCAGCGGGCTATCATGTCAGCGGTAGCTTTGCCAACGGCAACTTTCAAGTGACAGGTCCGGATGGAAAGGCTGTCAGTGTCAGTGTCTCATATCAACTGGCTACCGAAACCAGCTCGACGGCTGGTACCGCAACAGTAAATGGTAATACCGTTACTGCAGCAAGCTCGAGCACAGCTGCAACAGCGGTTAATGTTGGAGGGGTGGCTGTAGCCGCCAGTAACTTTACTGGCGGTACGTTAGCCACCGGGTCGGCACTGACGCTATCTTCTGTAACTGGCGGTGCATTAACTGCAACGGGGCAAACCTCGACTTCCACCGCCAGCTCTGTTACCTCGGCGACGAAGTCTTATGGTGGAATTTCCACAGTCGCGGGTGGCACTGCATTGATTAGCGATACGACTCAGCAAACACATGGCACGATTTCCTTGTCCAGCACACAGAGCGGCGGGATCGTGATCGGCGGGGCATTGGCAACTGAAGCGGGATTCACGACCCAAACCGTTGCCTCCACGCTGTCTTCAACGGTGAACAGCATTTCGGCGATGGACGTTCTCACGGCATCCGATGCCTCGAACGCGATTGCCACCATCGACGGGGCCATCAACACGGTGAACACCGCCATGGGCCAGATGGGTGCGGTGCAGAACCGCTTCCAGTCGGTGGTGACCACGCTCCAGACCAGCGTGCAGAACCTGTCAGCCGCCCAAAGCCGGATTCAGGACACCGACTTTGCGGCCACCACGGCCAGCCTGACGCAGGCCCAGATCCTGCAGCAGGCCGGTACGGCGATGCTGGCCCAGGCCAACGCCCTGCCGAACGCCGTGTTGACGCTGTTGAAGTAACGCAATGAGGCGTTTAAAGTAAGATGACCCGGCGGACAGTTCACGACTGTCCGCCGGGTTTCGACCTTCGAGGATAACGGCCATGATTATCCAGAATTTGAGTGGCAGCAGCGCACCGGCCCCGCCTCCTGGCGACGGGCCGATTTCGTCTTCTGCCGCGCCGCTGCCCAATGTGCCTGCCGGGACGCCGCCGGTGCCCGGCAGCCAGGGCGCCAGCACGACCCAGCAGAACGGCGCCCAGCCTTCAGCCCAGAGTGCGGCACAGATCCAGGCGGCCGTGGTGAGTCTCAACCAGTCTGCCCAGTTCCTCAACCGGGGAGTGACGTTCAGCATCGACCAGAGCACCAAGGAGACGGTGGTCAAGGTGGTGGAATCGGGAACCGGTACCGTGATCAAGCAGATTCCGTCGCAACAGGCGCTGGCCATCGCCCAGGCGATCGATTCCATGCAGCAGGGCATGCTGCATCAGCAGAAAGTCTGAGTTAAGGACGTTCCATGGCCATCGGCACCGCATCGACGATTTCCGCAGCCCCTGTCACCACCCAGTCGATCGACGTTTCCAGCATCGTCAGCCAGCTGATGACGGTGGAAAGCCAGCCCGTCACGCTGCTGCAACAGCAGGAAGCGGGGTACCAGACCCAGCTCACGGCCCTGGGTACCGTCAAGGGCGCGCTCACGGCTTTCCAGACGTCGGTTCAGGCGCTGACGTCGGTGGGACAATACCAGTCGCTCAATGCCACCTCGTCCAGTTCGGCTGTCGGCGTGAGCGCGGCGAGCGGCGCAGCCTTGGGCAACTACTCCGTGTCGGTGTCGGCGCTGGCCCAGGCGCAAAGCCTGGTGGCTGCCGGGCAGACCAGCTCCACGGCCGCCATCGGCAGCGGCGCTTCCACCACGCTGTCCTTCACGTTCGGCACCATCAGCGGCGGCACGCTGAGCAACGGCACTTACAGCGGCGCCACGTTTACCCCCGGCGGCAACGGCACCAAGACGGTCACCATCGACAGCAGCAACAATTCGCTGCAGGGCATTGCGGATGCCATCAATGCGGCCAACATCGGGGTCTCTGCCAGCATCGTCAACGACGGCAGCGCCAACCCCTACCGGCTGGTTTTGACCGGGCCCACCGGCGCCAGCAACAGCATGCAGATTTCCGTGACGGGCGATTCGGCGATCAGCAGCCTGCTGAGCGAAAACCCCGCCGGAACGCAAAACCTGTCGCAAACCGCCGCCGCGCAAAGTGCTCAGATGACGGTCAATGGCATCAACGTCACCCAGAACAGCAACACGGTGAGCAGCGCCATCCAGGGTCTGACGTTCAACCTCAATGCGGTCACCACGTCGCCGGCCTCCATTTCGGTCACCAACAACACCTCCGGCATCACGGCCGCCGTCAATACGTTCGTGAGTGCCTACAATTCCCTCAATACGGCGATCC
>JAKBBG010000012.1 GCA_021826025.1 Pseudomonadota bacterium | reverse complement strand
CTTGCGCTGGCTCGCCATTCCCAGACGTCGACAATGTGGTGCGAGATGGTTCGTACCGACACCTCCGGGTATTCCCGTCCATTTGCTGGGCAGCGGTGCTTCTTTGGGTGGCTTGGGCCGCATTCAGACGAAGCGCAGCAGTCGCTCATTGCTTACTCCGGAACCGTGCGATGGCAAAATTATCTGCCTATTTCCCTTTCATCGAAAGGCTGCTTGCGCTGGCCCGGTTTTCTGGATTTTGGGAGGGCTGGGGGATGGTGCCGGGGCCTTAATCGAACAGCGCCCGGAAACCCGCATGGGTTCTCAATCTAGGTTTTTCTGTTTTCAAATGTACCCCAAAATATACCCCCAGGCCTTGCTGGGTGGCTGTACCCCGAGGATGCACCTGCATGATACCAGCGAATATAGAGTTGAACCCCGCTTCCTGAGTCTGCCCAGTCACTTTTTGGAGGGCGTCATTTTGCCCTTACCCTTTTCTCCCCACGTTACTGTGACTGGAAACCGGTAGCTGTATCAGGGTGCGTAACAGTAGCTGTAACAGCACAGAATCGGTAGCAGTAACAGCCGGGTATTGACTGGCGCAGCGGATATGCCAAGCGCCCATCTTCTGTTTTTTGCGCTAACACGTTTCCGCAAATCTAATTGCTTTTCAGCGCCATCGGGGCGGTGTTGAATGAAACCTCCTGTCCAGCAACACACAGTTGGACTAAATGGAGACCAAAATGCACATTCAAAACACCCAAGCGCCGACAGGCTTTATCCGCCTTCCGGATGTCCTTAAGCTCTTTCCGGTGAGTCGTTCGTCGTGGTGGGCCGGCGTAAAAGCTGGCAAGTATCCTGCGCCGGTGCGGTTGTCTGAACGAACCACGGCCTGGCGCGCAGCCGACATTGCCGAACTCATTGAGCGTACTTCCCAAGCCGGGAAGGCTGCAGCGTAAGGAGGGGCTATGGAACCCTCCAATAAAAACGCCCGCGGGCAAGCGGGCGTCGGTAATGCTCAAAACTTTCAAGTCCCATTGTGCTACCCACGCCGTGACACAGTCAAGGGGCGGTGCCTAGCCGCCCTGCTGCGGGGCGATGCGCTGACGCATTTAGACTGCTGGCGAAGATTCGGAAGCAGCAGATTGGCACACCACGCATGGGACCTCCGACAAGACGGCTGGCCAATCACAACGACCGACCAGACGGTTCCGACGTCTGATGGAAACCGCCGAGCCGTTATTGCGGTCTACGAACTCCCCCCTGGGGCCATTGCCGCTGCCGGCGAGGATGGGCAGAAGTTTGCCGCAGGCTGCCTGGAGGCGCGCCATGACGGCGCGGGTCGATGATGATGGGGGCGCGTGGGATGCCGAAATCGTCGGGGATGTCGCCCCTCTCATCCCTGACGGTGAATACCTGGTGCGCTACGACGGTCACGACACGGCCCTCGCGTTCAAGACCGGCAAGGTGTTCCTGCGTTTCGCCATCATCGACATGGGGCCCTACCTCGACACGAAGCTCTTCCGGCCATACCGCGTCCGGGCCCTCGTCGGGCGGCCGGGCCGAGGCGGCAAGTTCACCCTGGCGCGCGGATCCGACCTCTTCAAGGACCTGGCACGGCTCCTGGACGTTACCCGGCGCCCAGACCGGATTTCCTTGCATGACCTCAAGGGGAAGGTTTGGCGGGTCCGCACCCGGACTGTCACCCACGACTACCGGCAAAGGGAGCTTCCGGAGGCTGCGCGCTACTCCGTCATCGACACAATCCTCTGCGCTGAAACCGGGTAGCAGTAAGCAGTTAGCAGATAGCAGTTACCTGAACCTGTTACCTGATACCTGTACCTGCCTCAAAACAGCCGGAATGCCCGTCCTAAAAGGCTTTCCGGGAACCCTTATGGCAAATCGGGCCTTGGAAAAAGGCGGCGGCCCGACATCTGACTGTCTGAGTGCCTGCCACCCGGGGGCTTCGGCTCCCGGGTTCCAAAACCCAACGGAGCTAACCCAATGACCACAGCAAAAATGCATGACCTGACGTTCCGGAAACTTGAGGACGGCACGATCCAGCTTGAACAGCAATGGGGAATTGATGACCCCGTCACCATCGAGGTTCACCCCTCACAGCTTCGGCACGTTGCCGAGGCCGTGGGGCTCCTGGAGCCTGCCAAGCCACCTGGGCAACCCCGAGCCCTCAAAAAACGCCTGGAGCGCCTCCGTAGCCGCTTGGTGGACATCCACGACGACTTGGCAGCCGCCCCGATTTATCCGCCAGGTTCGGGTTCGTCGGCGGACGATCCAGAGGTTCAGGCGCTGTGGGATGCCGTCGTGGCCTTGGAGGACGTGATGGACGATTACTTCGAAGAGCCTGGGGATGAAACCGAAACCGCACCTGATGGGAACCCACCAGGTTTGCGCGCCGCGGAGTTTTCCCTGACGTCGCCGGCGGCAGCCTGAAGGAGAGCACTATGAAACTCTGGAACGCCCGTCTGCGCCCTCGGATCTGGCACGCAACCATGGCCACCGACAACTGGCTCAATTCGGCCTATCAGTCCAATCAACACTGGCGCCACGCTGTTGCATCTGTCGCCATGGCCGTGTTGGCCGCTTGTGGCTCCCGCATCCCACCAGGCACTGGCCGGCCGCGCCGGAAAAGCGACTTCTCGCACCTGTCTCCGGTGTGGCGCCTCGTGTTCGAGCTGGAGGATGCCCTGATGGATCGCTACAGCGCCCGCTCATACGGTGCCCAAGCTGCGATATGCATTGCCCTGGCATTCCTGTCGGCAGTCGGCTTCAACGTCAACCAGATCCAATCCAGAAGGCCGGGGGCGAGGTGAGCGCCATGAAGCCTGTTACCGGAAACAAGGGCAGCGCGCCGCCGAGTTTTGCGACATGTACGCGCACGCGCGCGAGGGAACGCACGACATTTTTGCACAAATACGCGCGCGCGAGGGAGCAGGGAGGCAACCGCGATGACTGAACGACAGACCAGCAATGCCCGGCTTCGGCAATGGCGCCAGGAACAGGCGGCACAGGGCTGCGCCCGGCTGGAGGTGACAATCGGCAAGGCGCTGATTGAACAGGCCCGGGCCTACGCTGCCGGCAAAGGCCTCAAGCTTTGGGAAGTCGTCGAGGAAGCCCTGGAGCAGCTTGTTACCGGAAACAAGACGGGAGGCCAATGACCATGACGAAACGAAACAACGGGAGGCGCATCGCAAGGGTTGGCACGCAGAAACAGGCTGTGGCCCTGCGCAGAACGGTGTTTGTCGAGGCCTACATCACCAACGGTGGCAACGCCACAGAGGCTGCACGAGAGGCTGGGTTCAGTCCAAAGACGGCCGCAAGCCAGGGGCAGCGGCTGTTGAAGGATGCGTATGTTTCGACCCGAATTGCGGCGCGCGCCAAGGAAATCGCAGAGAAATACCGCATGACCACCGAGCTGGCCGCCCGTAGCATCGTCCAGGAACTGACTTTCGACCCCGCCAAGCTCTACAACGATGACGGCACGCTGAAGAAAGTCACCGAGCTGGACGAGGACACGCGCATGGCGCTGACCTCCCTGGAAGTGGAAATGGCCGGAACGTCCGACATGCCCATCCTGGTGCGCAAGATCAAGTGGGCGACCCGCGGGCAGGCCCGGGAGCAGCTGATGAAACACCTGGGGATGTTCGAGCGTGACAACTCCCAGAAGGTGCCGACAGTCACGCTAAACCTCAACCTGGCCGGCGGCCGGTAACTTTCAAGGAGAAAAACATGGGAATGCTAGACGCTTTGATGATTGGCGCAACCTCAGGCGCCGGGGCAGGAATTGCCGATGCCGCATCGCAGTATGGTCACTTCGCCAATATGCAGGTTCTCGAAAACTCGAGGGCCAACATGGACGTGGAAAAAGCCGCGCGTATCGAGGAAACGAAGCTGCAGCTGGCTGATGCGGAACGCCAGAAGATGGCAGCGACCGTGGGCGGCCGTGCTGCAGACATCGCTGCCCAACAGCAGCAGAACATCCTCAACCAGTACGACCCGGCTGACGTAGACGCAAATGGGCAGCCCACCGGCACATCGAGCCCAGTCACCCGCGATGACCTGTCGCCCGAGGATCAGGCCAGGTTCGACGCCATCAATCCCAATAACCCCGACATCCGACGCCAGGCCGGCGTGGATACGGGCTACATCGACCCAGCCACTGATGCTGGCCTCGCCAACAGGCAGGAGCTGATGCAGCTGCGTATGGATACCTGGCGCGACAACATGCAGGCAAAGCTGGATGCGGCTGCGGCCAAGAACGAAACCTCCCTGGCTATTGCCAAGATGATGTCCGACGTGAAGGGGATGCACAGCGGTGAGCGGATGATGCTCATGCAGGGCTACAACGCGGACGAGCGTGCCGAGACGCAGCAAATCACCCAGCTGCAGAAGGAGCTTGATACCGCAATCAGCCCCATGAACATGGCTTTGATCGGCAAAGACCCGGACAAGCTGAGTGCCCACAAGGATCATGTGACGAACCTCCAGAGCCAGCTTGCAGACCACCAGCAGGCCCTGTCCAACGTTCGACTCATGCGCAATGCAGTCGCCCGCGCGATGTTTGGAGGAAGACTGCCAAGCACGCCTGATGCTGTTTCCGGTAACGGGCAACCCGCTGCACCTGCTGCCTCGCCGGCAAGCGGATCGGGCACGCTAACCTGGGATCCCAGCACAGGGAGCTTCAAGTAATGCAGACCGTCATCCTGCCCGACCAGACCCGGCTCAACTTTCCTGATGGTATGTCTCAGGGGGCCATGGCCGACGCGATTACCCGAAACTTCCCCCAGTTTGCCCCGGGTGGGCCTGGGGGCGAGCGCGCGCCGTCCGACTCAGCACCGGCTCCCGGTGCACAAGGCTCGGGGTCGGACTGGGAGGATGACAGCCCCATTCGCCAGGACATGGCAGCCAGCACCACGGACACGCCCGAGCAGACGCCTACGTTCACCGAAGCGGACATGCCCAATTCGGGCCTGGCCCAAAACCGGGATGTGCGGGATTTTCTGGATCAGGTGCTGCATCCAGACCTGAGTGAAGGGGTGGCGGGGCAGATTGTTACCGGAATTGCCAAGCGAGTGACTGGTCAGCACAGCGAGTCTCCTGCCGCGAACCAGCCGACCCCCAGCTTCAGCGATGCCATGTCGCAGCTCTACGAGCTCGCCAAGACGCGCCCGGGCATGACCTTGGGCGCCCTGGTCAAAGGCATCGAGGAGGATCCGGAGTTGCTTTTTACCCCGGAGCTGGCGACCGTACGCACGGCCATGCTTGCTGCCAGGGCTGCCGAATACGGGAAAGTGGCCGGCGCAGCAGCAAAGGTTGCCATGGAGGCCGGCAAAGCCGGTGCTGTGGGTGCCGGAGCCGAGGCTGTGGCGCAAGTGGCTGACCCTGACCGCCCATTGGATGCGCAGCAGGTCGTCAACACGGCCGGCCAGTGGGCGGCTACCGCCGGGGCTGTGCATGCCGCTGGCGAATTGGCGCACGCTGCCGGCTCAATGCGAGCTCCCGATGATGCCATCCCTGCAAGCACAGGAATCCAGGCGCCCCCTGAAGACGCACCACCGGTTCAAACAGCACCCCCGGGCCCTCCGGTTACCTCAACCATCGACCAGCTGGACGCCATTCGGCCCCTGGAAACTGACGCATCCCGGAACGCCATGGCTGCGAGCGCAGAAGCGGCGCCAGCCGGGCAAAGTGATTTCGGGAGCGCCCAGCCCGAACAGTTCACCCAGGCCGCCCAGGAGCTGGTCAAGGCAGCGGAACCGCCCCCGAGTGAAAAACTGGAGCAATCTGCTTCGGAAATCCTGTACCAGCCGACCCTTGAAGACGCCATCCAGAAAGCCCATGAAGTGGCCACTGGGGCGCAGCCAAGCACGCCACCTGAACCCGAGCCCCTGGCTTTGCCTGTTGAGGACATCCGGCGTAGCCTGGAGCCCGTTGCCAACGCCCTGGCATCCCACGGCAAGACTCTGGAGGTTGTGCCCACCATCGATGACCTGCCCGCCGATGTTCGCCCGCGGCTGGATAGCCTCGGGGATGGCGTGGAAGGCGTCTATGCCGGCCATGGCCGTGTTTATCTGGTGGCCAGCAAGCTTCAGGACATGGGCCGCGTGCAGCAGGTGGCAGCCCATGAAGTCATTGGGCACCTGGCGCCCGAGGAATTGATCGGTGCCAAGACCTACCAGAACGCTCTGGACAATGTGCGACTCCTGGACAAGGGCGGCAACAAGACCGTCCGGGCGCTGGCGCAGCGGGTGGATGAGAGCCAGCCTGGCCTTGACCCTCAATCGCGAGCAAAGGAAATCCTGGCGCAGGCGGTCGAGACTGGAGCCTACAAGGACGTGAAGACGCTCTCCCGGATCGTGTCTGACCTTTCTTTCCGGCTCAAGGATGCCCTTATCAGCCACGGGATCAACGCACGCTGGGCTACAGGGCTGACCGAGCAGGATGTGTTTGCCATGCTGCGCGAGGGTGAGCGCCGGCTGTATCGGAACGCGTGGCCGGTCGAGCCAACCCTGAACGCTCCCCTGTTGAGCAGGGAAGGCGCCCAGAATCTGGTCCCGGCTGCCCAGTCGTCGCCGGCACGCTCCCCAATCCGGAATTACATTGCAAAGCTGGCCGATGACCTGCGGATGAAAGTCGATCCGATGTCAGCCGGGTCGGAATATGCCCAGGCTGCAGCCAAGGACGCAGCCAATGCGATGCGCGTCGCCCAGTACAACTGGTACCAGGTGGACGGCGTGCTGAAAAAGGACTTCACCCCCCAGCAGCTCGAGCGTATGTGGAATGCCAGCGACGAGGAAAGCGTCATGCGTCAGCAGGGCCTCACGGATCCTGCCAAGGGTCTGGGCGCACTGGCGCCGGCCGAGCGTGCCGTCGTGGAACGGATGCAGGCCTACAACGAGGAGGTGCGGGGCCAGATGCAGGCGGCGGGCATGCTTCGCGGGGAGGGCCTGCCGTACTGGACCCCGCGCATGGCGGCAATGATAGGGGACGATGGCGGCATGCATGCACCGAAGGAGAAGCCTGCCGGCAGCCCGAGCAACGATGGCGCAGGCAGCAACATCACCGTGGATTCGCCGCACTTGCTGCACCGGAAGCACCTGACTGCCGACGAAACCGAGGCGGCCATGAAAGCCAAGCTGGGGAGCGGAGCAACCCTCGTGAGGAATCTGCGGGTGATCCCGCTGGCCCTGTCCAGGATAGAGAACGCGGTCGCCGGCCGCGAGCTTATCAACTCCATCAAGGAGCTGGGTGAGCGCATTGGCGAAAACTTGGTGAGCGATTACGAGCGCCCGGGGTTTTTCACCCTGGATCATCCCGCCTTCAAGACCTACGCTCCGCGCATGGTAGAGCGCGACGGCGCCAAGGTTCCAGCCATGGATCAGAATGGCGAGACTATCCTGGATCACAAGCCGCTGTGGGTCAGCAGGCAATTCGAGGGCCCGCTGAAGGCGATTATGTCGGAGAAGCCGGGCGCCATCTATCAGGGTTTCATGCAGGCCAAGGCTGAAGTGATGAACGCGATTATGGCGTCGCCCATGATCCACAACATGGTTGTGTTTGGCAAAGCCCTGCCGGCGCTCCCGGGGAAGGTCATCACAGCCCAGATTTACCGGGACGGCGCCCGATACCTGGATGACCACGATTTCATTCGGGAAGCGATTTCCAATGGCCTGGTGCTTATCGGGCATCAGGGCTTCAAACAGGAGATGACCGGCGTTCTTGAACCCGACAGCATCCGGGCCGGCCGCAGCTGGACTGCCAAGGCCCTGGGCTACGCTGCCGACAAGCTCAGGGCCGGTTCTGGCCAGCGGGTGCGGGAGGTTGTGGATGCCGTTGGCGATTTTGTCCACAACAAGCTGCTGTGGGACCAGGTGCAGAAGCTGCAGGTCGGCCTCTACGCCAATTTCAGGGATCGGCTGATTGCTGAAGGGCACGACCCCCAGACCGCTTCCCGCATAGCGGCGCACGATGCCAACCGCTTTGCTGGGGCCATCCCCAACGAGTCCATGTCCTACATGTCGCGCGCAATCGCAAACTTCACCCTGTTCTCCAGAAGCTTCACGATGACCAATCTGGGGATCATGAAGGACGCCATTCACGGCCTGCCCGGAGACGTTGCGGCCCAGATCAAGCGCGACATGGGCGAGTTCGCGCTGCGTGGCGCCAGGGATGCGGGAAGGCGCAAAGCCCTCATGGCCATTGCGCTCGACACCATCCTGGGTTACTACGTCATCAACTCATTCCTGCAAGATGCCGTCAACGTCTACAAGGACCGGAAAACCTGGGGCGATGTGGGGCGCGGCTATCTGGATCGCTTTGCCCAGGAATTCGAGCGCATCAAGGAAAACCCGCTCAACATCCTGTCAGCACCCTCGCGCCTGTGGTCGCTGGCCGAAAACGAGCCGGGACACGAAGGGCGCATTTTCTGGGAGAAGGACAAGAGCGGCACAGCCATCTACCTGCGCAACCCCGTGGGGAAAATCGGAGAAGAGTTGATCGGCTGGGCTACGTCGCCCATCGAGGAATTCAAGCGCAAGGAGAGCACGTTCCTGCGGCCGATGGCCGAGACGGCCGCCAATGACAAAGGGTTCGGAAAGCACGTCTACAACCCAGATGCGCATGCGGTGAGCCTGGAGTCGTTGAAGAACATGGGCCGCATTGTGACCAACTTCATGGAGAATCAGATCCCACTGCCGGTGATGATGTCGGCCTTCGACCTTGCCAATAAGGCCGGGGATAGTTCGGACACGGCACAGCTCCTGGGGTATGTGACAGGCATTACACCATCCCACGGTGCGCCAGGCGGCCCCGCTGTCGGTCAGATGCTGCAGGCCAAGAAGGAATACCGCGAACGAATCGAGCAGGTGATGCCAGACGTGAAGCGCGACATCAAGTATGGCAGGATAGACGATGCAGCCCAGAAGCTGCTTGATGCCGGCATGGTGCCTGCGGAGGTAGGGTCAATGCTCACCAGAATGCTGGTGCCTGAAAGCAGGCTCAGTGCGCGTGCAGTGGAGGATTTCCAAAAGCACGCCACCGAGGAGCAGCGTCAGGCCTTTGACGGCATAGCTGGACGATGAGTTAACTTTTAATTCTCTGAAACAGAGATGCTATGCATCTCATGGATCTTATGGTTGAGGAATGACTTGGACGCGCAGCAGCTGGCAAAAAAATTTCAGGCCGATGCAGAAATACTGGCAGAAGGTTTCATAAAATCATATGGCCTAAAATTCTCCAGGGAGTTGAATCATCTCGATTCGCCATTGTTCCGCTGGCTCGACTTTGTACTGCGATATGTTGAGTCAAAGCCTAGACGGATTCTTTGTTCAGACATGTTTCCAAAACGGAATCTGCCAAAAGGGGCCATTAAAGGGCTTCAACATCTAGCAAATCTAATCACCTCTGGGAAGGACATTAATCCGTACCAAGGAAGAGGCCTGATTTTGAAAAATGATACTAGCTCTCAGACCCGAGATAAAAGAACTGATTTGCTATGGGCAGACTGGGGAGTTTTGCATTTCCATCTTACGGCAGCTCCAATTCCAGAAGGTCAGTTCTTTTCGGAGCCGTCAGATTACCTCGCGTTTTGCATAGTCGAAAACGAGGCCGTTGGTTTCATTGATGTGCGACGACATCCCTGCAAGAAAGGTTTTTCAGACCCAGAGTTAATGACAATTGTGCACAGATGCTGGCCGCAATATCTCGAACGGTCTAGGCTTAAAGGGGTCAGTGGGTTAAGCGATGAAAGCGCTAGATCAATGGAAGAAGTGCATAACCTTCGTACCAACGGTGTTAATTCTTTCCTGAAAATCGATGGCCATATTTACACATCACCTGGAATGGGCGTCACCAGTGCATCAACTTCAACGAGGGTTTCAATGGCTGCCATGCGTCTTGCAAGACTTATCGAGGAATTAGCGCGCTATGTATGTAACCCTCAATCAGGATGCCAGAAAACAGTTTTAGAAAGAGGGGTGAATGACCCTGGATACTCCCTAAAACTTACCCCACAAGGCCTTGTAGTCCATGAAAAACAAAGTGACATCGGATTTTTATTAACCTCATCGCCTCATTCTGAAGTAGTCACGTGGCTAGATGAGCTAGTAAATCTCATCGCTCCTAAATGGGTGGTTTCATATTTGGCGTCAGAAAAAGGCCAAGTTGCGGTAAGCAAGATACTCGGATAGCATCCACCGACTGACGTGTTTTCCATGAGATACGTCAAGCGCTGCTCTGTGATTTTCTCCCATAAAAACAACGTCTCTGAAGTTAACAACAAGAACTTATGGAGGTTCACTATGGGTCAGAAATACAAGATTCTCATGCTCGCGCTGGCTTTCATTCCCTGTGTCTCTTTCGCATTCCCAAACTGCCAGCAAATTGGGAACCAGACATTCTGTGACAATGGACCTCAGGGGCAGCTCAATGCCCAGCAAATCGGCAACAACACCTACTACTCAAACGGTGTTACGGCTCAGCAGATTGGAAATCAGACCTATTATTCGAACGGGCTGAACGCGCAGCAAATTGGAAATCAGACGTTCTATTCAAACGGTATGAGTTCCCAGCAAATTGGGAACCAGACTCATTTTTCGAATGGCAAGACATGCCAGCAAATCGGAAACCAAACGTTCTGTAACTAGCTGCTAGGTCCTGCCTCGCGCACTCTTCAAGACGCTATTGCGCTTGGAGTGCTGCACGGACCTGGGATGCGTATTTGTCAGTCCGGGCAGCTATCGCTTCAGAACATTCCACGATCCGTCGAGTACCGCAGACGCCAAAATCGTCGTATATCAATGAGTCAAGAGCGCCTGGGTGTGGGATCAGCCAAATGGCGGAATAGACGGTCAAGTTGTTGGCTAATCCACTTGAGGTGGGTGCGTCCGCATTCGGGTCTAAAGTCATAACATGAAGCACGAGAGACGCGCCTTTTGGGGTATCTTTAAGAGCTACCGACGGGTCTTTTCTCAATTGTTGCTTAATAGCGTAGACCAATCTTTGGCCAACCGAATCGTTTCCCTGGCCTTCGACATATGTTCCAAGAGGCGATTCTCCATGAACATACCCAAATGGGCCCATTGAAAGCAGTCCGACAAACAGCCGAGTACACATAAACCTCTTCATGCTGCCCTCCCTACTTTTCGGGTTTCATCGCACAGTCTAAAACCTGGAATACGAAAGCGGCTACATTGGGCTCTTTGCTCTCCCGGGGTCCAGCCACATTGAGAACCTGAACCTGGTGGGCACTGAGCCAATCAGTCAGGGAAGTTTTCCAGTCCATGGCCGGATGTAGATGCAAGCACGGCTTTGCAAGCCTGGCCGCAAATTTGGCGGTGTTCTTGCTGCCGCCGGCCAATGTCGGATTGAGTGTCAGGATCAGGGTAGCGTCCGAGTCGCGGACATTGGCCTCTGTGCGCGCTAGGTAGCCTTCCTCCGACATCTCTTCCAGCTGGTAGCATGAGGGATCACCCCGTCTTCGGCAATGCGGCCCTTTGGGCACCAGCCACCGTGAGGGATGCCGTTGGCAATTGCCCAGTCCAGGGCCGCACGGTCGGCGCCCGTTTGGCCTCCTGAAAAGATTTTCCTAAATGCGGCCATTTCGTATCCGGCTAATTCTGGAAGCCATTGTTGCGCCACTTAGCAATTTCTTTGCTGGAATGTCTAATATCTGACCAGTATTTTTGTCACGAAGGATAATTCCCGCTTTTTCCATCAATTTTTCAAGCGCAAGGGCGCTCATTCGTGGATGTGCTAGAACGAAGTTCTTAAAGGGGTCGTTTTGATTTGCCGCTTTGCGACGCTTTTGTACCACCATCTGGCGGCTGCTTCCTCGCTGACCATCCTTTTTAAGCGCCTTCATGAACTCTAAATTTGTGAACAATTTTGCAATTGCCAGTTCTGCTGCTTCACGTGCAATTAATGCGGAATCCAGGGCTTCCCCTATCGCCTCGTGAAGAAGTTCCTCTTCATCAGGAGTGGGAGCGGGTTGTATAGCGGAAAATGCTCTATAAGCCTCGGATAAAAGTGCTTTTGATTGTGCTGCGGCAGGGTGCTGATTTTTGCTCTCCCCGTGATTAAGCGCTCTGTTGATAATCCCTGGTCCGTCGGCCGGCGCGGGGGGCGAGAATTGCTTCTGGATGAATGCGGTAAATGCAAAGCGCAATGCCTCGTCTGCTGCACCATCCATCTCCGCTAAGAAATAGGATTTCTTCATAACGCCCCTTCTGCGCCCCTTGAACAAAGGAGCCGCGCCAGTCTGCCAAGGGAGCAGGTTTTCGGGGATCAGCCTAGGCGCGGCGTAACTCAATCAGTACATTTCATCGTTTGCAGCTTGCAGGTCCAGCCGCTTTGCTGACCAGGCCCGGATCTTGATGAGCCCGTGCGCCCACTCCTGCGGTGTCAGCACGCGCCATTCCTTCTCAGGCCGTGGCCACATCCTACGGACTCGGAACTGCCGAATGTCCCGCCAGCGAGAATCAGCCGGGTTCGCATTACGCCCAGGCATGTACAGCACGCAATAGCAGGGAACGCCAGCACGCTTGGCCAGCATTTTGGTTACGGTCGCTGTCTTGTGTCGCTGCCCGACATCGAGGGCGGTTTCAATGAGCGCCAGCGGTTCCTTGGTGCCGTTGTCGTACTCGACGTACAGGGCTGCATCCAGGTCGATCATGGCCAGCAGCTGCGCGCTGTCGATGCCGACAAACCGTCGGGTAGAACCGCGCCTATGCCATGCGGAATAGGCGCGATCCCTGGTGCCGTAGATTTCTTCTTGCACGGCGTTTACCCAGCTATATGGAAACATCCAAACCTGGTTATCAATTATGCCTCCGCCGAATGTTCTATCGAGAGCACGTCGATTCTTGTGATGACCTTGGCAATATCGCACATTACGTCATCAAAAACGCGAAAAGCCGCTGCCAGGTCGTTCTGTGGATCCGATTCTGATTCGGCGGCGGCAACCAATGCATGACCGGCTCTGACCTTTGCCGAAACGGTATGCAGGTCATCCATCACCGATGTAAGTTCGTCATACAAGTCTGGAGTTTCCTTCGTCCCCGCATTCGGGATTTCTGTTGCTTCTGGTGAGGCGTTTGCTGTTGTGGATTTAGCCATGGTGCGAACCTCCTTGTTCAGTTTGTGGTCAGGCACTTTGACGGGGGTTGAACCTCCACCAAAATCCCGAAAACCTGCAGCAGCAGATTCTGAGCGCAGTTCATGCGGTCAATCTCATCCGAGGGATCGAGGGGTGTTCCACATCCTTGAGAGCTCAAGAGGGCAAGGCTTCCCGCTACCAACTCACGCGCGAGGGCAATCTTGCGCCACGGCTCATAGTCGGGGTAATCGACAATAATGGTCGGGTTAAACTCCGCTGGGGCGGGTGTGCTACTCTGGTCTACAGCCATGATGCGAACCTCCTTGCTAGGTTGCTTTGTGGTTAGGGT
Source organism: Pseudomonadota bacterium (assembly GCA_021826025.1). Classification (GTDB taxonomy): domain Bacteria; phylum Pseudomonadota; class Gammaproteobacteria; order Burkholderiales; family Ferrovaceae; genus JAKBAT01. Next base: position 20,390 of record JAKBBG010000012.1, on the reverse strand, counting down.
CGCCCCGGTGCGCTATCACCAGGGCTTCCCGTTTGCCTGAAACCGTCAGGCGGCGGTATTACCCTCTCAACTGAATGACCTCCGCGCCCGCCTTGAGCTGATCCAGATAGTCCGCCCAAAGGCGCATCATTTCTTTCCGGTCCTTCAGAAACTTTGTCCGGTTGTAGGCTTTGCCCAGGGAGTCGGGCACGCTGTGCGCCAGCTGGTGCTCGATCACTTCCGGCTTTTGGTGGAGCTGTTCGGCCAGGATAGTGCGCGCCATGGCCCTGAAGCCGTGGCCGGTGATTTCGGATTTGGTGTCGTACCCCATCCGGCGCAGGGCGGCGTTGATGGCAGCGTCGCTCATGGGCCTTTGAGGATCCCGGGCGCCGGGAAAGACGTAATCCCGCTGGCCGGTCAGGGGCTGCAGCTCCCGCAGGATTGCTACGGCCTGGGGGGCCAAGGGCACCAGGTGCTCGGTTTTGGTCTTGCTGACGGTGTACTTCCACTCGCCCTTGTCCAGGTCGAACTCCTGCCACTTGGCCTTTCTGAGCTCGCCAGGGCGCACGAACAGCAGCGGCGCCAAGCGTAGGGCGCACTGTACGGGGAAGGTGCCCCTGAAGCCGTCTATGGCCCTCAGCAGCGCGCCAACCTCGGCCGGTGTGGTGATGGCGGCGAAATTCTCCGTCTGCGCTGCAGGAATGGCCCCCTTCAAGTCAGGGCAGGGGTCGCGCTTGGCCCGGCCGGTGGCGATTGCATAGCGGAAGACCTGGCTGACCTCGCTGCGGATCCTGTGGGCGGTAAACCGGGCGCCGCGGGCATCCACCCGCTTCAGAACCGACAGAACATCGGTGGCCTCAATGCTGGCGATGGGCTTCCGGCCCAGCCAGGGGAAAACGTCCCGCTGCAGCCGGGCCAGCGTTTTGACGTGCTGCGCGTGTTCGACGGACGCCTTGCGGTTCTCAAGCCACTCCCTGGCCATCACCTCGAAGCTGTTGGCTGCCGCTTCCTCCCTGGAGGCCTTGAGGGCCTTCCGGTGCTGCCCGGGGTCTACGCCCTGCGCCAGCAGCTTGCGGGCCTCGTCGCGCCGCTCCCTGGCCTGGGAAAGGCCTATTTCGGGGTAGACGCCCAGAGCCAGCAGCTTTTCCCTTCCCTCAAAGCGGTATTTCTGGCGCCAGTATTTCGAACCGTTGGGGTGGACGAGCAGGAACAGCCCCTTTTCGTCGGCCAGCTTGTACTGCTTGGCCTTGGGCTTGGCGGTGCGGATTGTGACGTCTGAGAGCGCCATGGCCTATCCCTGAGAACCGGCGGGTTGCGCGCGGAGGAAATGGCGGAGGTCGTTCGTTTCTGCTGCCGTGAGTGCCAGGTAGCGCCTCCCCAGCCGGAGATGCAACGCACCATCGCTGTCCAGGGTGAACCGGTTGGCGATTTCTTGGCGCAGCCGTTCATTATGGCGTTCCTCCCGGGCTTTCCTGGCGAGGTCAGATGGGTCGATCCCGACCGCCAGCATCCCCCGGGCTTCCTTCCGGCGCTCCCTGGCCTTCGTCAGGCTCACGTCCGGGTATACGCCCAGGGAGAGCAATTTCTCTTTGCCGTCGAAGTGGTACTTCAGTCGCCAGTACTTGGCGCCACCGGGCGTGACCAGAAGGTAAAGGCCGCCGCCGGCGCCCACCTTGTACGGCTTAAGCAACGGCCGCAGTGCGTCAATTGATGTGGATTTGATGGTTTTCTGGGGGTAGAGCATTTCCGCGCCTCCCTTTGACCACCATATATACCCCCACGAAGGGGTAGATTGCAATAGATTTGTTTGGACGACCTTGGACGAGAAAACGGCTAGAATGTGCTTTTTTACTGGGGGTTCTGGACTGGGTTGGATGACTGCGGAGGGGTGTTTGGTGCCCGGGGCCGGACTCGAACCGGCACACTGTCGCCAGCGTCAGATTTTGAGTCTGATGCGTCTACCAATTTCGCCACCCGGGCAGGAACCCGCTATCATAGCAGGTTCGATCATGCGACGCACCGACGATTTCGATTACACACTCCCTCCGGAGCTCATTGCGCAGGTTCCCACGGCGGACCGCGGCAGCAGCCGCCTGCTGGTGCTGGACGGGGACCGGCGTGTGGATGCCCGCTTTGCCGACCTGCCCGAATGGGTGCGGCCGGGAGACCTTTTTGTGCTCAACGACACGCGCGTCATGAAGGCCCGCCTGTTCGGGCACAAGCCCACCGGCGGCCAGGTGGAATGCCTGGTGGAGCGGGTGATCACGCCGGTGGAGGCCTGGGTGCATTTCCGGTCCAGCCATGCCCCCAAGGCCGGCAGCGAGGTGCTGTTTGACGACGGCGCGGTGCTGCGCGTGTTGGGACGGGAAGGCGACCTCTATCACGTGCGTCTGGAGGGCGGCCCTTCCAGCCTGCTGGACTGGATGGAGGCGAGCGGGGAACTACCGCTGCCGCCGTACATCGAGCGCCATCCGGACGAACAGGACGAGCAGCGCTACCAGACCGTGTATGCGCGCGAACCCGGGGCGATCGCCGCGCCCACGGCCGGGCTGCATTTCGATGAGGCCATGCTGGAGCGCCTGTGCGCGCGCGGCGTGGAGTTCGCCACCCTCACCCTGCACGTGGGAGCCGGCACGTTCCAGCCGGTGCGCGCGGAATTCGTGAAGGACCACGCCATGCATGCCGAGTGGTACCAGATCCCGCCGGAAACCGTGGAGGCCGTGGCGCGCACCAGGGCCCGCGGCGGGCGTGTGACGGCGGTGGGGACCACGAGCCTGCGCGCACTGGAAGGCGCTGCGGCCGAAGGTGAACTGCGGGCAGGGGTGGGCGAAACCCGCCTATTCATCACGCCCGGCTACCGTTTCCGCGTGGTGGACCGCCTGTTCACCAATTTCCACCTGCCGCGTTCCACGCTGCTCATGCTGGTGTCGGCTTTTGCCGGCATGGAAGCCATCCGGACCGCCTATCGCCATGCGATTGCGGCACGCTACCGGTTTTTCAGTTACGGTGACGCCATGCTGATGGACTGCCGAACCCCCGAGGTTCCATGAAATTCACCGTGCATGCCACCGACGGTGCCGCCCGCCGCGGCACCCTGGAACTGCCCCACGGCGCGGTGCAAACCCCGGCGTTCATGCCCGTGGGCACCTACGGCGCCGTGAAAACGGTCACGCCGGACGAAGTGGCCGCGCTGGGCGCCCACATCATCCTGGGCAACACGTTCCATCTCTGGCTTCGCCCGGGGCTTGCCGTGATCGAGGCCCATGGCGGGCTGCACGGCTTCACCGGCTGGCACGGACCCATTCTCACGGATTCCGGCGGATTCCAGGTGTTCAGCCTGGGGGCGCTGCGCAAGATCTCGGAAGAAGGGGTGGCGTTCCGTTCCCCCGTCAACGGCGACAAGCTGTTCCTCACGCCCGAGGAGTCCATGCGCATCCAGCGCGTGCTCAATTCCGACATCGTGATGGCGTTCGACGAATGCACCCCCTACCCGGCGGACCTGCCCACCGCGCAAGCTTCCATGGAGCTGTCGCTGCGCTGGGCCGAACGGTCCCTCAAGGCCCATGAAGGCAACCCCAATGCCCTGTTCGGCATCGTCCAGGGCGGCATGCACGAGTCCCTGCGCGAGATGTCTGCGCGCGAAATGGTGCAAATGGATTTCCCCGGCTACGCCATCGGCGGCCTGTCGGTGGGCGAACCGGCCGAGGACCGTGCGCGCATCCTGGCGCATACGCCGGCCCTTCTGCCTGCCGGAAAGCCCCGTTACCTCATGGGCATGGGCACGCCGGAGGACATCGTTGCGGCCGTGTCCCAGGGCATCGACATGATGGATTGCGTGATGCCCACCCGCAACGCCCGCAACGGCTGGCTGTTCACCCGCCACGGCGACATCAAGATCCGCAACGCGCGCCACAAGACCGACACGCGTCCCCTGGACGAGACCTGCGACTGTTACACCTGCCGACGCTTTTCCCGGGCCTACCTGCATCACCTGCAACAGGTCAACGAAATGCTGGGCGCCCGCCTCAACACCCTGCACAACCTGCATTATTACCAGCAGCTCATGGGGGAGCTGCGTTCGGCCATCGAGGCCGGGCGCCTGGCACAATTCCGGGCCGATTTTGAGCGGGATCGCGGCGCGGCGTGGTAGAATCCCGCAGTTTTGATTCTGGGAGGCCATCATGGGCATGATCGAGAACGCTTTTGCCGACACCGGCGCCGCTGCTTCACCCGACTTTGGCATGAACCTGATCTTCATCGTGATCATGTTCGCCGTCCTGTATTTCATGATGATCCGTCCGCAGATGAAGCGGCAGAAGGATCAGAAATCCATGCTTGAAGCCCTGAGCCGGGGCGATGAAGTCGTTGTGTCCGGGATCGTGGGCAAGATCGTCGACCTGGATGCCAATCACGTGCGTCTGGAAGTGGCCAAAGGCGTCACCCTCCAGGTTCAGCGGGGCGCGGTCGGCATGCTGCTCCCCAAAGGCACGGCCCAGCAGTAACGGCTCATGAACAAGTACCCGCTCTGGAAGAACGCGCTGGTGGTCCTGGCCCTGGTGCTGGGGATGCTTTACACGTTGCCGAACTTTTACGGCCAGTCGCCTGCCGTGCAGATTTCCGCCCAGGGCACGGCCGCCAGGGTGGACAGCACCCTGGAAGCGCGGGTCGAGCAGGTGCTGCACGAATCCGGCCTGGCCTACACGCGGGTGACCCTGGACGACAGCGGCATCAAGGTCCGTTTTGCCGACACGGACAGCCAGCTCAAGGCGCGGGATGTCGTGGACCGGGCTCTCAATCCCGAAGGGCAGCAGCCCGGCTACGTGGTGGCGCTCAACCTGGTGCCCAATTCCCCCCATTGGCTGACTTCCCTGGGCGCGCTGCCCATGTACCTGGGGCTCGACCTTTCGGGCGGCGTGCATTTCCTGCTCCAGGTGGACATGCAGGCGGCCCTGACCAAGCGCCTGGACGGCTATGCGTCGGAAATGCGCGCAACCTTGCGCGACAAGCGGGTTTACTATGACGGCATTGCGCGCGACGGCTCCCGCATCACGCTCCACTTCCGCGACGAGGCAGCGCGCACCGCGGCGCACCATGCGCTGGACGACGCGTATCGTGACCTGATTTTCCGGGACGAAGGGGCGGGAACAGACCTGCTCATCACGGCGGCCCTCAAGCAGGAAGCCGTGACCGCCATCCAGGACCAGGCGCTCAAGCAGAACATCCTCGCCCTGCGCAACCGGGTGAACGAGCTGGGCGCCAAGGAGCCCATCATCCAGCAGCAGGGGGCAGACCGCATCATCGTCCAGTTGCCCGGCGTGCAGGATACGGCCAAGGCAAAGGACATCATCGGCCGCACCGCGACCCTGGAAATCCGGCTGGTGGACGAAGACCATCCCGGGCCTGCTTCGGTCCATGACGTGCCGCCGTTCGGGGACGACCTCGTCCTGGAGCGCAACGGCTTGCCGGTGTTCGTCAAGAAGCAGGTGGTGCTGACAGGCGACGTCATCACGGACGCCGGCGCCGGATTCGATTCCCAGACCAACCGTCCATCCGTCAACATCAGCATGGACAGCAAGGGCGCGCGCATCATCCGCGAGGTGTCGCGCGAAAACCTCAAGAAGCGAATGGCCATCCTGCTCATCGAGAAAGGCAGGACCGAAGCGATCAGCGTGGCCACCATCCAGGACGAACTGGGCGCCCGTTTCCAGATCACGGGACTGCGCAACCCGAAGGAAGCCAACGACCTGGCCCTCCTGCTGCGCGCCGGCGCTCTGGCCGCTCCCATGGACTTCATCGAGGAGCGCACCGTGGGGCCCAGCCTGGGTGCGGAAAATATTTCGCGCGGGTTCCACTCCACGTGGATCGGCTTCACCGCCATCGCGGTGTTCATGATCGCCTATTACCTGCTGTTCGGCGTCATTTCGGTCGCCTCCCTCGGCATCAACGTGCTGCTGCTGGTGGGTCTGCTGTCGCTGCTGCAGGCCACCCTGACCCTGCCGGGCATGGCGGGGATCGCGCTCACGGTGGGCATGGCGATCGACGCCAACGTGCTGATCAACGAGCGCATCCGGGAGGAACTGCGCAACGGGAATTCGCCCGGGGCGGCCATCCACGCCGGATATGACCGGGCCTTCGGCACCATCCTGGACTCCAACGTGACGACCGGGATCGCCGGGATCGCTCTGTTCGCCTTCGGGTCGGGCCCGGTCAAGGGGTTTGCCGTGGTGCTGGTGCTGGGGATCCTGACGTCCATGTTCAGCGCGGTGATCGTGTCGCGCAGCCTGGTCAACCTGATCTACGGCAGCCGGCGCAAAATCGAGAAGCTGTCCATCGGCAACGTGGACTGGCACCAGAAGCCCCGCTGAGCGAGAGACGCGCCATGGAATTTTTCCGCATCCGCAAAGACATTCCCTTCATGAGCTGGGGGCGGTACACCACAGCCATATCCCTCGTGACCTTTCTGCTCGCGGTGTTTTTCCTGTTCACGCGGGGACTCAACTTTTCCGTGGATTTCACGGGCGGCACCGTGATGGAAGTGAATTACGGGGACGCGGCCGACGTGGGGAAAATCCGCTCGGCCCTCGCCAGCCTGGGTTTTGCCGACGCCAATGTCCAGAATTTCGGCACTTCCCACGATGTCCTGATCCGCCTTCCGCTCAAGAGCGGATTGACCACGGCCCGCCTGTCGGACCAGGTGATGGCTTCGCTCAAGCAGGCGGACGCCACGGCCCGGATGCGCCGGGTCGAATTCGTCGGGCCGCAGGTGGGGGACGAGCTGGTGAAAGACGGTTCGGCCGCGCTCCTGTTCGTGTCCCTGGGCATCGTGGTGTACCTGTCCCTGCGTTTCCGCTGGCGCCCGGCCGTGGCCACCATCGTGGCCAACCTGCACGACGTGGTCATCATTCTGGGATTCTTTGCCTTTTTCCGGTGGGAGTTCTCGCTTTCCGTGCTGGCGGCGGTGCTCGCGATCCTCGGCTATTCGGTCAACGAGTCGGTCGTGGTGTTCGACCGGGTGCGCGAAAACTTCCGTAAAATGCGCGGCGCCAGCGTGCCCCAGGTGATCGACAACGCCATCACGCGCACCATGAGCCGCACCATCATCACCCATGGCTGTACCCAGCTCATGGTCACGTCCATGCTGTTTTTCGGCGGCGAAGCGCTGCATTACTTTGCCCTCGCCCTGACCATCGGCATCGTGTTCGGGATCTATTCCTCTGTGCTGGTGGCAAGCCCCATCGCCATGTGGCTGGGCATGACGCGCGCCGATTTCGTCTCGCCGGAAAAAAAGCCCGCGCGCGAAGCGGAAGGCGCCTGAGGCAGGCCTGACATTTGGAAATTGTCCATTTCCTTCAGCATCTCGACGCCCATCTGCTGACGCTCAGCCAGCAGTACGGATACGCTGCCTACATCATCCTGTTCCTGATCATTTTCAGTGAAACGGGGCTCGTCATCGCGCCGTTCCTTCCGGGCGACACCCTGCTGTTCGTGGCGGGAGCGGTGGCGGCGCTGGACGTGTCGGCCCACGCCGTATTCAATCTGCCCATGCTCGTCGTGACCCTCACGGCGGCCGCATTTCTGGGCAATCTGCTCAACTTCCAGATCGGCCGATGGATCGGTCCGAAAGTGTTTCACTGGGAAAAATCGCGTCTGTTCAATCCGCGCCATCTGGCGGAAGCGCACGCGTTCTACGAGCGCCACGGCGGGAAGACCATCGTGATTTCGCGCTTCCTGCCGATCCTGCGCACCTATGCGCCGTTCGTGGCGGGCGTGGGCGACATGTCCCATTCCCGCTTCATGGCCTTCAATGCTCTGGGTGCCTTCCTGTGGGTGCTGACCCTGCTGCTGACGGGTTATTTCTTCGGCAACGTGCCGTTCATCAAAAACAACCTGAGCCTCATGATCGCAGGCATCGTGGCCATCACGCTGCTGCCGCTGATTCTCGCAGGGCTGTGGGCCCGCTTCAGGAAGCGGGCCTGATCAGTCTTTCCGGATCGACTGGGCCAGGAACGTCGCAAGTCCCGTATAGTCGGAAGGCCGGAGTGCCAGCAGGCGCGCCTTGTCCGCCTCGGGCAGCGGCAGTTCGCGGATGAATTCCTGCAGCAGCGCCTGGTCGATGGCTTTGCCCCGCGTCAGGTCCTTCAGGCGGTCGTAGGCGTTGGCCAGGCCCGTTTTGCGCATGACCGTCTGGATCGGTTCGGCCAGGACCTCCCAGGCTTCGTCCAGGTCGGCGCGGATCCGCTCGGGGTCGGTTTCCAGTTTTCCCAGTCCCTTGAGGCAGGCATCGTATCCCAGCAGGCTGTGGCCGAGCGCGACGCCCATGTTGCGCAACACCGTGGAATCCGTGAGGTCCCGCTGCCAGCGGGACACCGGAAGCTTTTCGGCCAGGTGGGCGAGCAGGGCGTTGGCCAGACCCAGGTTGCCTTCCGAGTTTTCGAAGTCGATGGGGTTCACTTTATGGGGCATGGTGGAGGAGCCCACTTCGCCGGCTTTCGGCTTCTGACGGAAGTAGCCCAGGGAAATGTAACCCCACAGATCCCGGTCGAGGTCGATCAGGATGGTGTTGATGCGGGAATAGGCCTGCATCAGTTCGGCAATGGTGTCATGGGGTTCGATCTGGGTCGTGTAGGGGTTGAATTCCAGCCCCAGGCCTTCCACGAAACTGCGGCAGAACGCCAGCCAGTCCAGGTCGGGGTAGGCCGACAGGTGCGCGTTGTAGTTGCCGACCGCACCATTGAACTTCCCCGTCAGCGACAGGGCGGCAAGGCTGTGGCGCTGGCGGCCGAGGCGGGCCACCACGTTGGCGAACTCCTTTCCGACGGTGGTGGGGGTGGCCGTCTGTCCATGCGTGCGGGACAGCATGGGGATGGCGGCCTGGCCATGGGCGAGCGAGAGCAGGGTGTCGATGAGGGTGTCGATGGCCGGCAGCAGCACCGTGTCGCGCGCCCCGGTCAGCATGAGGGCATGGGACAGGTTGTTGATGTCTTCGGAGGTGCAGCCGAAATGGATGAATTCCGCGGCGGCGACGATTTCGGCATTGTCCGACAGTTTTTCGCGCAGCCAGTACTCCAGGGCTTTCACGTCATGATTGGTCCGCACTTCGATGGCCTTGATCTGCGCCGCATCCGTTTCGGAAAACTGGGCGGCCAGCTGGTCGAGCTGCGCTACGGTTTCTTCGGAAAACGGGCCGACTTCCGGAATGTCAGGGTTCCGGGCAAGCGCCTTCAGCCATTCGATTTCGATGCGCGTGCGAAAGCGGATCAGCGCATATTCGCTGAAGTACGGACGCAGGGGGTCGAGCCGGGCGCTGTAGCGGCCGTCCAGCGGTGAAAGTGCGGTCAGTGGCGAGGGAGGCGGCATAGGGCGAAAAAAGAGGCGGAGATTGAGGACGGGGGCATTTTACAGGAATTCCTGCCCGGCCACCGGGCGGGACCGGGGCGGGCGGCGATGCGGATGCTATAATCGCCCCCTGTTTTCACTGGAGATGCAGGCTGGCCATGAAGCTTCTTGGTTCCGTTACGAGCCCTTTCGTTCGCAAGGTGCGTGTTGTGCTGCTGGAAAAGCGTATTGATTTCGAATTTGTCTCCGATTGCATGACCGGATCGCCGCCTCCCATCGAACAGTTCAACCCCCTCGGGAAAATTCCTGCCCTGGTCCTCGACGATGGCGTCTGCCTGTTCGATTCCCAGGTCATCACGGAATACCTGGACGCGATCAGCCCTGTCGGCCACCTCATTCCCGAGCCCACCCGCGAGCGTGCCCTGGTCAAGCGCTGGGAGGCGCTGTCCGACGGCATCCTGGACGCGGGGGTCGCCATCGTGCTGGAATTGCGCCGTCCGGAAAACGAGCGCAGCGCCGCCTGGATGGAAAAACAGCGCGGAAAACTGGAACGGGGCCTGGCCCAGATGTCGCGGGAACTGGGCCAACGGGCCTGGTGCACGGCTGACGCCATGAACCTTTCGGACATCGCGAGCGGCTGCATGCTGTTTTGGCTTGATTTCCGTTTTCCCGACCTCGACTGGCGGCAGCGATATCCCAACCTCGATGCCCTGGCCAACAAGCTGGCCCAGCGCAAATCCTTCAAGGAAACGCCGCCCAACCCCTAGGCGGTGATGATGCCGCCGCCCAGGCAGGTGTCCCCGTCGTAGAGCACGGCGGACTGCCCGGGAGTGACGGCCCACTGGGGCTCCCGGAACTGCAGGGTGATCGATCCGTCGTCCTCGAAGGCCAGCGCACAGGCCGCGTCCTGCTGGCGGTAGCGGCTTTTGGCGCCGTATCCTTCCCCGGCGGCCGGCGCCTCCTCCGCGATCCATGACAGCTGGTCCGCTTCAAGCCACCCTTTCTGCAGGGCGGGATGGCCGTGCCCCTGCACCACCACGAGGGTGTTTTCCGCAAGGTTTTTGCCCGCCACGTACCAGGCTTCCCCGGCTCCGCCGATCCCGAGCCCCTGGCGCTGCCCGATGGTGTAGTACATGAGCCCCTGGTGCCGGCCCACCACAGCGCCGTCGGGCGTCATCATGGGCCCGGGCGTGATCGGCAGGTAGCGCTGCAGGAACTCCCGGAACGGACGTTCGCCGATGAAGCAGATGCCGGTGCTGTCCTTTTTTCCCGCCGTGGGCAGCCCCGCTTTCCGGGCGAGGGCGCGCACTTCCGATTTCAGAAGGTGGCCCACCGGAAACAGGGTGTGCGAAAGCTGCGCCTGGTTGAGCCGGTACAGGAAATAGCTTTGGTCTTTGGAAGGGTCGCGTCCCCGCAGCAGTTCGCAACGTTCCCCGTTTTTGCGCACGCGGGCATAGTGGCCGGTCGCGATGAAGTCGGCGCCCAGGCTCATGGCATGGTCGAGGAAGGCCTTGAACTTGATTTCGGAGTTGCACAGGATGTCCGGGTTGGGGGTGCGTCCGGCCTGGTATTCCGACAGGAAATTCCGGAAAACCCGTTCGCGGTACTCGGCCGAAAAATTGACCGCTTCCATCTCGATGTCGAGCAGGTCTGCCACGGACACGGCATCCACCAGGTCTTCCCGCGCGTTGCAGTGCTCGTCGTCTTCCCAGTTCTTCATGAACAGGCCGATCACGTCGTATCCCTGTTCCTTGAGCAGGAGCGCCGAAACTGAAGAATCCACGCCGCCGGAAAGTCCGACGACAACACGGGGTTTGGCCATGGTGTCAGGCAGTCAGCATCAATCGAAAATGAAAAAGGCAGGGGATGCCCCTGCCTTGGGTGCCGGCTTGCGCCGGACTCAGTTTGCTGCAGGGGCCTTCTTGGCCTTCTTGTGCTTCTTGTGTTTCTTGGCATGCTTTTCCGCAGGTGCCTTGCTGGCGGCTTTGCTGGCGGCGGGAGCCGGGGCAGCCATCGGGGCGGCAGCAGGCTTGGCGGGCGCGTCGGCTGCAACGGCGGAAAGGCTGACAGCGGCGAAAGCGGCTGCGGTCAGGGCAGACAGCAATTTGGACATGGTCGATTCCTCTGGGTTATCGAAAATTAGAACCAGAAACAGGCATCAATTCTAGACGCCGTCCGACACTAACGCAAACCAGCCCGGGCCGGTTGACCCTGTTCAGGGAATAGTTTCATAGCCCGGCAGGGTGAGAAACTCCACGAAATGTTCCGAAGTGGTGATGGCGTCGAACAGGCGGGCCGCCGCTTCGAAGTCGCCGGCCGCATAGCGGGCCTGGCCCAGCTCCGCACGGATTTTTTCCAGCTCGGAAGGAAGCAGGGAACGGAGCAGAGCCACCGTGACCTTGCGGCCGTCCTCCAGGACGCCGTGCGGGCTGCGAATCCACTGCCAGATCTGGGCGCGTGAAATTTCGGCGGTGGCCGCGTCTTCCATCAGGTGGTGGATGGGGACGCAGCCGGTTCCGGCAAGCCACGAGCCCAGGTACTGCAGGCCGATGTTGATGTTCATGCGCAGTCCCGACTCGGTGATCGGGCCGCGCGGGGAAAAGGCCAGCAGGTCGGCCGCCCCGGCCCGGACATCGTCGCGTTGCCGTCCGATCTGGTTCGGAGCGGGCATGTGCCGGTCGAAAATTTCCCGCGCCACGGCCACCAGGCCCGGATGGGCGACCCAGGTGCCGTCATAGCCGTCCGTGGTTTCGCGCGTCTTGTCTTCCCTGACCTTGGCAAGGGCCGCATCGTTGGCGACGGGATCGTTCTTGATCGGAATCTGGGCGGCCATTCCCCCCATCGCGAACGCTCCCCTGCGATGGCAGGTTTTGACCAGCAGCAGGGCATAGGCACGCATGAACGGTGCGGTCATGGTGACCAGATTGCGATCCGCCAGGACGAAGTCCGGATCGTTCCTGAATTTCTTGATGCAGCTGAAAATGTAGTCCCAGCGCCCGGCATTGAGGCCGCCGCTGTGTTCGCGCAGCTCGTAGAGGATTTCGTCCATTTCGAAAGCGGCCAGCACCGTTTCGATCAGGACGGTCGCCCTGATGGTGCCGGAAGGCAGCCCCAGGGCGGTTTGGGCCGTGAGGAAAATGTCGTTCCAGAGCCGGGCTTCCAGGTGGCTTTCAAGCTTGGGCAGGTAAAAGTAGGGGCCGCTGCCCCGGGCGAGCAGCGCCCGGGCGTTATGGAAGAAGTACAGGGCGAAATCGAACAGGCTGCCCGATACGGGAACGCCTTCCAGCAGCACGTGCTTTTCGTTGAGGTGCCAGCCCCGGGGCCGGACCATCAGGACGGCGGACGTATCCCCCAGGCGGTACGTTTTCCCTTCCGGGCTTTCGTAAGCGATGGTCCGGTTGACGGCATCGCGGATGTTGATCTGCCCGCGCACCGAGTTTTCCCAGGTGGGGGTGGTGGAATCCTCGAAATCCGCCATGAACACATTGGCGCCGGAATTGAGGGCGTTGATGACCATTTTGCGGTCGGTCGGGCCGGTAATTTCCACGCGGCGATCCTGCAGGTCGGCCGGACAGGGCGCCACGCGCCAGTCCGCCTGCCGGATGGCGGCGGTTTCGGCAAGGAAATCCGGGCGCAGGCCGCGGTCGAATTCAGCCTGGCGCCGCTGGCGCAGGGCCAGGAGTTCCTGCCGGCGGGGTTCGAAGGCCCGGCACAGCATGGCCAGGAATTCCAGGGCTTCGGGCGTCAGGATCTGGGCAAAGTCCGGGTGCAGGGGGCCGGTGAAGGTCAGGCCGGTGGGGCGAAAGTTGGCGTTCATGGGGGCCTCTCCAAGCGGTCATGTTGCGCTGCAATATATTGGCACAAGCCAACGCATTAGACAAAAAACAAATGTAAAAATCCGCCCCGGCGAGCGGGGCGGTGAAAACGCCGGGATCGCCGGCGCCGAGAAAGCGTTCAGTGAAACTGCTCTGCTTCCGTGGAACCTGCCAGGGCGGTCGTGGATGACGTTCCGCCCTGGATGACCTGGGTCACTTCGTCGAAGTAGCCCGTTCCCACTTCGCGCTGGTGGCGCGTGGCCGTGTAACCGTGCTTTTCCGCGGCGAATTCCGCTTCCTGCAGTTTCACGTAGGCCGTCATGCCTTCCGTGGCGTAGCCCCGGGCCAGTTCGTGCATCCCGTAATTGAGGGAATGGAAACCGGCCAGGGTGATGAACTGGAACTTGTAGCCCATGGCGCCCAGTTCGCGCTGGAATTTGGCGATGGTGGCGTCGTCCAGGTGTTTTTTCCAGTTGAAGGACGGCGAGCAGTTATAGGCCAGCATCTTGTCGGGGTGCTGGCGCCGGATGGCTTCGGCCCACTGGCGGGCGAACTGCAGGTCGGGCTTGCCGGTCTCGCACCACACCATGTCCGCCACTTCGGCATAGGCCAGCCCGCGCGCGATGGACGCTTCAAGCCCGTTGCGCACCCGGTAGAACCCTTCGGACGTGCGTTCGCCGGTGCAGAATTCGCGGTCGCGGGGGTCCACGTCCGACGTGAGCAGCGTCGCGGCTTCCGCATCGGTGCGGGCGAGCAGGATGGTGGGGACTCCCAGGAGGTCGGCTGCAAACCGGGCGGCCACCAGCTTCTGTACCGCTTCCTGGGTGGGCACCAGCACTTTGCCGCCCAGGTGGCCGCATTTCTTGGCCGCGGCGAGCTGGTCCTCGAAATGGACGCCGGCGGCACCGGCCTCGATCATGGCTTTCATCAGTTCGTGGGCGTTCAGGACGCCGCCGAATCCGGCTTCCGCGTCGGCCACGATCGGGGCAAACCAGTCGATGCTGTGGTTTCCTTCGGCCCAATGCAGTTGGTCCGCGCGGCGCAGCGCGTTGTTGATGCGGCGTACCACCGTGGGAACGGAGCTCACGGCATAGAGCGACTGGTCCGGATACATCTGGAGCGAATCGTTGGCGTCGCCCGCCACCTGCCAGCCAGAGAGGTAAATGGCCTTGAGTCCGGCTTTCACCTGTTGCATGGCCTGGTTGCCGGTGAGGGCGCCCAGGGTGTTGACGTAGGGTTCGGTGGTGCAGAGGTGCCAAAGCTTTTCGGCGCCCCGGCGCGCCAGGGTGTATTCGACCTGCAGGCTGCCGCGCAGGCGGACCACGTCTTCGGCTCTGTAAGGCCGGTGAATGCCTTTCCATCGGGGGTTTTCCGCCCAGTCCTGCTTGAGTCTTGCAATTTCCTGTTCGACGCTCATGAAAGTCTCCTGAATGGGGTGGGGTCAGAGGGCGCTGATGCGCTGGGCGGTGACGACCAGGCCGTCGTCGTCCGCATAGAGCCAGGCGCCCGGCCTGAACGTGATGCCGGCGAAGGTCACGGGGATATCCGCTGCCCCTTCGCCTTTTTTGATGGACCTGCGGGGATGGGTGCCCAGGGCCTGCACCCCGATGTCCAGCTCGGCAATCGCCTGCGAGTCGCGAATGCAGCCGTACACCACGATGCCGGCCCAGCCATGTTTGACGCCCAGGGTGGCGAGCTGGTCGCCCACCAGGGCGCAACGGAGGGATCCGCCCCCGTCGATGACGAGCACGCGTCCGAATCCCGGGGTTTCCAGGGCGGCGCGCACCAGAGAGTTGTCCTCAAATACCTTGACTGTCGCAATTTGCCCGCCAAATGAGCCCATGCCACCATAATTGGCCAACAGAGGCTCGGCCACGGCCGCAGCCTCTCCGAGCTGATCGCAAAGATCCGTGGTTTTCAGGGCCATGGCGGGCTCCGGCGGTATCGGGGGGACCGGGAAAAACAATTTCCCCGGCGCATGGTGAATGGTATATCATATATAAGACATATGACACAAGCATTTTTTCACAGGAGGCATCGACCATCATGTATCAGCACATCAAGGTTCCTGCGGCGGGGGAAAAGATTCGCGTCAGGCCGGACTATTCCCTGGACGTGCCCGACCGGCCGGTCATTCCGTTCATCGAAGGGGACGGTACGGGAGTGGACATCACGCCGGTGATGAAAACGGTGGTGGATGCCGCGGTTGCCCGGGCCTATGGCGACCGGCGCAGGATTTCCTGGATGGAAGTCTTTGCGGGAGAAAAGTCGGTGCGGGTGTACGGCGACAACGTCTGGCTTCCCGATGAGACGCTCCAGGCCGTTCGGGACTACGTGGTGTCGATCAAAGGGCCGCTCACCACTCCGGTGGGCGGCGGCATCCGCTCCATCAACGTGGCGCTGCGCCAGCAACTCGACCTGTACGTCTGCCTGCGGCCGGTGCGCTGGTTCACCGGGGTGCCCAGCCCCCTGCGCGAACCGCACAAGACCGACATGGTGATTTTCCGGGAAAACTCGGAAGACATTTACGCCGGCATCGAGTGGGACGCCGCTTCCGCCGAAGCCCGCAAGGTGATCGAGTTCCTGCAGAAGGAAATGAAAGTCACCGCCATCCGCTTTCCGGCGACGTCCGGCATCGGCATCAAGCCGGTGTCGCGCGAAGGCACGGAGCGCCTGATGCGCAAGGCTGTCCAGTACGCCATCGACAACGGGCGCAATTCGGTCACCATCGTCCACAAGGGCAACATCATGAAATTCACCGAAGGGGCGTTCAAGAGCTGGGCCTATGCCCTGTGCCAGCGCGAATTCGGGGCCGAACCGCTGGACGGCGGACCGTGGATGAAGCTGCCCGGCGGCATCGTGATCAAGGATGTGATCGCCGACGCCTTCCTGCAGCAGATCCTGCTGCGGCCCGAGGAATACGACGTGATCGCCACCATGAACCTGAACGGGGACTATATTTCAGACGCCCTGGCGGCTCAGGTGGGGGGGATCGGCATCGCTCCCGGCGCCAACCTGTCCGATTCGGTGGCCATGTTCGAAGCCACGCACGGCACGGCGCCGAAATATGCCGGCAAGGACTACGTCAATCCGGGCTCCATGATCCTGTCCGCCGAAATGATGCTGCGTCACATGGGGTGGGTCGAGGCTGCGGACGCCATCGTGGGAGCCATGGAAAAGGCAATCGCTGCAAAAACAGTGACTTACGATTTTGCCCGGCTGATGCCAGGCGCCACCCAGCTGTCCTGCTCCGGGTTTGGCCGCGCCCTGGTCCAGCACCTGTAACCGCTTCGGAATAAAAAAACCCCTGCAAAAGCAGGGGTTTTTCAGGGCATCCCGCAGGCTTTTGCCTGCGACATGCGGAATTTATGCGGTCTGGATGTTGGAAGCCTGCTTGCCTTTCGGGCCTTGCGTGACTTCGAAAGTGACCTTTTGCCCTTCTTTCAGGGTTTTGAAGCCGCCCATCTGAATTGCCGAGAAATGTGCGAAAAGATCTTCGCTGCCATCGTCAGGGGTGATGAAGCCATATCCCTTGGAATCGTTGAACCACTTGACTGTGCCTGTTGCCATTGTTTGCTTTCCTGTCATTGAAATGGGCCTGTTACACCCGGAACGGTTTGAGTTTCAAGGCCAGCAAACGGAGGAAACCGGTGATGCAGACATCTTGAACCAAACGCCAGTACACCTTTTACGCGACTTTTACCGGAAAAGTCAAGTAGTTAAGGCGAATTAATCGGGGTCCGGCGAGGGCTCCCGGGAGCGAGCGCGGCCCTTGCCAAAAAGCCAGAAATGATTAGACTGAAAGCCATGGCCCAGCATTTCTGATCGCAGCCGATACCGGTTTGAATACGCACCATTCATGACAGCCAGGAATCCAGCAGAACCCGTTCTGGAAAAACAGCGCGCAAGGACGAAACCGCCGTCGCTTTTCAATGTCGTACTGCTGAATGACGATTTCACGCCCATGGAGTTCGTGGTGCAGGTGCTGCAGCAATTTTTTGCGCTGGAGCGCGAAGCGGCAACCCGGGTCATGCTCAAGGTCCATACGGAAGGCCGCGGCGTTTGCGGCATCTATCCGCGCGATGTGGCCGCGACCAAAGTGGAACGTGTGACCAGTTATGCACGGCAACATCAACATCCGCTGCAATGCGTGATGGAGGAAAACGGAACATGATCGCTCAAGAACTGGAAGTCAGCCTGCACATGGCCTTCGTCGATGCGCGCCAGAAGCGCCACGAGTTCATCACGGTGGAGCACCTGCTGCTCGCCCTGATGGACAACCCGTCGGCCGTGGACGTGTTGCGGGCCTGCGGTGCGGACATCGAGGCCCTGCGCAAGGAACTGGCCGATTTCGTGCGCGAACATACTCCCAAGGTTCCCGGGGAAGGGGACGTGGACACGCAACCCACCCTGGGGTTCCAGCGGGTCATCCAGCGCGCCATCCTGCACGTGCAGTCCTCGGGCAAAAAAGAGGTGACCGGCGCCAACGTTCTGGTGGCCATTTTCGGGGAGAAGGATTCCCACGCGGTCTATTTCCTGACCCAGCAGGGCATCAGTCGGCTCGACATGGTCAACTACATCGCCCATGGCATCACCAAGGTGCCCCAGGGCACCCCGCGCGAAGAACCCGCACAGGAAAGCGAGGCCGAAAGCCAGAACGGCGGTGCCCTGCAAAGCTTCACGCTCAATCTCAACGCCCAGGTGAGCGCCGGGAAAATCGACCCCCTTATCGGGCGCGAGCGCGAAGTGGAACGCGTGATCCAGACTCTCTGCCGGCGCCGCAAGAACAACCCGATCCTGGTGGGCGAGGCTGGTGTGGGCAAGACGGCCATCGCCGAAGGGCTGGCCTCCCGCATCGTGGCCGGCGACATACCGGAAATCCTGTCCCACGCCACGGTTTATTCCCTCGACATGGGCGCGCTCCTGGCCGGCACCAAATATCGCGGCGACTTCGAGCAGCGCCTCAAGGCCGTGCTGCGCCAGCTCCAGGACGACCCCAGCAGCATCCTGTTCATCGACGAAATCCATACGCTCATCGGCGCGGGCGCCGCTTCGGGCGGCACGCTGGACGCATCCAACCTGCTCAAGCCGGCGCTTTCCAAAGGAACCCTGCGTTGCATCGGGGCCACCACCTATACGGAATACCGGGGGATTTTCGAGAAGGACCATGCCCTGTCCCGCCGTTTCCAGAAAATCGATGTGGTGGAGCCCACCGTCGACGAGACGGTGCAGATCCTGCGCGGGCTCAAGTCGCGCTTCGAAAGCCATCATGGCGTGCGCTACAGCGAATCGGCGTTGTCCAGCGCAGCGGAGCTGTCGGCCCGGTTCATCAACGACCGCCACCTGCCCGACAAGGCGATCGACGTCATCGACGAGGCGGGTGCCGCGCAACGGATCCTGCCCAAGTCGCGCCAGCGCAAAGTGATCGGGAAAGGGGACATCGAAGAGATCGTGGCGAAAATTGCCCGCATTCCCGCCCGCAACGTGTCCAATACCGACCGCAACGCCCTGAAAACCCTCGATCGCGACCTCAAGGCGGTCGTGTTCGGGCAGGACAAGGCGATCGACGCCCTGGCAGCCGCCATCAAGATGGCGCGCAGCGGTTTGGGCAACCCCCAGAAGCCCATCGGCTCATTCCTGTTTTCGGGTCCCACGGGCGTGGGAAAAACCGAAGTGGCCCGCCAGCTTGCCTACACCCTGGGGGTCGAACTGATCCGCTTCGACATGTCCGAATACATGGAAGCCCATGCCGTGTCGCGCCTGATCGGCGCACCTCCCGGCTACGTCGGCTTCGACCAGGGCGGGCTGCTGACCGAAGCGATCACCAAGCACCCCTATTCGGTCCTGCTGCTCGACGAAATCGAGAAGGCCCACCCCGACATATTCAACATCCTGCTTCAGGTGATGGACCACGGGACGCTTACGGACAACAACGGGCGCAAGGCGGACTTCCGCAATACGGTGATCATCATGACCACCAATGCCGGCGCCGACGCGCTCACCAAGACCGGCATCGGGTTCGTCACGGGGACGCGCAAGGGCGACGAAATGGTGGACATCAAGCGCCTGTTCACGCCGGAATTCCGCAACCGCCTGGATGCCATCATTTCCTTTGCCGCGCTCGACCAGCAGGTCATCCTGCAGGTGGTGGACAAGTTCCTGTTGCAGCTGGAATCGCAACTGCAGGAAAAGCGCGTGGAAGTCACTTTCACGGACACGCTGCGCGGCTACCTCGCGGAAAAGGGGTTCGACCCGCTCATGGGTGCGCGCCCGATGGCACGCCTCATCCAGGACACCATCCGCCGCGCCCTGGCAGACGAACTGCTGTTCGGACGCCTGGTGTCCGGGGGCAAGGTCACCATCGACCTGGGCGAAGACGACGGGGTGGTGCTCCACTTCGACGAGGAGGCCCGGCCCGAAGCCGTGCACTGAAGGGGCTGGCGGCGGTTACGGAATTCAGACGGCCACCCGCATGGGAATATGCGGGTGCGCCTGGTAGTTTTCGATGCGGATGTCTTCGAAGCGATAGTCGTAGAGCGAAGCCGGCTTGCGCAGCAGGGACAGCGTCGGCAGCGGGTAGGGCGCGCGCGTGAGCTGTTCGCGCAGGGCCGCCTCATGGTTCAGGTAAATGTGGCAGTCCCCTCCGGTCCAGACAAAATCTCCCGGCATCAGGTCGCACTGGTGGGCCACCAGATGGGTGAGCAGGGCGTAGGAGGCGATGTTGAAGGGGACGCCCAGCCCCACGTCGCAGGAACGCTGGTACAGCTGGCAGGAGAGTTTGCCGCCCGCCACGTAGAACTGGAACAGCAGGTGGCAGGGCGGCAGCGCCATCCGCTCCACGTCTCCCACGTTCCAGGCTGAAACGATCAGGCGCCGCGAATCGGGATTGCTGCGGATCTGTTCCAGCACCTGCGACATCTGGTCGACGACCCGCCCGTCCGCCGTTTCCCAACGCCGCCACTGCTTGCCGTAAACCGGACCGAGGTCCCCCTGCGCGTCGGCCCATTCATCCCAGATGCTCACGCCGTGGCGCTTCAGGTAACCGATGTTGGTGTCGCCCGAAAGGAACCACAGCAATTCGTGGATGATGGACGGCAGGTGCAGTTTTTTCGTGGTGAGCAGGGGAAAGCCGGCCTGCAGGTCGAATCGCATCTGGTATCCGAACAGGCTCAGGGTGCCCACGCCGGTGCGGTCGGTCTTGTGCGTGCCGCGCTCGAGGATGTCGCGAACGAACTGAAGGTACGGTTGCATGGGCGCATG
>JAKBBG010000075.1 GCA_021826025.1 Pseudomonadota bacterium | reverse complement strand
CATGGGACACCATTTCCTCCAGCCAGTCCGGGGTCACGATTTCGATGTCGTTGTTCATCAGGCAGAGGAAGCTGCCCTGTGCCTTCTGCGCGGCGCGGTTGTTGAGCGCCGAGAAATTGAAGGGGCTGTCGTCGCGCAGCACGGTGACCCCTTCGCGCTTCAGGCGATCGAGCAGGGCCAGGGCGTCCGGCTCCGAGCTGCCGTTGTCCACCACCAGGATGTCATAACGGGGGTAGCTGCTGCGCTGGCGGATGGAATCCACGCAGGTGGCGAGCAGTTCGGCCCGGTCGCGCGTGGGAATGATGATGGTGACGTGGGGGGCGGGCTCGGGCAGGGCGAAGCGCACGCGCTGCAGGTGCGCCGCTTCCGGGCAGGGCAGGACTTCGCCCTTGAGGCCGAGCCGCGCCAGGTGCTCGCTCACGGCCCGCTGGGCCGCCTGCTGGGCGTAGGGCTTCACTTCCTCCACCTGGGAGGTGCTGCCCGGGGTCATGCGCCAGTGGTAGAGCACGCGCGGCACGTGCACGATCTGGTGCGGCTGCAGCCGGTCGATCGCGCGCAGCGCCAGGTCGTAGTCCTGCGACCCTTCGAACCCTTCGCGAAAGCCCCCCAGTTCGTTCACCAGGCTGCGCCGGTAGCAGCCCAGGTGGCTCACCATGTTCTGGGCCAGCATGAGCTCGGGGTTGTACTCGCATTTGAAATAGGGGTCGCAGCGCAGCCCTTCGGGGTCGAGCTTGTCCTCGTCGGAATAGAGCAGGCCCGCTTCGGGGTTGGCCACCATGGCCTGCGCCATGAACCACAGGGCGAGCGGGTGCAGCACGTCGTCGTGGTCCAGCAGCGCCACGAATTCGCCCGTGGCGAGCGCCAGCGCGGAATTGCTGGCGGCGCTGATGTGCCCGTTCGTCTCGCGGCGCACCCAGCGGATGCGGGGGTCGCGCGCGGCATGGCGCTCGAGGGTGGCCCGCACGTCGGGCAGTTCGGAGGCATCGTCCGCCACGCACAGTTCCCAGTGCGGATACACCTGCGCGATCACGCTGTCGAGCGCCGCTTCCAGCAGCACGGGGTCGGAATTGTAGGTGGGCATGACCACGGAAATGAGCGGCGGGTTTTTCCAGGTCTGCGCGCGCGCCTGCAGCGCGGGGTAGTCGCTGCGCGGCACTTCGTAACGTTCGCACCATTGCGGGTAGCTCAGGGGCAGGGAGGCCGCGGGCGAGCGGTCGAGCTCTGTCATGAGGCCCTGCAGGCCGCGGGAAGCGAGGGTGGCCAGGGCTTCGCGCGCGGCCCACAGGCCCCAGCGGGGCTGGCGTGCGGCGCGCAGGGCAAGGCGCGCCAGCACGCGCACGGTGCGCAGGGGCGCGGTGAGGCGCCAGCTGGTGCTGGCGATCATCTGCCGGATGAGGTCTTCGCGCGCGGCCAGCAGCTCGCGCGTGTGGGTGAGCTCGGCGCGCTGCCGGCTGAGGTTCGAGAGCGCTTCGGCGCGCTGTGCCGAGAGCCTGCGGTTTTCCGTCTCCAGCGCCCGGGTGCGGTGGGCCAGTTCCGGCGCCTTCCACACCCGTTCCATGACGCCGGAGAGCTGGTCGTCGCGCAGGCGCGGCAGCCACTTGCGGTAGAGGGCGAGCGAGGTGGCGTTGGTGAACGGCTCCAGCCGGTGCACGCCGGAACTCTCGTGGATGCGGTAGCAGGCGGACACCCCGGGCACGTGCACGAAGGGCCCCAATTGCGCCGCCTGCAGCCAGAAATCCCAGTCCTCGTACAGGTCGAGCGCTTCGTCCACGCGGCAGCCGGCCGCGAGCAGGCTGCGCCGGAACAGGATGCCCTGGGGCGGAATCCAGTTGCCGGCGATGAGGCGCAGGGCGTCGAAGGGCAGGGCGAAGGCTTCCCCTTCGGGGGTGCCTTCCTTGGTCACCGGCTGCACGTCGCTGTAGGCGGCCACCGCGTCCGGGCGCGCCTGCAGGGCGGCGGCGAGGCGGGCGATATGGCCCGGCAGCAGCCAGTCGTCGTCGTCCAGGAACAGCAGCAGCTCGCCCCGCGCGGCGTCGAGGGCGCGGTTGGCGGCGGCGCTGCGCTGCAGGGGCACGTCGGTGGGAATGAGGCGCAGGGGATGCTCGCCGCACTGGGGCGGCAGGAGCCCGTGGCCGGGGCGCGCCGCCACCACCAGCACTTCCAGCGCCGGCCCTTCCTGGGCGGCCACCGAGTCCAGCGCTTTCGACAGCAGGGCGGCGCGGTCAAGGCTGCGGATCAGGATCGAGACGAGCATGGGCGGTGCGGCATCGTGGTCAGGGCCCGCCATTCTACCGCGGAACCACGCTACAATGCCCAGGCCATGCATGCTCCCGCGCTGTCCTCTTCCCTGCTGTCCTGGTGTTGGCCCTGGCGCTACCGGGCGCTGCTGCGCCAGTTCGTGCAGCGCCAGGTGCTGGCGCGCTACCGCGGCACGGTGTTCGGAGTGGCCTGGAGCCTGCTCACCCCGCTGCTCATGATGGCGGTGTACACCCTGGTGTTCCGCTACGTGTTTCGCTGGCAATGGGCGGGCGGCTCGGGCGGCGGGCTTGATTTCGCGCTGCACCTGTTTGCCGGCATGACGGTGTTCGGGTTCTTCGCGGAAGCCTTCACGCGCGCGCCGCAAACGGTGGTGGAACAGCCCAACCTGGTGAAGAAGGTGCCGTTTCCCGTGGAAATCCTGGTGTGGGTGAACACCCTGGCGGCCCTGGTGTTTGCCCTGCCGGCCCTGGCGCTCCTGCTGCTCGCCACGGCCGCTTCCGGCCATGCGCCGCAGGCGGCCTGGGCGGCGCTGCCCCTCATCTGGCTGCCGCTGCTGCCGCTGCTGCTGGGCCTGGGCTGGCTGTTCGCGGCGCTGGGCGTGTACGTGCGCGACGTGGGCCAGATCCTGGGCCTCGTGGTGTCGCTGCTGCAGTTCCTGAGTCCGGTGTTCTATCCCGTGAGCGCGCTGCCCGCCCGGGTGCAGCCGCTGCTCTACCTCAATCCGCTCACGCCCGTCATCGAGCAGACGCGCGGCGCCCTGTTTGAAGGGCGCTGGCCCGATCCTGCCGCGTGGCTGCTGCAATGCGCCGCGGGGCTTGCCGTGGCGCTCCTGGGTGCGGCGCTGTTCCGCAAGCTGCGGCCGGGGTTTGCCGATGTCCTCTGAACGGCCGGGCGAGGACCGGGCCACCGAGGTGGTGATCGAGGCGGCGGGCCTGGGCAAGGACTATCCCCTGTACGCCAGCGCGGGGGAGCGCCTGCGCCACCTGCTGTGGTCGCGCGGGCGCGAGGCGCGCCTGTTCCATGCGCTGCGCGACGTGACCCTGACCCTGCGCCGCGGCGAGTCGCTGGGCATCATCGGACAGAACGGCGCGGGCAAGTCCACCCTGCTGCAGCTGCTGTGCGGCACCCTCACGCCCAGCACGGGGCGCCTGTCCGTGCGCGGGCGGGTGGCGCCGCTCTTGGAGCTGGGCGCGGGCTTCAACCCCGAATTCACCGGCCGGGAAAACATTTTCATGAACGCGGCGGTGCTGGGGCTCGACCCCGACGAAATCCGCGAGCGCCTGGACGACATCATCGGCTTTGCCGACATCGGCGATTTCATCGACCAGCCGGTGCGCACCTATTCCAGCGGCATGTACGTGCGGCTTGCCTTTTCCATCGCCACCCGCATCAGCCCCGACATCCTGGTGATCGACGAGGCGATCGCCGTGGGCGACGGCCAGTTCGCGCGCAAGTCCTTCGACCGCATCCTGGCGCTGCGCGAGGCGGGCGTGACGCTGCTGCTCTGTTCCCACGCCATGTTCCAGGTGGAAGCCCTGTGCGAGCGCGCGCTCTGGCTGCACCACGGCGAAGTGCGCGCCGAAGGCCCGGCCGCGCGCGTGGTGGCGCAATACAACGAATGGCTCAATGCCGGCGGCGACCGGCCGCAGGCGGTGCCGGTACCGGGGGCGCCCGCGCCGGCCCCTTCGGGCCACGGGCATTTCACGGCGCTCTCGCTCTCCTGCGACGGCGTGGCCGGCACGGCGCTGGAAGCGCAGAGCGGGCGAAGCCGCCTGGAAATCACCCTGTCCTTTGCGAGCGACCCCGCGCTGCCCGCACCCACGCTCGCCGTGATGATCTACACCGGGGACGGGCGCATCCTCACCAGCACCGGCACCTGGATCGACGGCGTGGCCCTCACGCGCGACGCCGCGGGCCGGGGCCATGCCACGCTGGCCTACGACCCCGTGGTCCTGCTCAAGGGCCGCTATTCGCTGTCCGCCTACCTGCTGTGCGAGCGCGGCCTGCACGTGTACGACGCGGTGGAGCACGTGGCTTCGCTCAACGTCACCCAGCCGCACCTGGAGCAGGGGCTGGTGAGCCTGCCGCACTGCTGGACCGACGGGGCCGCATGAGTCCCGAACAGCTGCGCTTCACCCTGGCGTTTCGCCGCCTGCTGCGCCTGTCGGAACTGCTGGACCGGCTGCCCCTGCCGCGCCGCCTCAAGCGCCGCATCGCCCTGCGCCTGGGGCGCCATTTCAGTCCCTACCGGCGCGACCTGCCCAAGGCCATTCGCGGCCTGCACGAAGGGCTGGGCCTGCCCGCGCCGGCGGTGCGCGCGGCCGCGAACCTGTGGCTTGGCAGCCACGGGCTGTTCGCCCTGTCGCTGTTCGACTGGGGACGCAACCCGCGCTGGGGCGAGCCCGTGCTGCACGGCCTCATGCCGGAGACGCAGGCGACGCTGAAAACCCTGGTGCGCACCGGCGGGCTCGTGCTCACCTTCCACAGCTTTCACCACAACGCCCTGGGGGTGGTGCTGGGCGACGCCGGCACGCGCGTGTACGGCATCGCCGCCACCGAGAAGAATTCGCCGGAAGCGCCCTACACCGGCCGCTTCATGCGCCTGATCAACGGCGGCAGCGAAGCCCATTTCCGCGGCGGGCGCTACCTTTTCACGGATGAGATGAAAAACCTGGTGCGCGGCGTGCGCGAAGCTTTCGCGGGCGGCCACAGCGTGGTGACCCTGAGCGACAACCCGGTGCCTGCGGCCGAGGGCACCCCGGTGGCGTTCCTCGGCAAGCGGTTCTGCGTGGGCGGCGGGGTGGTGGCGCTGGCGCGCGAGGCCGGCGTGCCGGTGTATTTCGCGCTGCTCTATCCCCGTCCGGAAGGGGGCTACCGGCTGGCGCTCCAGGCGGCGGGGCCGGTCACGGACGTGGCGACCACCCTGCAGGCCTATTTCGGATTCCTGGACCGCGAACTGCGCGTGGCGCCCTGGGCCTGGCAGGGCTGGGCGTGGTTTGCGGATCTGTAGGCTTCGATGGATACCCGGGCATCGTTGCACTAGTTAACAAAAATGTTGCATTTTTCGTTGACAAACACAACATTTCTGTTTAGTATTTGGGTCGTGAATTCCAAGCAAATGAAAAAATGGCTCGAAGAACAGGGGGCCCTATTTGCGCCTGGAAAAGGGTCGCATTTGAAGGTTACGCTGAACGGAAAACAATCCACTTTGCCAATGCACGGGACCAGGGAGTTGGGAAAAGGGCTTGAAAATGCAATCAAGCGTCAGCTCGGGTTGAAAGGAGAGAACTGATGGGACAATTTGAGTATCCGGTGAAACTTGAGCAGGATGATGGAAGCGTGCTGGTCACCTTTCCTGATGTTCCCGAGGCGGTCACTTTTGGGGCCGATGAAGACGAGGCATTGTTGCAGGCGGTAGATGCTCTGGAAACGGCCTTGTCGTTTTATGTCGAGGCACGCAAGCCGCTGCCCATGCCTGGCAAGCCCGCCCGTGGCCAAAAAACCGTACAGCCTTCACCCCTTGAATGTGCAAAGCTTGGGGTCTATCAGGCCATGATGGAACAAGGTATAAAAAAAGCAGAGCTTGCGCGCCGGTTGGGCTGGCATATGCCGCAAGTTGATCGCCTGTTTGACCTGCGCCACGCCTCCAAATTCGAACAGATCGAGGCCGCTGCTGTAGCCCTCGGCAAGCACCTGCGGGTCAGCGTAATTTAAATGGATTGCCGCCTGCGCAGGCAGTGACACCCGGCTCCTCAATCCCCTTTGGCCGCCAGCTGGTCCAGTTTGGCCCGGTCCACCACCAGGTCGTCGCCCTGGCGCGTGAGCACGCCCTGGGACTGCAGCACCTGGAAAGTGCGCGTCACGGTTTCGCGCGTGAGGTTCACCATGATGGCGAGCTCCTGGTGGGTGGGGGCGCGGATGATGAACACGTGCCGGGTCTGCCCCGGGGCTGGCGCGACCCCTTCCGGAGTTGCGCTGTTCATGATCTGGAGCTGGGCGCAGATGCGGTGCAGGGGGTTGGCCAATGCCAGGATCTGGCGCTGGCTGATCTGCTGGCGCACCCGTTGGGCCAGACGCCGGGTCAGGGTTTCGGCCAGCTGCGCGTTGGAAAACAGCACCGGGCGGATTTCCGGGCCGGGCAGCACCACCACCTGGGCGCGCCCGGTGGCAATGATGAATTCCGGCTGCGATTCGCCGTCAATGAGGGATAGTTCGCCGAAGAAGTCGCCCTGTTCAACGAAATAGAGCCCCACTTCCCGTCCTTCCGCCGTGAAATCCAGGGCCTGCAGCCGCCCTTCCAGCAAAAAGCACAGGAACGGCGCCGGCGGGCCCTTTTCCAGCACCATGCCCCGCTTGGCAAACTCGCGCACGCTGGCGAGCGGTGCGAGGTGCGCGAGCGCTTCCGGGGTGAGCGACTTGAGCAGGGGAAACTGCTGCAGGAGCAGGGTATGGACGGCCATGGAAAGGGATTATAAAAGGGCCTCGGCGCAGAAGGTGGCCGGCGTGAGAATGCGCGTGCGCTGGAGGCTGCCCCGCTGCAGCAGCCCGGCGCGGCGGTCGCCGGTCACCAGGTAGTCGGCATCGCCCGCCAGGGCCATCGCCAGCAGGAAGGCATCGTTCGGGTCGGTTGCCCCGATTCCGTCCGGCAGGGGCGGCAGGTCGCCCAGCACGATGGCGCGCTGCAGGTTGTTGACCATGGTGCCGATGCGGTGCGCGGGCAGGATGGCCTTGAGTTTCGGGTAGCGGCTCGCGCGCCGCAGTTCGTCCAGCTGCGCGCCCGAGGTCACCAGATCGAAGCGCGCGGCGCGCCAGGCGCGATAAATCGCGTCCGGCGGGCCCTGCGGCGAAATCAGCGCGCCCAGCAGTACGTTGGTGTCCAGGATGACGCGCATTCAGTGCTCACGCGCCCACTGCACCGCCTCGTCGATGAGGTTTGAGAGGTCCGCCTCGCTCAGGCCGGCCGCGGCGGTCTTGGCGTGTCCGGCGGCGCGTTCCAGCAGGTAGGCGCGCACGGCTTCCTCGATGAAGCGCGACAGGTCGCCCTTGCGGCCGCCGCCCTGGGCCGCGAGGTACATGCGGACGGACTGGTCCACCTCCTGCGACACGGCCACGTTCCAGCGCACGGTATCCATGGATTCTCCAGAATGGTGTTTGTGTGTATAGGTGTTTATACGCCTGATGAGTCTTTTCCACAACGCGCAAGCGCTTTTGGTGATTGGGCGCACAGAATTGCCGCTGCAAAAGCCCTACACTGAACCGCTATAATTGCCGAAAAATCCATCATGAAGCCCCTGCGCTGCCTGCTCTTACTGCTGCTGACCGCCCTGCTGCCCCTGTCCCTGTGGGGGATGCCTGCGGATGCGATCGCCTCCGTGGGCACGGTCACGCTCACCATCGGGGTAAGCCAGGTGGTGCGCGGCAGCCAGACCCTGCCGCTGGCCAAGGGCAGCGCCATCGACGTGGGCGACCGCATCGAAACCAGCGACAGCGGCCACGTGCACATCCGCTTCGTGGACGGGGCGCGCGTGAGCGTGCGGCCCGACTCCGTGCTGCGGGTGGAGGCCTACCAGTACGATCCCCAGC
>JAKBBG010000074.1 GCA_021826025.1 Pseudomonadota bacterium | reverse complement strand
GTTCGAGCTGCGCGCGCAGGGCGGGGTCCGGCAGCCGGCGGGCGAGGCCCTGGCGCACCCGGCGCTGCGCCAGGCGCATGAGGGCGGGATGGAGGAAGGCGAGCCCGACGATTTCCTGGGACAGGTAAAGCCAGGCCCGGTAGAGCCGGCGCAGGCCCGGCAGGCGCCTGAAGGCGGCGCGCGCCAGGGGGGAATAGGGGCGGTCGCCTTTTGCCACCACCCAGGGTGCGGTGCGCTGGAAAACCGTGAGCTGCCGCGCCTGCGACGCAAGGGCCGGCACGATCTGGACGGCGGAAGCGCCGGTCCCCACCACCGCCACGCGCAGCCCTTCGCAGGAGAGGTCCTGCGGCCAGCTCATGGAGTGGAACACCGGTCCGGAAAAGCGCTCGAGCCCGGGAAAGTCGGGCAGGGCCGGGCGGTTGAGGGGGCCCAGGCCCGCGATCAGGAAACGCGTGCGCAGGGTGCCGCCGTCGGCCAGCGTGATGTTCCAGAGGGCGGCCGCTGCGTCGAAATCCGCCGCAGCGACCCGGGCGTTGCAGCGCAGGTGGGGCCGCAGCGGCTGCGCCGCCGCTTCCAGGTGGGCGCGGATGTCGCGGTACCCGGCAAAGCGGCGCGGCCAGTCGTAGGCGGGGGCGAAGGAGAGGGAATAGAGGTGCGAGGGGACGTCGCAGGCGCATCCGGGGTAGCGGTTGTCGCGCCAGGTGCCGCCCACGGCGCCGTCCTGTTCCAGCACGAGGAAGCGCCAGCCGCCCGCGCGCTGCAGCCGGCCGGCCATGGCGAGCCCGGAAAAGCCGCCGCCCACGATGATTGCGTCCCAGATATCCGTCATGACCGTTTGCGCAAGACTTGGCGATCGCTCCCAATGATGCGATGATCGAGCCCAGCATTTTAGCGGCAAGATCGCCGTTCGTACTGGTATTGCAAGGAATTGTCTTTTGGCTCAAGGTCGTTATAGCGAATCCAGCATCCGCGTCCTGAAAGGTCTCGAGCCTGTCAAGGAACGGCCCGGGATGTATACCCGGACCCAGGATCCCACCCACATCATCCAGGAAGTCATCGACAACGCGGCGGACGAGGCCCTGGGCGGGTTTGCCACCCGCATCGAAGTCACGCTCCACGCCGACGGCTCGGTGAGCGTCGACGACGACGGCCGCGGCATTCCCGTGGGACTGCATCCCGAGGAAAAGGAGCCCACGGTCCAGCTCGTTTTCACGCGCCTGCACGCCGGCGGGAAATTCGACAAGACGGGAGGAGCCGGCGCCTACGCGTTTTCCGGCGGCCTCCACGGGGTGGGGGTTTCCGTCACCAACGCCTTGTCCAGCCGCCTCGAGGTGACGGTCCGGCGGGACGGGAAAATCCACCGCATCGTGTTTGCCGGCGGGGCCGTGGCGGAGCCCCTGCGCGTGACGGGCAAATGCCCGGCCGGAGAATCCGGCACCCTGGTGCGGGCCACGCCCGATCCGCGCTATTTCGATGCGCCCCAGGTTTCGCTGCAGGAGCTCGAGCGCGTGCTGCGCGCCAAGGCCGTGCTGCTGCCGGGCGTCAGCGTGATCCTGCACGTGGAACGGGACAAGGCCGCGCCCACGCGCACCTGGCATTACCCGGAAGGCCTGAAAGGATACCTGGAGGAGCTGACGGGCCACCAGGAGGCGGCCGTCCCCGTGTTTGTCGGAGAGCGCTACGTGGAGACGCGTTCCGAATCCGACAGCTTCGCCGAAGGGGAAGGGGCGGCCTGGGCCTTCACCTGGCTCGAGGAAGGGGCGGGCCAGGGGGAATCCTATGTCAACCTGATTCCCACGGCCGCCGGGGGGACCCACGAAGCGGGGCTGAGGACGGGCGTGTTCGAGGCGGTGAAGTCCTTCATCGAGCACCACAGCCTGCTGCCGCGGGGCGTGCGGTTGCAGATGGAAGACGTGTCGGCGCGCCTGCACTACGTGCTGTCCGCGCGCATCCTCGATCCCCAGTTCCAGGGGCAGACCAAGGAAAAACTCACCAGCCGCGACGCCCTCAAGCTGGTGTCGGGCATGATCCGCGACCCTTTCGAAGCATGGCTCAACACCCACGTGGAATGGGGCCGGAAAATCGCCGAACTCGCGATCCGCCAGGCCATGGCGCGCATGAAGTCGAGCCAGAAGGTGGAAAAGCGGAAAGGCAGCGGCGTGGCCGTCCTGCCCGGCAAGCTCACCGATTGCGAGTCGGACGACGTGGGCGAGCGCGAACTGTTCCTGGTGGAAGGCGATTCCGCCGGCGGTTCGGCAAAGCTCGCCCGCAACAAGCATACCCAGGCCATCCTGCCCCTGCGCGGCAAAGTGCTCAACACCTTCGAGGTGGACCGCGACCGCCTGTTCGCCAACACGGAAATCCACGACATCGCGGTGGCCATCGGGGTCGACCCGCACGGGCCGGACGACAGTCCCGACCTTTCGGGGCTGCGTTACGAGCGCATCATCATCATGTCCGACGCGGACGTGGACGGCAGCCACATCAAAGTGCTCCTGCTCACGCTTTTTTTCATGCATTTCCCGGCCCTGATCGCGGCCCGCCACGTGTGCGTGGCGAGTCCGCCGCTCTTTCGCATCGACGTGCCGCCCCACGGCAAGCGCCCCGCGCGCAAGCTGTACGCCCTCGACGACGGGGAACTGACCGCGCTCGAAGACCGCCTGCGCAAGGAAGGCCTGCGGCCGGGCGGCTGGAGCGTGGGGCGCTTCAAGGGGCTGGGCGAAATGAATCCCGAACAGCTGTGGGAAACCACCATGAATCCCGACACGCGGCGCGTGCTGCCGGTGCGGATCCAGGCACAGGACCGCGGCGCCGCGCACACGGTTTTTTCGCGCCTGATGGGCAGGGGCGAAGCCGGCGCCCGACGCGAATGGATGGAACAGCACGGCACCGACGTGGAAGTGGACATTTAAATGACCCGAAACAAAACGACGCCGGACGCCACCGGCGACCTCTTTTCGCTGCCCCAGGGGGAGCTGCCGCCGCCCGTGCCCCCGGCACCGCCCGCCGGCAGCGACGGGGGCGACGACGCCCTCGACCTTTCGGCTTTCGTGGAGCGCAGCTATCTCGAATACGCCATGAGCGTGGTCATGGGACGCGCCCTGCCGGACGTGGCCGACGGTCAGAAGCCGGTGCAGCGCCGCATCCTCTTCGCCATGCACGAGCTCGGGCTGTACCGTCCGGCGCGCCACGTGAAATCGGCGCGGGTGGTGGGCGACGTGATCGGCAAGTATCACCCCCACGGGGACATGGCGGCGTACGAAGCACTGGTGCGCCAGGCCCAGGATTTTTCCCTGCGCTACCCGCTCATCGACGGCCAGGGCAACTTCGGCAGCCGGGACGGGGACGGGGCCGCCGCCATGCGCTACACGGAATGCCGCCTCACGCCCGTGGCGGAACTGCTCCTGTCCGAAATCGACCGCGACACGGTGGATTTCGGTCCCAATTACGACGGTTCGTTCCAGGAGCCCAAGCTGCTTCCGGCGCGCCTGCCCATGCTGCTGCTCAACGGTGCCACGGGCATCGGGGTTGGCATGGCCACGGAAATCCCTTCCCACAACCTGACGGAAGTGGGCAAGGCCGCGATCGCCCTGTTGCGCGACCCCGGGTTGCCGCTCGCGAAAATCCTCAAGATCGTCAAGGGGCCCGACCTGCCGGGCGGCGGCCAGATCATCTCCAGCCCGGAGGACATCGCCGCCGCCTACGCCGCCGGCCGGGGCAGCCTGAAAACGCGCGCGCGCTGGACTGTGGAAGACCTGGCGCGCGGCCAATGGCGCATCGTGGTCACGGAACTGCCCTACGGGGTGTCCGCGCGCGACGTGCTGGAAGACGTGGAGAAAGTGACCAACCCGCGCCCGCGCGAAGGCAAGAAGGCCCTCACCCCCGAGCAGTCCAACCTCAAGGCCCTGATGCTCGGCGCCCTGGACGTGGTGCGCGACGAGTCGGACAAGCAGTCGCCGGTGCGGCTGGTGTTCGAACCCCGCTCCAGCCGGCAGGAACCCCAGGAGTTCGTGAACCTGCTGCTCGCGCACACGCGCCTGGAATCCAACCTGCCCATCAACCTGGTGCTGCTGGGACGCGACGGCCGGCCGCGCCAGAAGGACCTGCGCGCCATCCTGACCGAATGGATCGATTTCCGCTACGAAACGGTGCTGCGCCGCAGCCGCCATCGCCTGGACGAGGTGGAGCGGCGCGTGCACATCCTGGAAGGGCGCCAGCTCGCGCTGCTGCACATCGACGAAGTGATCCGCGTCATCCGCGAGTCGGACGAGCCCAAGGCGGCCCTGGTCCGGCAGTTCGGGCTCACGGAAGTGCAGGCCGAAGACATCCTGGAAATCCGCCTGCGCCAGCTTGCCCGCCTGGAAGGCATCAAAATCGAACAGGAGCTCAAGACCCTCAAGGCCGAACGGCGCGACCTGCGCCACCTGCTCGCGCAGCGCGACGCCCAGACCGACCTGATCTGCAGCGAAATCGAAGCGGACGTGAAGCAGTACGGCGATGCCCGGCGCACGCTGATCCAGGCGGTGGAATCCGCCGTGCCGGTCCCCACCGTGCTGGACGAGCCCGTGACCATCACCCTGTCGCGAAACGGCTGGATCCGCTCGCGCCAGGGTCACCAGCTCGATGCTACCCAGTTCCCCTACAAGGCAGGCGACGGCCCGCTCGCCGTCATGGAAACCCGCACGGTGTACGGCCTCGCGGTGCTGGACACCCAGGGCCGCGCCTACACGGTCAAGGCGTCCGACGTTCCCGGCGGGCGCGGCGACGGCGTGCCGGTCACCACGCTCATCGACCTGCAGGCGGGCGCGCGCGTCTGCCAGGCCTTCGCGCTGGCTCCCGGCGAACGCTACCTGGTGGCGGGCACGGGCGGCGCCGGTTTTCTGGTGGCTGCCGAAGACCTGGTTTCGCGGATCAAGGCAGGCAAGGCGTTCATGACCCTGGAAGCGGAAGAAAGGCCGCTGCCTGCGGCGCGCTGTCCGGCCGACACCGCGCTGGTGGCCGCCCTTTCGGAGAAAGGGCGCCTGCTGGTGTTCGGCGTCGAGGAACTGCGCTCCATGCCGCGCGGCCGGGGCGTGATCCTGATGGGGCTCGACCGCGGCGAAAGACTCCTGTCGGTCAGTCCGGTCGGCGCGCGCGGACTGGCGGTGCACGGGGTGAACCGCGCCGGCACCGAAGTGCTGGCGGAACTCGGCCCCGCCGAACTCAAGCGCTACCAGGGCGCCCGGGCACGCAAGGGGTCGGCGCTCGACTACCGCATGAAGCCCGCACGCCTGGAAGCCCTGACAGCTTGAATCCTGTGATAGTCTGAACGGATTGCCTTAGGAAAAGCTCATGGAAAACGGTCAGTTGCCCGGTACCCGGTTCGTGGTGGAAACCAGCCCGCGAATTCCCGCAAAGCTCGCACGGCTGGAGGAACTGGCCAACAACCTGTGGTACAGCTGGGACCGTCCCACCCGCACCCTGTTCGCCCGCCTGCATCCCCTCCTGTGGGACCTGGTGGGGTCCAACCCGATCCGGTTCCTGCGCCGCATCGACGAAACCCACCTCAACGAAGCGGCCGAAGACCAGGCGTTCCTGACCGCCTACAACCGGGTGCTGTCCGCCTTCGACACGTATCACAACGGCTCCCCGCGCCGCCCCGGCAAGCTTACCGGCAGCGACCTGGTGGCCTATTTCTGCGCCGAGTTCGGCTTCCACGAAAGCTTTCCCATCTATTCCGGCGGCCTGGGCATCCTGGCCGGAGACCACTGCAAGGCGGCGAGCGACCTCGGGCTGCCTTTCGTGGGCGTGGGGCTCCTGTACCGCCAGGGCTATTTCAGCCAGAACATCGACCGCGAAGGCAACCAGATCGCGCTCAATGCCGATTCCGACTTCGAGGAGCTGCCGGTGCGTCCGGCCCTGGACGAGTCCGGACAGGAAATCCACGTGCCGGTGGCCCTGGGGCCGCGCACCGTCCAGGTGAAGGTGTGGTGGGCCCGCGTGGGCAACGTGAAAATCTACCTGCTCGACACCGACCTGCCGGAAAACGCGCCCGAGGAACGGGAAATCACGCACCGCCTCTACGGCGGCGACCGCAAGATCCGCATCGAGCAGGAAATCGTGCTGGGCGTGGGCGGCGTGCGCGCCCTCTCGCGCCTGGGGCTCACCCCCACCATATGGCACATCAACGAAGGGCATGCCGCCTTCCAGGTGCTGGAACGCATGCGCGAACTGGTGCGGCAGTCGGGCCTCGACAGCCGCGCCGCCCTCGAAGCCGTGGCGGCCAACACGGTTTTCACCACCCATACGCCGGTGCCGGCCGGGCACGATCACTTTGCCCGCGACATGGTGTCCTACTATTTCGACGGACTGGCCCGCGACCTGGGCCTCGACATGGGCGACCTGCTCGCCCTGGGCAACGATCCGGGCAACGGCGACTCTGAATTCAACATGACGGCGCTCGCCGTGCGCGGTTCGCGCCACCAGAACGGGGTGTCGCGCATCCACGGCGAAGTGAGCTCGCGCATCTGCGCGGGCTTCTGGCCCCAGATCCCGGTGCGGGAAAACCCCATCGGACACGTGACCAACGCCGTGCACGTGCCCACGTTCCTGGCGCGCGAATGGATGGACCTGTTCGACCGGTTCATCGGCGGGGAATGGCGCAACCGCCTGTCGGACCGCACGTTCTGGAACAGCGTCAACGACATTCCCGACCACCTTTTCTGGAGCGTGCGCCAGTCGCTCAAATCGCAGATGCTGTATGCGGTGCGCGAGCGGGTATCCGTGCGCCATTACCGCAACCTGGGCAACGAAGCCCACCTGGAACGGGTGCTCAAGAATGCCGACCTGCACGACCCCAACGTGCTGACCATCGGCTTCGCGCGCCGTTTCGCCACGTACAAGCGGGCCGACCTGCTGTTCACCAACCTGGACTGGTTGCGCCAGATCGTGCTCAACCCGCAGTGCCCCGTGCTGCTCATATTCGCCGGCAAGGCCCATCCGGCCGACCAGCCGGGACAGGACATGGTGCGCCGCATCCACGCCATCGCGTCCATGCCGGAATTCCAGGACAAGATCCTGCTGCTGGAAAACTACGACATGGGGCTCGCGCGGCGGCTCGTGGCAGGGGTGGACGTGTGGCTCAACACGCCGCTCTATCCCATGGAAGCGAGCGGCACGTCGGGAATGAAAGCCGGCATCAACGGCACCCTCAACCTGAGCGTGCTGGACGGCTGGTGGGGGGAAGGGTTCGACGGCAAGAACGGCTGGGCCATCCGGCCGGCGCCGGATTACCTGGACGAAAGCCGGCGCAGCCAGGAAGACGCGCGCACCCTGTATGAAACGCTCCAGGACCAGGTGGTGCCGCTGTATTACGACCGCGGCAAGTTCGGCTTTTCATCGGGCTGGGTGGCGAAGTCCAAGGCCGCCATGGCGAGCACCCTGACCCAGTTCAATACCGGGCGGATGATCGACGAATACCTGGAGCGCTATTACCTGCCGGCGATCCGCCAGGGCAACCGCTACCGTTCGGAACAGTTCGCCGTGGCCCGCGACGTGGCCGCCTGGAAAGCCAGGGTCCGCGAATCCTGGCCGCGGGTGCGGATCCGCAGGCTGGACGCGCCGGTGCGCCACCTGCAGTTCGGTTCCAGCATGCGCGTGGAAGTGGCGGTGTCCCTCGACGGACTGCAGTCGTCGGACGTGTGCGTGGAACTGCTGCTCAACCGCTCCATCACCCGCACCGGCAACCCGGTCCTGCCGCCGTTCCGGTTCGAAAGCCTGGGTCCCCTGGAGGACGGGCATGAACACCTGTTCGTGCTGGACCTGCGCCCGGAACTGTGCGGCCAGCTCGACTACCGCATCCGCCTCTATCCGCAACACCCGAGCCTCACCCATCCTTTTGAAACGGGCCTGATGACCTGGCTTTGAGGG
>JAKBBG010000073.1 GCA_021826025.1 Pseudomonadota bacterium | reverse complement strand
ACCGCGCCGCGTCCTTCCCGCGCCGCCTGTTCCATGGCTTCCATGATGCGGCGGGCCTTGAGGATTTCAGCTTCCGAGGGCGTGAACACCTGATTGGCCAGTTCGATCTGGCTGGGGTGGATGGCCCATTTGCCTTCGTAGCCCAGAACGGCGGCGCGATTGGCGGCGGCCACATACCCCTCGGGGTCGTTGAAGTCGCCGAAAGGGCCGTCCACCGGACGCAGGCCATAGGCACGGCAGGCCACCAGCATGCGGGTCTGGGCCGCATGCCAGGGGTCTGTCCAGAAGTATTCGCGCCGGCCGGCTTCGTCCTTGTCGGTGAGCACGCCGGAATCCCTGTTCACGCCCCCGATCACCGTGGTGCGGGCCCGTGTGGATGCGGCGTAGTCGGCCACGCCGAAGCTCATGGCTTCGAGCCGCGGACTCGCCTGGGCGATGGCTTCCACGTTGGCCATGCCAAGCGCCGTTTCGATCAGCACTTCAAAACCGATGCGGCGCGTGCGGCCGGTGGCCTGCTCGATCTGGGTGACCAGCATGTCGAGCGCATACACATCCTGCGGGACCCCCACTTTCGGGATCAGGATCATGTCCAGGCGCGGGCAGGTTTCCACGATGTCCACCACGTCCCGGTACATGTAGTGGGTGTCGAGGCCGTTGATGCGGATCATCATGGTTTTCTGGCCCCAGTCCACGTCATGCAGGGCCTGGATGATGTTCTTGCGGGCCTGGGGCTTGTCGTCCGGGGCGACCGCGTCTTCCAGGTCCAGGAAAATGACGTCCGCAGCCGAACGCGCCGCCTTTTCGAAAAGGCCGGGATTGGATCCCGGCACGGCCAGTTCGGAACGGTGCAGGCGCGGGGTGGCCTGGGCAATGACAGTGAAGCTCATGGACGCGCCCTCACAACGATGCCAGGGCGCGTGCCACCGTGGCCCCCAGGTCGGACGCGCTCGGGGCCACGTGAAGCCCGTAGGATTCCATGATTTCCGCCTTTTCCGCGGCCGTGTCGCCTTCCGCCGAAATGATGGCGCCCGCGTGGCCCATGCGCCGCCCCTTGGGCGCAGTGAGGCCTGCCACGTAACCGATCACGGGCTTGCTCATGTTTTCCTTGATCCACTGCGAGGCTTCGGCTTCCTGCGGGCCGCCGATTTCGCCGATCATGACCACCGCCTTGGTTTCGGGGTCCGCCTCGAACAGCGCCATGTGGTCGAGGAACGAGCTGCCGT
This sequence comes from Pseudomonadota bacterium, assembly GCA_021826025.1. Taxonomy (GTDB): domain Bacteria; phylum Pseudomonadota; class Gammaproteobacteria; order Burkholderiales; family Ferrovaceae; genus JAKBAT01. Next base: position 6,721 of record JAKBBG010000073.1, on the reverse strand, counting down.
TGATGGGGTCCCCGCCGATGCCCACGCTGGTGGAGACGCCGATGCCCAGCGCCGTCATCTGCGCCGCCGCCTCGTAGCCCAGGGTGCCGGAACGCGACACGATGCCGACGTTGCCGCGGGTGTAGATGTGCCCCGGCATGATGCCCAGCATGGCCTTTCCCGGGCTGATGATGCCGGCGCAGTTGGGGCCCACCACCATGGTGCGTTTTTCCCGCGGGTAGCGCATGAGGTAGCGCTTCACCCGCATCATGTCCTGGGCCGGAATACCGTCGGTGATGATACACACCAGCCGCAGTCCGGCGTCCGCCGCTTCCATCAGCGCGTCGGCGGCGTAGGGCGGAGGGACGAACGCGAGGCTCGCTTCGGCCCCCGTGGCGGCCACGGCCTCCTTGACGGTGTTGAACACGGGGCGGTCCAGGTGTTTCTGACCCCCTTTGCCGGGTGTCACGCCGCCCACCAGGTTGGTGCCGTAGCAGATCATTTCGTTGGCATGGAACGTGGCTTTGTCGCCGGTGAAACCTTGCACGATCACTTTCGTGCGCTCGTTGATGAGGATGCTCATGGAATCGGATTCTCCTGGATGTCGGGTCAGGCGGCTTTGCCTTGGGCGGCGGCCACAGCCTTCTGGGCTGCGTCGGCCAGCGTGTCGGCGCTGATGATGGGCAGGCCGCTGTCCTTGATGATCTGCTTGCCGGCCTCCACATTGGTGCCGGCAAGACGCACCACGAGCGGCACCTTGAGGTCGCGTGCTGCCTGCACCACGCCCTGGGCGACCCAGTCGCAGCGGTTGATTCCGGCGAAAATGTTCACCAGGATGGCTTTCACGTTGCGGTCGGACAGCACCAGGCGGAACGCTTCCGCCACGCGCTCGGGGGAAGCGCCGCCGCCCACGTCCAGGAAGTTGGCAGGTTCGCCGCCGGCGTATTTGATCATGTCCATGGTGGCCATGGCGAGGCCCGCACCGTTGATGATGCAGCCGATGTCGCCTGCGAGACCCACGTAGTTGAGGCCATGCTGGTTGGCCTGGGCTTCGCGCGGGTCTTCCTGGGAGGGGTCGCGCATTTCGGAAATCTGGGGCCGGCGGAACAGGGCGTTGTCGTCAAAGGACATTTTGGCGTCCAGCGCGAGCACCCGGTTGTCCTTGGTCACCACCAGCGGGTTGATTTCCACCATGGTGGCGTCGAGGTCCCGGAATGCCCGGTAACAGCCCATGATGGCGGTCACGGCGCGGCTGACCTGCTTGATGTTGAGTCCCAGGCCGAACGCGAGTTCGCGCGCCTGGAACGGTTGCAGGCCGACGGCGGGCTCCACCTGCACCTGGCGGATCGATTCCGGCTTGTTTTTGGCGATGTCCTCGATTTCCATGCCGCCTTCGGCGGACGCCACCACCCGGATGCGCTGTGCTTTCCGGTCAAGCACCAGGCCCAGGTAGATTTCCCGCTCGAAGGGCTCGGCCACTTCGATGTAGAGGCGCTGCACGAGTTTTCCTTCCGGGCCGGTCTGCGCCGTGACGAGCGTTTTCCCCAGCAGTTCCTTGGAGGCCTGGGCCACTTCGCCATAAGTCCGGCACAACCGGATACCGCCGGCTTTGCCGCGGCCCCCGGCATGGACTTGCGCCTTGACGGCCCAATGCCAGCCGCCCAACTCGGTGGCCACGTAGACGGCCTGGTCGGGACTGTAGGCCACGCTGCCGCGCGGAATGGGGACGCCGAAACGGGCCAGCAGTTCCTTGGCCTGGTACTCGTGAATATCCATGAAGCTCCTCCTGTTATCGATTTCCCAATGATAACAGGAGGAGACGGGACAGGGCCCGGTCAGGTGACCAGGTGCTGTGGGGTTCCCTTCTGCCAGGCCTCGATGTTGTCGATCAGCTGGTCGGCCAGGAACTGCATGGCGCCGTCGGAAGCCCAGGCCACGTGGGGGGTGAGGATGAAGTTGGGGCGCCGGACGTCCAGCAGGGGATGTCCGTTCCTGGGCGGTTCGGTGGTGAGGACGTCAAATCCGGCACCGGCGATCAGGCCTTGGTCCAGGGCCTGGATCAGGGCCTGTTCGTCCACCAGGCCGCCACGGGACGTGTTGATCACGAGGGCGGACCGTTTCATTTTTCGGAACTCGTTGATTCCGATTATGTTTTTTGTGTCCGGTGTGAGCGGGCAATGGAGCGAGATCACGTCGGCTTCGGCCAACACCTGGTCAAAGGGCGTGAACGTCACGCCGTCCATTTTGGGCGGTGCGTGGTCGGCATAGAGCACCCGCATGCCAAAGCCCTTTTCCGCGATCTGGGCGGTGCCGCGGCCCAGGGCCCCTTCGCCGATGATGCCAAGCGTGGCGCCGTGCAGATCGCCGATGTCGTGGTTGAAGAAGCAGAACTGGTCCGACTTCTGCCACACGCCCGCTTCCACGTCCTGGCGGTAGGCCAGGATGTTGCGCCGGAGGGCCAGGATCAGGGCGAAAGCGTGTTCGGGCACCGTGTGCACCGCATAGTTGCGGATGTTGGCCACTGCGATGCCGTGCGCCTTGCAGTAGGGCACGTCGATGACGTCGTAACCGGTGGCGGCCACGGCGATCATCTTGAGCTGGGGAAGCTGTTTCAGGGTCGCTTCGCGCAGGGGCACCTTGTTGGTGATGGCCACGGTGGCGCCCTGCAGCCGCGCCACGACTTCGTCGGGCGCGGTTTTTTCGTGCTCCAGGTATTCGTCAGCAAAGAAAGGCTTGCGGACCCGCGCCTTGAGCGAGGCGCGGTCGAGGAAAACGACTTTCGTCATGCCGCCGCCCGGGCCAGGGCCTGCTGGTTGTTGCGCCAGTAGGCCGAAGCTGCCGCCACGCCGCTGCCGGCTTGCACCGGGATGCCCATGTCGAGCATGGCCATTTCGGCACCGGCGATGGCGCCCATGAGCATCAGCTCGTTAAGGTCGCCCAGGTGGCCGATGCGGAACACCTTGCCGGCCACTTTGGACAACCCGGCGCCGAGGGAGAGGTTATAGCGCTTGTAGGCGCGCTCGATCACTTGCGCCGCGTTGAAGCCTTCCGGCACCAGGATGGCGGACACGGTGTCCGAATGCCACTGGGGGGCCTTGGCGCACAGCTTGAGCTTCCAGCCTTCGGTCACGGCGGCACGCACGCCGTTCGCAAGGTAGGTATGGCGCTTGAAAATGTTTTCCAGGCCTTCCTCCTCGATCACCGCCAGTGCCTCCTTGAGGCCGTACAGCATCGGGATGGACGGGGTGTAGGGGAAATAGCCCACGGCGTTGTTCTTGACCATGTCGAGGTAGTCGAAATAGCAGCGCGGCTGGGTGGCGTTCTGGCGGGCTGCCAGGGCCTTTTCGCTCACGCAGGTCACGCCCAGGCCGGCCGGCAGCATCAGGCCTTTCTGGGAACCGGAGACGCACACGTCCACTTTCCACTCGTCCATGCGGAAGTCGATGCTGGCGAGGGCGCTCACTGCGTCCACGAACAGCAGGGCAGGGTGGTTCACGCTGTCCATCACCTTGCGGATGGCGGCCACGTCGCTCGTCACGCCGGTGGCTGTTTCGTTCTGGCACACCAGCACGGCCTTGATCTTATGCTGCTTGTCGGCTTCCAGGGCCGCCAGGTAGCGATCGGCCGGGGCGCCTTCGCCCCATTCCACGTCGATCACTTCCACGTCAAAGCCCAGGCGCTGGCACATGTCGATCCAGAGGTGGCTGAACTGGCCGAAACGGGAGGCCAGGACCTTGTCGCCGACGTTGAGACAGTTGGTGAGTGCGGCTTCCCAGCAGCCGGTTCCCGACGAGGGGAAGATGATGGGGGTGCCGGTTTCGGTCTTGAATACTTTCTTCAGGCCGCGGATGACTTCCAGGGCCAGTTCGGGAAACTTGGGCGAACGGTGGTCTTCCATCGGCACCATCATGGCCCGCTGAATGCGGGCAGGCACGTTGGTGGGTCCGGGAACAAACAGAAAATTATGGCCAGCCATGTTGTGGTCTCTCCTCAAGCGCAAATATGAAATCGGTTACTGGACGCTCAGCCGTACACGGGGTACTTGCTGCACAGGGCGCCCACTTCTCCCACGACGCGCTGAATGGTGGCTTCGTCGTTGGGGGCTTCAAGCAGGTCGGAAATCAGGTGCGCCACCTTTTGGGCTTCGGCGACACCGAATCCCCGGGTCGTCATGGCCGGTGCGCCGATGCGGATACCCGAGGTCACGAATGGCTTTTCCGGATCGTTCGGAATCGCATTCTTGTTGACAGTGATGTGGGCGCGTCCGAGGGCGGCTTCCGCATCCTTGCCGGTGATCTTCTTGGCGCGCAGGTCCATCAGGAACAGGTGGCTTTCCGTTCCCCCGGACACGATGCGCAGACCGCGTTCAATGAACGTGTCGGCCATGGCCTTGGCGTTGGCCTTCACTTTCTTCTGGTAATCCTTGAACTCCGGCTTGAGCGCCTCGCTGAAGGCGGTGGCCTTGGCGGCGATGACGTGCATCAGCGGGCCGCCCTGGATGCCGGGGAAAATCATGGAATTGAGGGGCTTCTCGAATTCTGCCGAAGACAGGATGATGCCGCCGCGCGGGCCGCGCAGGGTCTTGTGCGTGGTGGACGTCACGAAATGGGCGATGCCGATGGGGCTCGGGTATTCGCCCACCGCGATGAGCCCTGCGTAGTGGGCCATGTCCACCATCAGGTAGGCACCCACGCTGTCGGCGATTTCGCGGAAGCGCTTCCAGTCGATGACCATGGAATAAGCCGATGCGCCAGCCACGATCATTTTGGGTTTGTGTTCGTGGGCAAGGCGCTCCACTTCGGCGTAGTCGATCTGCTCGGTTTCGGGGTGCAGGCCGTAAGCCACCGACTTGTACAGCTTGCCGCTGAAATTGACCGTGGCGCCGTGGGTGAGGTGGCCGCCATGGGCAAGTGACATGCCCAGCACGGTGTCGCCCGGCTGCAGCATGGACATGTACACGGCCGCATTGGCCTGGGAGCCGGAATGGGGCTGCACGTTGGCGTATTCGGCGCCGAACAGTTTTTTGAGGCGGTCGATGGCGAGCTGCTCGGCGATGTCCACGAATTCGCAGCCGCCATAGTAGCGCTTGCCGGGATAGCCTTCGGCGTACTTGTTGGTGAGCACCGAACCTTGTGCCTGCAGTACGGCCGGGCTGGTATAGTTTTCCGATGCGATCAGCTCAATGTGGTCTTCCTGACGCCGGTACTCCTTCTGGATGGCGCTCCACAGTTCGGGGTCCGTATCGGCGATGAGCTTTCTGGAATCAAACACAATAATCCTCCTGGATGTTGCGCCGCAGCGCAGGCAGTTCCTGAGTATTCAGGCTAATCCACAATTTAGCCACAAACTGAGCAATATTAAAATTAGCAAAGTGTTTTGATATCTATAAGTGATACTGTTCGCAATGCCCTGTTTCTATAACTACAATTCCGCTTTTGACCTTTTGATGGGACGGCTTTCCCGATGACCTTCGATGCAGACCAGGCGCTGCTGCGCGCCATGTTCGACGCGGCCGTGGCTGCCGCCGACCCCGGCCGCTGCCTGCCCCCCCATTTGCCGGCCCCCCCCAAGGGGCGCACCCTGGTGGTCGGTGCCGGAAAAGCCGGCGGTGCCATGGCCAAGGCCCTGGAAGACCACTGGCCGGGTCCCCTCGAAGGGCTGGTGGTGACGCGCTACGGGCATAAGGTGCCTACCCGCCGCATCGAAGTAGTCGAAGCCGCCCACCCCGTGCCCGACGAAGCGGGGCAGAAGGCGGCAGCCCGGATTCTGGCCATGGTGCAGGGACTTACGGCCGACGACCTGGTGATCTGCCTAATTTCCGGCGGGGGCTCGGCCCTGCTGTCGGCGCCGGCGCCGGGGCTCAGCCTGGCCGACAAGCAGGCCGTGAACAAGGCCCTGCTCAAAAGTGGTGCGACCATCGCCGAAATGAACTGCGTGCGCAAGCACCTGTCGGCCATCAAGGGCGGCCGGCTCGCGGCCGCCTGCGCGCCGGCCCAGGTGGTGACCCTGCTCATTTCCGACGTGCCCGGAGACGACCCCTCCGTGATCGCGTCGGGCCCCACGGTGGCCGACCCCACCACCGGTGCCGATGCGTTGGCAATCCTCGACAAATATGGCCTGCGCGAGCCGGCCGCAGCCTATGACTACATCCGCCGGGCTCAGGACGAAACGCCCAAGCCGGGCGATCCGCGACTTGCCCGGACATCCACCCGTATGATCGCCACCCCCCAGGTCTCGCTCGAGGCGGCCGCTGCGGTGGCGCGCGATGCCGGCGTGACGCCGCTTATCCTGGGGGACAGCCTGGAAGGCGAATCGCGCGACGTGGCCTTGGTGCACGCCGGGATCGCCAAGCAGGTCGTGCGCCACGGCCAGCCCGCCGCGACTCCCTGCGTGCTGCTGTCCGGCGGCGAAACCACGGTCACCGTGCGCGGCAACGGGCGCGGCGGACGCAATGTGGAGTTCCTGCTGGCGCTCGCGGTGGCCCTTGAAGGGCATCCGCGCATTCATGCCGTGGCCTGCGACACGGACGGCGTGGACGGAACCGAAGACAATGCGGGAGCCCTCCTCGCCCCCGACACGCTGGCCCGCGCAGAGGCTCTGGGCTTGCGCGCCAAGGACTTTCTGGCGAACAACGACGGATACACTTTCTTCTCAAAACTAGAAAGCTTGATCTATACCGGGCCGACCCTCACAAATGTCAACGATTTTCGGGCCATTCTGATAAGGTGATGGCCGGGTTTTG
>JAKBBG010000072.1 GCA_021826025.1 Pseudomonadota bacterium | reverse complement strand
ACCATCAATGAATCCCTGGTGGTGGAACTGTATTCGAAGTAACAGTGTCCCTCACCAGCCAGTTACAAGGACAGACGATGCAAAGCCAAACCAACGCATTTTTGAAGCCGCGCAGTATCGAAGTGCATAACGTTTCCCCCACCTACGCCAAGGTGGTGATGGAGCCTTTCGAGCGCGGTTATGGCCATACGCTGGGCAACGCCCTGCGCAGGATTTTGCTGTCATCCATGCCGGGGTTTGCGCCGACGGAGGTCAAGATTGCCGGCGTGCTGCACGAATACTCCACGGTGGAAGGTGTGCAGGAGGACGTGGTCGACCTGATCCTCAACCTCAAGGGCATCGTGCTCAAGCTCCACAACCACAACGAGGCCGTGCTCAAACTCATCAAGGTGGGCCCGGGCGTGGTCACGGCGGGCGACATCGAAGCCCAGCATGACGTGGAAATCATCAATCCCGAGCACGTCATCGCCCACCTGACCGCCGGCGGCAAGCTGGACATGCAAATCAAGGTGGAACAGGGCCGCGGTTACCAGCCCGCCACCACCCGTGCGGTCGACCAGGAGTCGCGCGCCGTGGGGGGCATCCAGCTGGACGCCTCCTTCAGCCCGGTGCGCCGGGTGAGCTACACCGTGGAAAGCGCGCGCGTGGAACAGCGCACCGACCTCGACAAGCTGGTCATGGACATCGAAACCAACGGCGCCATCGAACCGGAAGAGGCCGTCCGCTTCGCGGCCCGCGTGCTGATGGACCAGCTCCACATTTTCGCCGACCTGCAGGGCACGCCCATGGCGCTGGAAGCGACCAAGGCGCCGCAGGTGGACCCGATCCTGCTGCAGCCCGTGGACGACCTGGAGCTGACGGTGCGGTCCGCCAACTGCCTCAAGGCCGAAAACATCTACTACATCGGCGACCTGATCCAGCGGACGGAAACGGAGCTGCTCAAGACCCCCAACCTGGGTCGCAAGTCGCTCAACGAAATCAAGGAAGTGCTGGCGTCCAAGAGCCTGACGCTCGGCATGAAACTGGAAAACTGGCCGCCCGCCGGCCTGACCGACCGCCGCTGAGCGCGGTCGACACGAAATCACTGGGGAAATTTCACCATGCGTCACCGTCAGAGCAATCGCAAGCTGAACCGCACCACCAGCCACCGGCTGGCCATGCTGCGCAACATGACCAACTCCCTGCTGCGGCATGAAGTGATCCGCACCACGCTGCCGAAAGCCAAGGAACTGCGCCGCGTGGCCGAGCCGCTCATCACGCTGGGCAAGGCGCCGTCGCTTGCCAACCGGCGCCTGGCGTTCAGCCGCCTGCGCGACCGCGAAATGGTCACCAAGCTGTTCGACGAGCTGGGGCCCCGCTACCAGACGCGCAACGGCGGCTACCTGCGCATCCTCAAGTTCGGTTTCCGCCAGGGCGACAACGCGCCCATGGCCCTGGTCGAGCTGCTCGATCGTCCCGAATCGGCTTCGGCAGAAGGCGCTCCCGAAGCCTGAGCCCGTCCTGTTCGTCGCGAAAACCGCCGGCCCTCCGGCGGTTTTTTTTTGCGCACGCGCTGCACCGCGTTTGTGCGCCGGGCCCCGTTTTGAATCAGGGGTGGCAGCGCCGGCGCGGCCGGGCACCGCCCTGACGCGCTGCCGGCGCAGGGAGTTGCGCGCGCGGCAGCAGTTGGCCTGCTTCTTGCTGATATGGAGGATGACGTGGCATGACAGGGGAGGCAGTGCATGGACAAAATGAAACTGGTGGTCATCGGCAACGGCATGGCCGGCATCCGGACCGTGGAGGAGCTCCTGAAGCTCGCTCCGGAACGCTACGAGATCACCGTGTTCGGTTCGGAACCCTATCCCAACTACAACCGCATTCTGCTTTCCCCCGTGCTGGCGGGGGAGCAGACCGTAGACGACATCATCCTCAACAGCCTGGAATGGTACGAATCGAACGGGATCCGCTTGCATCTGGGCAGGACGGTGACGCGCATCGACCGTGCGCGCAGGCAGGTGGTGGCTGCGGACGGCACGACGGAGGCATACGACCGGCTCCTGATCGCCACCGGGTCGAATCCGTTCCTGCTGCCGGTGCCGGGAAACGACCTGCCCGGCGTCATCAGCTATCGGGACATTCACGACACGCAGCGCATGATCGAGGCGGCACGCGAGTACCGCCACGCGGTGGTGGTGGGAGGCGGCCTGCTCGGCCTTGAGGCGGCCAACGGGCTCAAGCTGCGCGGCATGGATGTGACCGTGGTGCACCTTGCCGACTGGCTGCTGGAACGTCAGCTCGACCCGGTGGCAGCCGGACTGCTGCAGCAGTCCCTCGAAGCGCGCGGACTGGGGTTCAGGCTGTCCACCCAGACCACGGCAATCCTGTCCGACGCGGCGGGCAGGCGCGTGGGCTCCGTGCGCTTCCGGGACGGCAGCGAAATCGCGGCGGACCTCGTGGTCATGGCGGCCGGCATCCGCCCCAACACGGCGCTCGCGGAAGCCGCGGGGCTCGCCTGCCGGCGCGGCATCCTGGTGAGCGACACCCTGCAGACCTTCGATCCGCGCATATACGCCGTGGGCGAATGCGCGAGCCACCGGGGCATCGCCTACGGGCTTGTGGCGCCGCTGTTCGAGCAGGCGAAAGTCTGCGCCAACCACCTCGCTTTCATGGGTATCGGACGCTACACCGGTTCCGTCACGTCCACCAAGCTCAAGGTGACCGGTATCGACCTCTTTTCCGCCGGCGAATTCATGGGAGGGGAAGGAACCGAGGAGATCACCCTGTCCGACCCCGTGGGCGGCGTGTACAAGAAGCTCGTGCTCAGGGAAGACCGCCTGGTCGGGGCCTGCCTGTACGGCGACACCGCCGACGGCGCCTGGTATTTCAAGCTGCTGCGGGAAGGCCGGAAAGTGGCCGAACTGCGCGATTGCCTCATGTTCGGGGAAAGCAACATCGGCGATGCCGGCCACGAGGGGCACAACAGGGCCATGGCCATGGCGGACGCCGACGAAGTGTGCGGCTGCAACGGGGTCAGCAAGGGAGCCATCGTCCGGGCGATCCAGGAGCAGGGGCTGTTCACCCTGGAAGAGGTGCGCAAATGCACCAAGGCGAGCGGTTCCTGCGGCTCCTGCACGGGCCTGGTGGAACAGATCCTGATGAACACCCTCGGCGCCGACTATTCCGAAACGCCGGCGAAAAAGGCGCTGTGCGGGTGCACGGACCATACCCACGAGGAAGTGCGCAAGGCCATCCGCGAGCACCGCCTGCTTTCCCAGCAGGCCGTGCGCGCCTTCCTGGAATGGCGCACGCCCAACGGCTGCGCCTCCTGCCGGCCGGCGCTCAACTACTACCTGATGGCCACCTGGCCGCATGAAGCCCTGGACGATCCGCAATCCCGCTTCATCAACGAGCGGGCCCACGCCAACATCCAGAAGGACGGCACTTTTTCGGTGGTGCCGCGCATGTGGGGCGGGCTCACCAACCCCGCCGAATTGCGGCGCATCGCGGACGTGGCCGAAAAATACCGGGTGCCCACGGTCAAGCTGACCGGCGGCCAGCGCATCGACCTGCTGGGCATCCGCAAGGAGGACCTGCCGGCCGTCTGGAAGGACCTGGACATGCCGTCGGGCCATGCCTACGGCAAGTCCATCCGCACCGTGAAAACCTGCGTGGGCGACGAGCATTGCCGCTTCGGCACCCAGTCGTCCATGAAAATGGGCGTCGCGCTGGAGAAAATGCTGTTCGGCATGTATGCCCCCCACAAGGTCAAGCTCGCGGTGTCGGGTTGCCCGCGCAACTGCGCGGAAGCGGGCATCAAGGACGTGGGCGTGATCGGGGTGGATTCCGGCTGGGAAATTTACGTGGCCGGCAACGGCGGCATCAAGACCGAAGTGGCGCAGTTCCTGTGCAAGGTGCGCACGGATGAGGAAGTGCGGGAGTACGCCGGCGCCTTCCTGCAGCTCTACCGCGAGGAAGGCTGGTACCTGGAGCGCACGGTCCATTACGTGGCGCGCGTGGGCATGGGTGCCATCCGGGCCCGCATCGTGGAGGACGCCGAAGGGCGCAAGGCGCTGTACGAGCGGCTGCTGTTCGCCCTCAGGGATGCGCCGGACCCGTGGAAGGTGCCCGAAGCGGCCGGGGTGGACCGGCGCCAGTTCAGTGCGGTGCGCCTGCCTGGGCTGGCCGAAGGGGTGATGTCATGAGCGCCGTCGTGGAACAGGCATCCTGGCTGCCGGTGCTCGCCCTCGAAGACATTCCCCAGATGGGGGCGCGGGTGCTGGAAGGGGCCCCCATCGGCCCGGTCGCCCTGTTCCGTTCCGGCGACAGCGTGTTTGCCCTGAAGGACCGCTGCCCCCACAAGGGGGGCCCCCTTTCGCAGGGGATCGTGCACGGCCGGCAGGTGACCTGCCCCCTGCACGGCTGGACCATCGACCTCGCGACGGGCCAGGCCACCGCCCCCGACGTGGGGTGCACCGGCTCGCTGTCGGTGCGCGTGGAAGGGGGACAGGTCTACCTCCTGCACGCTGAACTCGCCCGGCAGCCATGAAGGCTGCCGGGTCCGGCGCACCGGCCGAGCTTCGCAGCACGCGCAGCACCTGTTGCTACTGCGGCGTGGGGTGCGGGGTGCTCGTCGAGACGCGCACCGCACCGGACGGCACCACGGCCGTCGTCGGAGTGCGCGGCGACCCCGACCATCCGGCCAACCACGGACGCCTGTGCAGCAAGGGGGCGACCCTGCATCTCACCGCGCAGTCCCGGGTCTATGACCAGGTCCGGGTGGCGCAGCCGGAAATGCGGACGGGGCGGCACGAACCGCGCCGTCCCGTGACCTGGGACGAAGCCCTCGACGCGGTGGCGCAGCGCCTGGCCGACGTGGTCGCGCGCCACGGTCCCGATGCGGTCGGGTTCTATGTGTCGGGTCAGCTGCTCACGGAAGACTATTACGTCTTCAACAAGCTGGCCAAAGCGCTGGTCGGCACCAACAACATCGACACCAATTCGCGGCTGTGCATGTCGAGCGCCGTGGCCGGCTACAAAGTGACGCTCGGTGCGGACGCCCCGCCGTGCAGCTATGAGGACCTCGATCAGGCGGACGTGATTTTCGTGACGGGGTCGAACACCGCCTTCGCCCACCCGGTGCTGTTCCGCCGCATCGAGGCGGCGCGCGCGCGCAACCCCGCCATGAAGCTCGTGGTGGTGGATCCGCGCGCCACCGACACGGCCCAGAGCGCAGACCTGTTCCTGCGCATCGCGCCCGGCTCGGACATTGCCCTGCACCACGGCATGCTGCACCTGATGTTGTGGGAGGGATGGATCGACCGTCCGTTCATCGACGCCCACACCCAGGGGTTCGAAGCGCTGCGGCAGCTGGTGGCGGAATACACCCCGACAGCGGTGGCCCAGCGCTGCGGCATCGCGGTGCAAGACTTGCGCACGGCGGCCCGCTGGTTCGCCCAGTCGCGCGCCACCCTGTCGCTCTACTGCCAGGGTCTCAACCAGTCCGCGGCGGGCACCGCGAAAAATGCCACGCTCATCAATCTGCACCTGGCCACGGGCCAGATCGGCAAGCCCGGCGCCGGGCCCTTCTCCCTGACCGGACAGCCCAACGCCATGGGCGGGCGTGAAGTGGGCGGCATGGCCAACCTGCTGCCCGGGCACCGCGAAGTGTCCGACCCGGAGCATCGCCGCGAAGTGGCGGAATTCTGGGAGGTGCCCGACCTGCCCCGGCTGCCCGGACTGACCGCCGTGCCCATGTTCCAGGCACTGCAGGAAGGCCGCCTCAAGGCCGTGTGGATTGTCTGCACCAATCCGGCCCAGTCCCTGCCGCACCAGAAAATGGTGCGCGAGGCCCTGTCCCGCGCGGAATTCGTGGTGGTGCAGGAAGCCTACCGCCATACGGCCACCGTTCCGTTCGCCGACGTGCTGCTGCCTGCCACCACCTGGGCCGAAAAGGAAGGCACCGTCACCAATTCCGAACGCCGCATCAGCCGCGTGCGCGCGGCGCTGCCTCCCCACGGCGCCTCCCGGCACGACTGGCGCATCGCCGTGGAAGTGGCGCGCCGGCTGGAGTTGCGGCTGGGGCGCAGGGCGTGCGGCGGAGGCTCCCTTTTCCCGTACGAGACGCCGGAGCAGGTCTGGTGCGAGCACCGGGACAGCACGGCCGGACGCGACCTCGACATCACCGGCCTGTCCTATGCGCTGCTCGAGCGGGACGGGCCGCAGCAGTGGCCCATGCCGGCGGGCGCCCGGGCAGGCAAGGCGCGCCTGTATGAGGACGGCCGTTTCGCCACGCCGGACGGGCGCGCGCGCTTTGCGGCCCTGCCCGACTGTGCCGTCGCGGAAGCGACGGACGCCCGCTACCCCTTCGCCCTCACCACCGGCCGCCTGCGCGACCAGTGGCACGGGATGAGCCGCAGCGGCACCCTCGCGCGCCTGTTCGCCCATGCGCCGGAACCGGAGCTGCAGCTCGCACCGGCCGACTGCCGCCGTCTCGGACTGGCAGCGGGAGACCTGGTCCACGTGACGAGCCGGCGCGGCAGCCAGGTGCTGCCGCTGCAACCTTCGGAAGAGCTCGCGCCGATGCAGTGTTTTATCGCCATGCACTGGGGCGAGGAGTACGTGGCGGGGCAGGCGGGCGGAGCGCCCGGCTACGGCGTCAATACGCTGACGCTGCCGACGCTCGACCCCGTGTCCGGCCAGCCCGAACTCAAGCATGCCGCCGTGAAGCTGCTCAAGGCGGAACTGCCCTGGCGCCTGACCGCGTTCGCCTGGCTGCCGCAGGGGCGTGTCCTGGCGCTCCAGGCCAGCCTGCGTCCCCTGCTGGGCACGTTCGCCTACGGCAGCGCCGTGCTGTTCGGCCGCGAGGACGGGAATCCGGAAACGCCGGTCGGCCTGCTGCTGCGGGTGGCGGACTACGAAGCGGCTGCGCAGGAGCGGCTGGATGCCATCGAGTCGGCCTTCGGGCTGCAGACCGAACTGCCGGGAGTGCTGCGATACCGCGATCCCCGCCGCGGCGTCAGCCGCCTGGTGCGGGTCGGCACGGCGGCGCCGCTGCGCGGCAAGCTCGAGGCGGTCCTCGTGGCCGGCGAAGCGGCACAGGTGGCGGCGGCATCCTGGCTGCAGGACTTCCTCGAATCGGGCGCATCCGTCGAAGGCCTGGGGCGCGCATTGCTGACGCCCGGACGGAAGCCGCCCGTGGCGCAGGCGCCACGCGGAAAAGTCGTGTGCACCTGTTTCAACGTGTCCGAACAGGCGATCGTGGCGGGGCTGCAGGAGCGCCCCGCGGCGGAAACGGCGGAACGCGCGCTGGCCGCGCTGCAGGAACGGTTGCAGTGCGGCACCCATTGCGGCTCCTGCGTGCCGGAACTGCGGCGCATGGTGGCCCGGCGCGGAGCAGCGGTGGCGGTGGAATCGGAGCAGGGATGAACCAAGGGGGAAGTGGATATGGATCGCAAATCGTTTCTTGAAGTGGGACATACGCCGACGCTGATTGCCGCGTTCCTGTATTTTGACCTGGCGTTCATGGTCTGGGTGATTCTGGGGCCGCTGGGGGTGCAGATCGCCCGCGACCTGAATCTAGACCATGTGCAGAAAGGCCTGATGGTGGCGACGCCGGTCCTGTCCGGAGCCGCCCTGCGCATCGTCCTGGGCCTGCTGGTGGACCGCCTCAACGCGCGCCTTACGGGCATCATCGGGCAGGTGGCCGTGATGGCGGCTCTGTTCGTGGCCTGGTGGCAGGGCATCCACACGTACGAGCAGGTGCTGGTGCTGGGCCTGTTCCTGGGCGTGGCCGGCGCCTCTTTCGCCGTGGCGCTGCCGCTGGCGTCGCGCTGGTACCCGCCCGAGCACCAGGGCAAGGCGCTTGGCATTGCCGGCGCAGGCAATTCGGGAACGGTGCTGGCGGCGCTGTTCGCCCCGTCGCTCGCCGCCATGGTCGGCTGGAACAACGTGTTCGGGCTTGCGCTCATTCCCCTCGCCGTCGTCCTGGCGC
>JAKBBG010000071.1 GCA_021826025.1 Pseudomonadota bacterium | reverse complement strand
GCGTAAAAGCCGGGGGCCAGTATCTTCACGGCAATCAGTCCCGTCAGGCCTATGCTGTAGGCGATAAGCGCCTGGCGAACCATCAGGACATCATGCGGCTGGAAGGCGCCCCGGAAAAAAAGCGCAGACACGAGCGGCACGCCGGCCACGGCAAGGGCGACCGCAGCCGGCAGCGTCAGCAGCAGCGTGAGGCGCAGGCCCCAGTCCAGCAGATCGGAGTAGCGCGCTTCGTCTCCGGCCGCATGGTGGCTCACCAGGCTGGGCAGCAGGATGGTGCCCAGGGCGGCACCCAGCAGGCCGGTGGGGAACTCCATCAGTCGATCCGCATAAAACAGCCAGGACACGCTGCCGCTGGGCAGGAAAGACGCGAAAATGGTGCTGATGAGCAGGCTGATCTGCCCGGCGGACACGCCGACGACGGCAGGTCCCATCAGGGCCAGCAGCCGGCGCAATCCCGGGTCCTTCGCATTCCAGCACCACCGGGGCAGCATCCGGATCGCGCGCAGGAAAGGCCACTGGAATAACAGCTGCAGCAGTCCTCCGGCAAAAGCGCCCCAGGCCAGGGCCACGATGGGACGGTGAAACCAGGGGGCCGCGACCAGCGCGAAGAAAATGAAGGACAGGTTGAGCAGGACCGGAGTGAATGCGGGCACCCAAAAGCGGCTCCACGTATTGAGAATGCCGGCCGCCAGCGATACCAGCGAAATGAAGAAAATGTAGGGAAAGGTGATGCGAAGCAACTCGACGGTCAAGGCAAACTTTTCCGGGTCTGCGCGGAAGCCCGGCGCAGACAGCCAGGCAATCTGCGGCGCGAAGACAACCCCGAGCGCGGTGGTGACTGCCAGCGCTACGGTCAGCGCCGTGGCCACGTGATCGACAAGCCGGCGCGCAGAATCTTCCCCTTCCCGCGTCTTGGCTCCTGCCAGGATGGGCACGAAGGCCTGGGAAAACGCCCCTTCGGCAAACAGGCGGCGCAAGAGGTTGGGAATGCGAAATGCCACGAAAAAAGCATCGGTCAGGCCGCCTGCTCCGAACACGTGGGCTACGGTGGCGTCCCGGATGAAACCAAGGATCCTGGACAGCAGCGTCATGCCGCTGGTATGGGCCAATGCTTTGAGGAGGTTCATGATGAGGCTGCCGCAAGGGTAACACAGATTGATTTTTCCAAGAAAACCTACTAGAATTCACGGTTTTCCACTCATTACGCGAAGCGCCCTCCACCGGGAGAGTGTTTCCGGCATAGGAGCATTAACATGGCAAACTCAGCCCAGGCTGAAAAGCGGGCCCGGCAAGCAGAAGCGCAGCGCGCGCACAACATGTCCCTGCGTTCGACGCTGCGCACCGCCATCAAGAAAGTTCGCAAGGCCGTCGCTGCGGGCGACAAGGGCGCGGCACAGGCCGTGTTCAAGTCGGCCACAAGCACCATTGACCGCATTGCCGACAAAAAAATCATTCACAAGAATACGGCAGCGCGAACCAAAAGCCGCTTGTCCGCAGCCGTCAAGGAAATGGCCGTCTAACCTGCGGCGAACTCAAGCAGTTAGGACCGGTTCAGGCGGCGGCGATAGCAATATCGCCGCCGATTTCATTTTGAAGGACGCTTTGATTGCAGGGATAGCCGCATGAGCCATGTGATGAACACCTACGCAAGACTGCCCGTCGCCTTCACGCGCGGGGAAGGGGCCTGGTTGTGGGACGAGTCGGGGCGGCGCTATCTGGACGCCCTGGCAGGCATCGCGGTCAACGGGGTCGGACATGCCCATCCCAAGCTGGTGCGGGCGATCGCAGAGCAGGCGGCCGCGCTGATCCACACGTCAAACATTTACCGGGTGCTCCGTCAGGAACAGCTTGCAGACCGGCTCTGCGCCCTGTCCGGCATGGCGCAGGCTTTTTTCTGCAATTCGGGTGCGGAAGCGAACGAGGCGGCAATCAAGCTGGCACGGCTGTACGGCCATCAGCGCGGCATCGAAATCCCCACCATCGTCGTCATGGAAAAGGCCTGGCACGGGCGGACCATTGCCACGCTGTCCGCCACGGGGAGCCGCAAGGCACAGGCCGGATTTGAGCCCCTGGTGGCCGGTTTCGTGCGCGTCCCGTACAACGACCTGGAGGCCGTGCGCGCCGCTGCCGAACATAACCGGAACATCGTCGCGGTCCTGCTGGAGCCCATCCAGGGTGAAGGTGGCATCAATGTCGCGGACATGGCCTACCAGAAAGCGTTGCAGGCCTTGTGCCGCGAGCGCGGCTGGCTGTACATGCTCGACGAAGTTCAGACCGGGATCGGCCGCACCGGAGAGTGGTTTGCGTTCCAGCACGCAGGCATCAAGCCCGACGTCATGGCGCTGGCCAAGGGGCTGGCTTCAGGCGTGCCGATCGGGGCTTGCCTGGCTGACGGGCCGGCAGCAGACGTCTTCAAGCCCGGCAATCACGGAACGACTTTCGGGGGCGGGCCACTGGTTTGCGCAGCGGCCCTCGCCACGCTCGACATCATGGAAGAAGAGCGCTTGCTGTCCAATGCGCAGCATCAGGGCGAGCGCCTCAAGCGCGGGCTTGAAAGCGGCCTGGAAGGCGTACCCGGCGTTGTCGAAATCCGCGGCCAGGGGCTCATGCTGGGCGTGGAACTCGACCGCCCCTGCGCCGAGATCGTGAAGCTTGCGCTTGATGCCGGTCTCCTGGTCAACGTTACCTCAGACAAGGTGGTGCGCTTGCTTCCACCCCTGATCGTGAACGAGGAGGAGACCGAGCAGATCGTGTCGGTGCTGGTACCCATCATCAAGCGTTTCCTGGGTGCCTGAACGTGAAACACTTTCTCCAGTTCAAGGATTTCACGCGCGAGGAATTCGACTACCTTTTCGAGCGTACGCGCGAGATCAAGGCCATGTTCAAGTCCTACACCATCTACCATCCGCTCAAGGACCGGATGCTTGCCATGGTGTTCGAAAAGCAAAGCACGCGCACGCGCGTATCGTTCGAAGCCGGCATCCACCAGCTCGGGGGGTCTTCCATCAACCTGACGACCGGCGAAACCCAGCTGGGCCGGGGCGAGCCCATCGAAGACGTGGCGCGCGTCATTTCGCGCATGGTGGATCTGGTGATGATCCGCACCTTCGACCAGTCCATCATCGAGCGTTTCGCCGCCTATTCGCGTGTGCCGGTCATCAACGGGTTGACCAACCAGTTCCACCCCTGCCAGATTCTTGCCGACGTGTTCACCTACATCGAGCATCGCGGGGACATCGCCGGGAAAATCGTGACCTGGATCGGCGACGGGAACAACATGTGCAGCACCTGGCTGCAGGCCGCGGCGATTTTCGACTTTCAGCTGCACGTTGCGTCTCCGCCAGGGTATGCCGTCAACCAGTCGCTGATTTCCGAACAGGAAAAGCCCCATCTCACGATGTTTTCCGACCCCATGGACGCCGCGCGCAATGCGGATCTGGTGACCACCGACGTCTGGACGAGCATGGGGTTCGAGTCGGAGACCGACGAACGGAGACGGGATTTTGTCGACTTCCAGGTGGATTCTGAAATGATGGCGGTGGCAAGGCCGGACGCCTTGTTCATGCACTGCCTTCCGGCGCATCGCGGCGAGGAAGTCTCCGCGGAAGTCCTGGAGGGTGGTCAGAGCGTGGTTTGGGATGAGGCTGAAAACCGCCTGCATGCCCAGAAGGCGCTGATGGAATATCTGATACTGGGGCAGGTGTCCCAAAACTGAGGAACTGAAGATTCATGAACGACGTCAAGAAAGTGGTGCTGGCCTACTCGGGCGGCCTGGATACTTCCGTGATCCTGAAGTGGCTACAGGATACCTACCAGTGCGAAGTGGTGACTTTCACCGCAGACATCGGCCAGGGCGAGGAGCTGGAGCCTGCGCGCGCCAAGGCTGAAAAATTCGGGATCCGCCAGATTTACATCGACGATCTGCGCGAAGAGTTCGTGCGTGATTTCGTTTTCCCCATGTTCCGGGCCAACGCGATCTATGAAGGGGAGTACCTGCTGGGGACGAGCATCGCGCGTCCCCTGATCGCCAAGCGGCAGATCGAGATCGCGAGGGAAACCGGGGCCGATGCCGTGTCTCACGGGGCCACCGGGAAAGGCAACGATCAAGTGCGTTTCGAACTGGGCTATTACGCGCTGGAGCCGGGCATCAAGGTGATCGCCCCGTGGCGTGAATGGGACCTGACGTCGCGTGAAAAGCTGCTGGCCTATGCGGAATCGCACGGCATTCCCGTGGAAATGAAGCACAAGACGGGAGGCAGCCCCTACAGCATGGACGCCAACCTGCTGCACATTTCCTACGAAGGGAAAGTCCTGGAAGACCCGGCCCGCGAGCCCGAAGAAGACATGTGGCGCTGGACCGTTTCCCCTGAGGCGGCGCCGGACCAGGCGGAGTACCTCGACCTGGAATTCGAACGCGGAGACGCGGTGGCCCTTAACGGCCGACGGCTTTCCCCCGCCCAGGTGCTTGAAGCGCTCAACAAGCTGGGAGGGAAACACGGCATCGGCCGACTGGACCTGGTGGAAAACCGCTACGTGGGCATGAAATCCCGGGGCTGCTATGAAACTCCCGGGGGAACGATCCTGCTCAAGGCACACCGTGCCATCGAATCGATCACACTGGATCGGGAAGTGGCCCACCTGAAAGACGACCTGATGCCCCGCTACGCCTCCCTGATTTACACGGGGTACTGGTGGAGCCCTGAGCGCAGGGCCTTGCAAACCCTGATCGATGACACCCAGGCGCACGTCAACGGCTGGGTTCGGGTCAAGCTCTACAAGGGGAACGTGATGGTGGTCGGCCGGGATTCCAAGACGGATTCCCTTTTTGACGCCAACATTTCCACTTTCGAAGACGACAAAGGCGCTTACCAGCAGGCGGATGCCGCCGGTTTCATCCGGCTCAACGCGTTGCGCATGCGCATTGCGGCGCGCCTGCGCAGGAAATGAACGGGAGGGGACATGCCTTCATTCGACGTGGTGTCGGAAGTCGATAAACAGGAAGTTCGTAACGCTGTGGAGCAGGTTAATCGCGAAGTAAGTACCCGCTTTGACTTCAAGGGCTCCGATGCCAGGGTGGAGCAGAATGAATATGCCCTGACCGTGTTTGCCGACGATTCGTTCAAGCTGGGGCAGGTCAAGGAAATCCTCAACCTCAAACTGGTCAAGCGCGGCATCGATATCCGGTCACTGGATTTCAAGCCGGAGGAAACGATCGGCGGCGGCAAGGTCAAGCAGTCCGTGACCGTGAAAGTGGGGGTCGAGACCGAAACGGCCAAGAAAATCGTCAAATTGCTGAAAGACAGCAAACTGAAGGTTCAGGGGAGCATCCAGGGTTCGGCCGTGCGCGTCAGCGGGGCCAAGCGGGACATGCTGCAGGAAGCGATTGCACTGATCAAGTCGAGCGACCTGGGGCTCCCGATCCAGTTCAACAATTTCCGGGACTAGCCGCGCCCGGAAAGCTGCAAGGCCCGTTCATACAGCGCATTTCTCCCCAGACCGGTGGCTTCGACCGCCACCCGCACCGCATCCCCCAGGCTGAGCTTTTCCAGAAGGGCGAGCAGCAGCCTGTCAGTGGATGACGCATCCGCGCTTTCATCCTCGCGGGCGCCCTCCACCGCCAGCACAAACTCTCCCCGTCGGTGGTTGGGGTCGCTGGAAAGCCATTCCAGCGCGCCATCCAGGGTGGTCCGGTGGACGGTTTCGAACAGCTTGGTGAGTTCCCGGCCGATCACCACGCGCCGCTCCCCTCCCAGGGCGCGGGCAAGGGCCGACATGCAGGCTTCGATGCGGTGCGGCGCTTCGTAGAAGACCAGGGTGGCCTGCAGGGGGCGAAGCCTTTCCAAAATCCCTTCCCTCGGTCCGCCTTTGGCCGGGAGAAATCCGTAGAACAGCACGGGTCCCGGCGCAAATCCAGCCACGGACAGCAACGCGGTCACGGCGCTCGGTCCCGGCACTGGAACGACGCGAAGACCCGCCGCAAGCGCGGCATCCACCAGGAACGCGCCCGGATCGCTGATGCCCGGCGTTCCCGCATCGGTGATCAGGCCGACAGAGGCCCCGGATTTGAGTTTTTCGAGCACGTGCGTCGTTGCACTGCGCTCATTATGTTCATGAAGCGCCGTCATCGGGGTGCGGATTCCGAAATGTGCCAGAAACGCCTTGGAGTTCCGGGTGTCTTCCGCAGCGATGAGGTCGACTTCCTTGAGGGTGTTGAGGGCGCGGGCGGAAATGTCCTCGCGATGCCCGATGGGGGTGGCAACGACGAACAATGTCCCTGCAGGCTGCGTCATGGAGGTTCCCGGGGGTGAAAGATGAATCCATTTTCGGGCGCCGCGATGGCGCAGGCAAGGGGTCTGGAACCGGAGCCCAGGCGCGGGGTGCGCGAGGGGAAGCCCTGGCCGCCCGCTTCCTCGCGCGTCGGGGCATGCGGATTGTCGCCCGCAATTACCGCTGCCGGCAGGGCGAAGTGGACCTCGTGGCGAAGGATGGCGAAACGCTCGTGTTTGTGGAAGTGCGCTGGCGATCGGGGGACCGGTTTGGCGGGGCGGCCGAAAGCATCGACGCGCACAAGCTGAAACGCATGGCGAAGGCGGCGCGCCACTACCTGGCCAGAAAAGGCGCTGACAGGCCCTGTCGGTTCGATGCCGTACTCATCGACGGAGAGGGCCGAACGCTGTCGTGGCTGCAGGACATCTGCTGGCTATGAGTGGTTTTTCCCTTGGCAAAAGCCCATTTGGAATACAATACCGGCCATGGATCTCATCGCGCGCATTACCGGTCATTTCAACGAAAGTGCCAACCTCAAGCTGGCCGTGGCCAGCGAACTGGCGGCCCCCATCGCAATGGCGGCGGAACGCATGGTGCAATGCCTCCTTTCGGAGGGCAAGATTCTCGCCTGCGGCAACGGCGGATCGGCGGCTGATGCCCAGCATTTTTCCGCTGAACTCCTCAACCGCTTTGAAATGGAGCGCCCCCCCCTTGCGGCCATCGCTTTGACCACGGATTCCTCCACGCTCACTTCCATTGCCAACGATTACCACTACAACGAAGTGTTTTCGAAGCAGGTGCGCGCGCTGGGGCAAAGCCGGGATGTTCTGCTCGCCATTTCCACCAGCGGAAACTCCCCGAACGTCATCGAGGCGATCAAGGTCGCTCACGAACGGGAAATGGCCGTGGTGGCCCTTACCGGAAAAGGCGGCGGCCAAATGGCCGAACTGCTCGACGGCAACGACGTGCATATCTGCGTCAACGCCAAAAGCACTGCCCGCATTCAGGAAGTGCATATCCTGGTACTGCATTGCCTGTGCGATGCCATTGACCGCGTTCTTCTGGGGGTCGACTGAACATGCAAAGATTATCCTTCACCGTACTGCTGGCCTGCCTGCTGGTTCCGGCCTTGCAAGGGTGTTTCCCGCTGGTGGCTACCGGCATGGTGGGCACGGGCTTCGTGATCGCGGACCGACGAACTTCCGGAGCCCAGCTTGAAGACGAAGGCATCGAACTGCGGGCCAGCCATGCCATCGGGGACAAATACGGAGACAAGGTCCACGTCGACACCACGAGTTTCAACCGCAACCTGCTGCTGACCGGGGAGGTGCCCGACGAAGCCACGCGCAAGGGCGTGGAAGCCCTGGCGCGTGCCACCGCCAACGTGCGTTCCGTGATCGACGAGACGACCATTGCCGGAAACAGCACTTTCTCGCAACGCTCCACGGATTCCTACCTCAGCACCAAAGTCCATACCCGGCTGGTTTCCGATGCTGACGGACGCTATTCCCCGATCCAAATCAGCGTTACCACCGAAGACGGCGTGGTATACCTGATGGGCCTCGTGACCCATGCCGAAGGCGATGCCGCCGCCAGCGTCGTGAGCACCACTTCGGGCGTGCGGCGGGTCGTGAAAGTCTTCGAATACATCCAGAAGGCTCCCGAGGGGGAGAAAGTGGTCGCCCAACAGGAAAAACCTGCCCCTGCTCCGTCAAAGCCGGAAGATACGCAGCCTGCCGCTCCCCAGACCGAGGAAACGCTGCCGCCTGCCCAGCCGGTTCGCATGTAGCGCACATGGTTCAGGGTTTTCAATCGCCCGAATTCGAGCGAAAAATCGCTTCACCCGGCCAGTGGCTTGAACGGATCCGCCAATTGCCGCG
>JAKBBG010000011.1 GCA_021826025.1 Pseudomonadota bacterium | reverse complement strand
GTTTGAACCCATTCACATACACAGATAACGTTTAGGACACGCAAATGAACCAAGGAAAAATTGTCCAGTGCATCGGCGCGGTGATTGACGTGGAATTCTCGCGCGACCAGATGCCTGCCGTTTACGACGCGCTGGTCATGGAAGGCAGCGAGCTGACCCTGGAAGTGCAACAGCAGCTGGGCGACGGCGTGGTTCGTACCATCGCGCTCGGCTCTTCCGACGGCCTGCGCCGGGGCATGGTGGTGCAGAACACCGGAGCCCCTATTTCCGTTCCGGTGGGTCCCAAAACCCTGGGCCGCATCATGGACGTGCTCGGCCGCCCCATCGACGAAGCGGGCCCGATCGGCGCCGACAGCAAGTCGTCGATCCACCGCAAGGCGCCCAGCTACGAAGACCTGTCGCCGAGCCAGGAGCTGCTGGAAACCGGCATCAAGGTGATCGACCTGATCTGCCCCTTTGCCAAAGGCGGCAAGGTGGGCCTGTTCGGCGGCGCCGGCGTGGGCAAGACCGTGAACATGATGGAGCTCATCAACAACATCGCGAAAGCGCACGGCGGCTACTCCGTGTTTGCGGGCGTGGGCGAACGGACCCGCGAAGGGAACGACTTCTACCATGAAATGAAGGACTCCAACGTGCTGGACAAGGTGGCGCTGGTGTACGGCCAGATGAACGAGCCGCCCGGCAACCGCCTGCGTGTGGCCCTGACGGGGCTGACCATGGCGGAATACTTCCGCGACGAAGGGCGCGACGTGCTGCTGTTCGTGGACAACATTTACCGTTACACCCTGGCAGGAACCGAAGTGTCCGCACTGTTGGGACGCATGCCTTCCGCCGTGGGCTACCAGCCGACCCTGGCCGAGGAAATGGGACGGCTGCAGGAACGGATCACGTCCACCAAAGTGGGCTCCATCACGTCCGTGCAGGCCGTGTACGTGCCCGCCGACGACCTGACCGACCCTTCTCCCGCAACGACCTTCCTGCACCTCGATTCCACTGTGGTGCTGTCGCGGGACATCGCCTCGCTCGGCATTTATCCGGCGGTGGATCCGCTCGATTCCACCTCGCGCCAGCTCGATCCCCTGGTGGTCGGAGAAGAGCACTACAACACCGCCCGCTCCGTGCAGGCCACGCTCCAGCGCTACAAGGAGCTGCGTGACATCATCGCCATCCTGGGCATGGACGAACTGTCGCCCGAAGACAAGCTGGTGGTGGCGCGTGCCCGCAAGATCCAGCGCTTCCTGTCCCAGCCGTTCAGCGTGGCGGAAGTGTTTACCGGCTCGCCGGGCAAGTACGTACCGCTTGCCGAAACCATCAAGGGGTTCAAAGGCATCGTCAACGGCGACTATGACGACCTGCCGGAACAGGCGTTTTACATGGTGGGAAGCATCGACGAAGCCGTCGAAAAAGCCAAGACCCTGCAATAACGGAGTATCGAGATGGCCAACCTGATCCATGTGGACGTCGTCAGCGCCGAAGAGCAGATATTTTCCGGCAGCGCGGAATTCGTCGTCCTTCCGGGAGAAATGGGCGAGCTGGGGATTTATCCCCGGCATACGCCCCTGATCACGCGCATTCGCCCCGGCGCCGTGCGCCTGCGTTTGCCCGGCCAAGCCAGCGAAGAACTGGTTTTCGTATCGGGCGGGATCCTGGAAGTCCAGCCTGACAGCGTCACGGTCCTGGCCGATACCGCCGTTCGCGGTCACGATCTGGACGAAGCGAAAGCCCTGGAAGCCAAACGTCTTGCCGAAGAAGCCTTGCGTGACCGTTCGGCGGAAATCGATTACGCCAAGGCGACAGCCGAACTCGCTGACGCCATGGCCCAGCTCGCAGCCATCAAGAGGTTGCGCAAGGCCGGCCACTGAACGCAGCGCCCACGCCCAGCATCGTGATCCTTGCCGCCGGGCAAGGCAAGCGCATGCATTCGGCCCTGCCGAAAGTCCTTCATCCCCTGGCAGGCAAACCCCTGCTGAGCCATGTCCTGAACGCCGCAAAGCATCTTCGACCGGAAGCGGTTGTCGTGGTGCACGGACATGGCACACAGGCCGTCCGCACGGCCGTCAACGACCCCGCTCTGCAATGGGCCCTGCAAGAACCCCAGCGTGGGACCGGCCATGCACTCATGCAGGCGTTGCCGCTGCTGCCCCGGCACGGAACGGTCCTCGTGCTGTATGGCGACGTGCCCCTGCTTCAGCCCGATACGCTTGACGACCTGGTCCGCGCCGCCGGGGACGGGGCGCTGGGCCTGCTGGTGCAGGAGCTTCCCGATCCGCGCGGCTATGGCCGCATCCTGCGCGACGGTTCCGGTGAGGTGGTGGGCATCCGGGAGGAACGGGACGCCAGCGCGAAGGAACGGGAAATCACCGAAGTGAACACCGGAATCATGGCGCTCCCCGCTGCACGGCTGTCGCAGTGGCTTTCCCGGATTTCCTGCGACAACGACCAAAGCGAGTATTATTTGACGGACGTGGTGGCTCTGGCCGTACGCGACGGCGTGCCTGTCCGGACCTGTCGCCCCGGCCATGACTGGGAGGCCCTCGGAGTGAACAGCAAGAAGCAGCTGGCCCAACTGGAACGCATATACCAGCGGGAAACCGCGGGAAAACTGCTCGAATCCGGCGTGACCCTGGCCGATCCGGAACGGCTGGACGTCCGCGGCAGCCTGGCCTGCGGCAAGGACGTACAAATCGACGTGGGCTGCATTTTCGAAGGCGAGGTGGTGCTCGAGGACGGCGTCCACATCGGACCCCACTGCGTGATTCGCGACTGCCGCATCGGCGGCGGCACCGTGGTGGAAGCCTTCAGTTACCTGGACGGCGCAAAGGTGGGACGGGACTGCAGAATCGGGCCCTATGCCCGGCTTCGGCCGGGCACTGTGGCCGCAGAAAAAGTCCACGTGGGCAATTTCGTGGAAATCAAGAACAGCACGCTGGGCGAAGAAACCAAAGCCAACCACCTGTCTTACGTGGGTGACAGCACGGTAGGCTCCAGGGTCAACGTCGGTGCCGGGACGATTACCTGCAACTACGACGGCGTCAACAAGCACCGCACGGTGATCGAGGACGACGTCTTCATCGGTTCGGACACGCAGCTGGTCGCTCCCGTCACCGTCGGTCGCGGCGCGACCATCGGTGCCGGGTCAACCATCGTTTCGGCCGTGCCAGCAGATCAGCTTACCTTGTCCCGTTCGAAGCAGGTCACCGTGATGCGCTGGAAACGGCCGGCCAAAAAGAGCTAGCCGCTTTTCCTTCCGCTGCTCAGAGCTTGTGATCCCTGAGCGCCTGCTGGATCAGTTCGTTCAACACGGAAAACATGGCTTCGGGGCTGCCGGCCATGGTGGGAGACGTACGGTACTTGCCGTCGACGATCACCGTGGGGACCGAGTCGACCCCGTAAGCCATGGCTCTCTGGTCGCCCCGCAGCACCATGCTCTGCACGGCGAAGGAATTGAACGCGCTGATGAACTTCTGCCGGTTTACGCCCTGCTTTTCAATCCAGTCAAACAGGACGTCCTGGGAAAAAAGGTTGACGTGTTCCGTATGCACGGCGGTGAAAATCTTTTCCTGCAGCCGGTCGGCATCGTTCATGACTTCCAGCGCATAGTAGGCTTTGGCCAGAACGGTCCACTGGCCTCTTCCGAAACTGACGGGAATCCGCTTGTACACCACGTTGGAAGGCAATTTCCTGGCCCAGGGCTCGATCAGGGGCGCCAGGGCGCTGCAGTGGGGACAGGCATAGGAAAACACTTCCACCACTTCCACTTTTCTGGGGCTGTCGACCGGCTGGGGCGGGGATATCAGCACGTAATCGCGGTCAAGCACCGCGCCAAAAGCCGAAACTGAGGCAAGCAGTGCCGCAGCCAACAGGGTCCTGCATGCGAGAACTAACCATTTCATGATGTTTCCGTCTCCTAGGGGTTAGAGGACCGGAGGGTCCTTGGGCTTGACAGAGGTCACTTTAATGACGTTCGCAGACAGGCCGTTGTTTTTGAGGGTGGCCAACAAGGTACGTACTTCATCGACCGTGGCGACCGGGCCGATGCGGACCCGGTAAAGGCTCTGGCGGTCACCCGCTTCCGGCGCCAGGACGGCGGCATCGATGCCCAGCAAGGCCAGGTGGGCACGCTGGTTGTCAGCTTCGGATTCCTTTGCGAATGCGCCGGTCTGGACGAAGTACGTCACGCTCGGTGCGCCGTTGTCGGGCATTTTCGCCGGCGGCGCCTGAACGGCGGGCGGCGTGTTGCTCCCTGCAGCGGACGGGGCCGGCAGCAACGGTTGCGGGGCGGCTTCGGGGGAGGGGGCGATCGCAGTTGCGGCGGGGGCCGCCGCGTCCGACGTCACCGGACTGGGGTTCATGAGCCCGTGACGCGAAATGTCGGGCATTTCAGCGGGGGGGCGGTCCGGTGCGGTGGAAGACTGGCCCGAATGGGCGACGAAAGGGCTCGGCATATGGGTCACGTACAGCGCGACGCCGGCCGAAAGCGCGACGCCCGACACCACGCCGATGAGCAGGCCCCTGAAGAAAGGGTGGCCTCCGCCCGAAGGGGGTTTCCTGTGTTGCTGTGCTCCCTCACGCTGTGCCATGAATGACGCCTCCTACATCGATTCGGGAGCATGGACTCCCAGCAATTGCAGGCCGTCGCGCAGGACGACGGCGACGGCTGCGATCAGGGCCAGCCGGGCCAGCTTGCGCGGCTCTTCGGACACCAGCACCTGGGTTGCGTTGTAATAGCTGTGCAGCGCCGCAGCCAGGTCCTTGAGATAGAACGCCAGCTGGTGAGGGGCATAGTCGCGCGCCGCCGCTTCGACGGCCTCGGGATAGGCGCGCAGCCATTGCATGAGAACGAATTCCTGCGGGCTGTCGAGCACGTCCAGGGGAACGCCGGCCAGAAGGGCCGCGTCGCCCCCCCATTTCTGCAGGACGCTGTGGATGCGGGCATGGGCGTACTGCACATAATAAACGGGGTTGTCGTTGCTTTCCGATTTCGCGAGATCCAGGTCGAAGTCGAGGTGCTGGTCAGATTTGCGCAGCACATAAAAGAAGCGGGCCGCATCGCGGCCGACTTCCGTGCGCAATTCGCGCAGGGTGACGAATTGTCCCTTGCGCGTGGACATCTGGGCCTTCTCGCCGTGCCGGTACAGGCTCACGAACTGGACGAGCGGCACGTGCAGGCGTCCTGCATCGAAGCCCAGGGCGGTCAAGGCAGCCTTGACGCGGGGAATGTATCCATGATGGTCCGCCCCCCAGACGTCCACGACCCGCTCGAATCCGCGTTCGAATTTGTTGGCATGGTATGCGATGTCGGAAGCGAAGTAGGTGAAAATGCCGTTTTCACGCTGCACGACGCGGTCCTTTTCATCGCCGAACGCGGAGGACCTGAACCAGCGCGCACCGTCCTGGTCGTAAAGATGGCCGCCGGCGGCCAGGCGGTCGACGACGCGGGCTACGGAGCCGTCATCGTAGAGGGACTGCTCCGAAAACCAGCGGTCAAAGACGACGCCGAACGCTTCGAGGTCTTCACGGCAGTCGGCCAGCTGTTCGTGCAAGGCGAGCTGGTGCACCGTTTTATAGCCGTCCCCCAGCAACGACTTGGCATTGGCAATCAACACATCCATGTGCGTTTCGTTCCGGGCTTCCGCTTCCTTGTCCCCTTCACGCAGCAGAGGCGCGATGCCCGGCGTGCCGTCCAGCACGGACTCGTCGGCCCGGAACAGGCTGTGTCCACAGGTCTTGCGCAGGGTGTCGGCCATGGCCGTGACGTAATCCCCTTGGTATCCGTTGGGCGGAAAGGGAATTTTCGAGCCGAAGCCCGCCAGATAGCGCAGCCAGGTGGAGACGGCAAGGATATCCATCTGCCGCCCCGCGTCGTTCACGTAGTATTCCCGCTGGACCTCGTAACCCGCTTTGGCCAGGACGTTGGCCAGGGAAGCGCCGAAAGCCGCACCGCGGCCGTGGCCCACATGCAACGGGCCGGTCGGGTTGCTCGATACGAACTCCACCTGCACGCGCCGGCCGTGCCCCAGACTGACAGCACCCCACCGGGAACCGGCGCGCAGCACTTCGGTCACCACGGAGCGTTTGGCCGCGGGCGTGAGAAACACGTTGATGAAGCCCGGGCCGGCTACTTCCACTTTTTCCACGAGGGGCGACGGAGGGAGCGCTTTGATCAGGGCCGCTGCAATTTCCCCGGGAGGACGCTGCAGCGACTTCGCAAGCTGCAGGGCCAGGGTACTGGCAAATTCGCCATGTCCGGCCTGGCGTGGACGCTCCAGAACCACGGCGACGGCAGCGTGGGGGGCCACGGTTCGCATGGCATCGCGGAACAGGGCCAGGATGCGCTCAGGCAACGACTGGAGTGTGGGTTCGGTCATGGGATCGGTCTGGTTGAATGCGACATTATAATGGCCTCGCCGCAAGGCTCATAGTTCCGCAGGGTCCACATCGAGCGACCACTGGACGGGGCCGCAGGAAACGCCTTGCAGCCGGACCTGCCATGCCGTCAGGAATTCCTGCAAGCGGGACCGATGGCTGCTTTGCACGAGCAGTTGCAGGCGGCTTTTTCCCGAAACCCTGGCAAGCGGCGGGGGGACCGGGTCATACACTTCCACCTCCCGCGCCAGGGCAAGCGCCTGCGCTGCAGCCTCCCGCATGAAATTTTCGAGGGCGTCCGGATTTTCCGAGGCCGCCCGCAACAAGGCCTGGTACGCGAAAGGAGGGAAGCTTGTGAGGCGGCGTTGCTCCAGTTCCTGTTGCGCGAACGACCGGTAATCGTGGCCCAGCAGCGCCTTGAACAGCGGATGCCCGGAAAAGGCCGTCTGCACAAGCACTTCACCCTGGCCGGCAGTTCGTCCGGCACGACCCGCCACCTGCACCAGTTGCGCAAAAAGCCGCTCTCCGCTGCGGAAGTCGCTGCTGTAGAGCGCGTTGTCAGCGCCAAGCGCGGCCACCAGCGTGATTTTCGGGAAGTCGTGCCCTTTGGACAGCAACTGGGTGCCGACCAGAATGTCGGCATGTCCGTCGTGAATGGTTTGCACCGTATCCTCCCACGCCTGGGGGCGGGCCAGCGTGTCGCTGTCCAGCCGCAACACGCGCGCCGCCGGAAAACGTGTCTGCAAAGCCGTTTCGACTTTTTGGGTGCCGGAACCCAGGGTCTCCAGATGGGCGTTGCCGCACGAAGGGCACGCTTTCGGAATGGGGTGGCGCTGCCCGCAGTGATGGCAGCGAAGCTCGCGTCGGCGCAAATGCACGACCATGTTGGCCGTGCAGCGGTCGCAGGCGCTGACCCAGTGGCACTGGGAACAGAACAGCACCGGGGCGTATCCTCTCCTGTTGATGAACACCAGGCTTTGTTCACCCCGCTCCAGCCGGGCGGCGATGGCTTCCAGTATGGCTGGCGCAATGTCGGGAGCGCGGGGCGGCGGCGGACCGACCAGACGGATACGGGGCAGGCTGGCCCCCGGGACGGCGCGTTCGGACAGGCTCAGCAGGCGGTAGCGGCCTGCCTGCGCATTCCACCAGGATTCCAGCGCCGGCGTTGCAGACCCGAGGACGACGGGGATTTGCAGCTGTTGCGCCCGGACCAGCGCCATGTCGCGGGCGGAGTAGCGCAGCCCTTCCTGTTGTTTGTAGGAACCGTCGTGTTCCTCATCGACCACGATCAACCCCAGCCGGGGCATGGGGCAGAAAATGGCCGAACGCGTTCCGAGGACCACGGCGGCCCGCCCGCCCTGGGCATCGAGCCAGCGCATGGCCCTTTCCTTTTCGCCCAAACCGCTGTGCATGCTGACCATGGGCACATCGGGAAGGCGCTCTCGAAACCGTTTTTCCAGTTGCGGCGTCAGGGTGATTTCCGGGGTCAGGACCAGGGCCTGCCTGCCTGTCGACACAACGTGCCTGATCAGGTGGAGATAGACTTCCGTTTTGCCGCTCCCGGTGACGCCATGCAGCAGGTAAGCCTGGAACCCCTTTTCCGCCTGTTCCAACACCGCGTCGACGGCAGCGCCCTGGGCAGCCGTCAATGCGGGGACAGGCACGGGCGTGCCGGCAACAGGGGCTTTGCGGCGGCGCGGCGGCACCCATCCTTTGGTCCTGCGCAGCCCGGGAGGGAAGGCGCCGAGAACCACAGCCCCCAGCGGATGGTGGTAATAGGTGCTGCAAAAGCCCAGCAAACGCAGGTCCTCGGGAGCAAGCGGGGGAACATCGCGCCAGACGGACGTCAGCGCGCGCAACTGCTCTTCCGGCCAGTCGCTCTTGTCGGAAACCTTCAGGATGACGCCCACTTTCAGGGTCGACCCGAAGGGGGCGAGCACGCGCAGCCCGACGTCCTCGGCAGTGGCGTCCGGCGCCTTGTAATCGAACAGCCGGTCGAGCGGAAGGTCGAAAGCGACCTGGACTATCGGCATGGGGCGCGGGTTTTCAAGGCATTTTGCCCGGAAATGCTGGCTGGACAAGGCTGTGGATAAATCTGTTCATAAGTCCGGCCCAGGCCCCAAAGCAGGGCTTCCATTTCCAGGCACCCGCAGGCCAGAATGGCTTTGCGGATGAAAATATCATTGAAATATAATGGGTTATAAGATCGCCGTTCAGAACGGCTTGATTCTTATACGTTTGTTAAGAATGAATGACGATTGTGCATAAGCACAATCATCTGGCGCAGCTAATTGCCGGTTTGTCAACGGGATTCGCGGCTGAGCGCGTGAACGGCCTCGACCATGGCCGCAACGTTGTCGGGGTCGGTAAAGCGCGAAATGCCGTGTCCCAAATTGAAAACATGGCCGGATCCGGGTCCGAATCCGTCCAGAATCCGGGCGACTTCCTGGCGGATGAATTCTGGCGAGCCGAACAGTACGGCCGGGTCCATGTTGCCCTGCAATGCGACACGGTCGCCGATCCTTCGCCTGGCCTGCCCGATGTCGACGGTCCAGTCCAGGCCCACCGCGTCAAATCCTGCATCGGCGATGGATTCCAGCCACAGCCCTCCCCCTTTGGTGAATACGATGCTGGGAACGCGGCGTCCTTCAGCATGTCGTGTGAGGGCGGCGGCAATGCGGGAGAGGTAGGCCAGGGAGAATTCCTGGTAAGCCGCGCTGGTGAGGGTGCCCCCCCAGGTGTCGAAAACCATGACGGCCTGTGCTCCGGCCGCAATCTGGGCGTTCAGGTAGAGGATGACCGCTTCGGTCGTGACTTCAAGAATGCGGTGCAGCAGGTCGGGCCTGCGGTAGAGCATGCCTTTGACATGGCGGAAGTCGTCTGATCCCCCTCCTTCCACCATGTAACAGGCCAGCGTGAACGGGCTGCCAGAAAACCCGATGAGAGGGACCGAGCCTCCCAGGGCCTGACGGATCTGGCCCACCGCATCGAGCACATAGCGCAGGTGTTCGGTGGGATCCGGTGCCGTAAGATTGCGCACCTCCCATTCGTCGCGCAGAGGGCGTTCCAGCTTGGGCCCTTCGCCGTCGGAGAAATAGAGTCCCAGGCCCATGGCATCCGGAATGGTCAAAATGTCCGAAAACAGGATGGCGGCATCCAGGGGATAGCGGGCCAACGGCTGCAACGTCACTTCCGTGGCGAAATCCGGGTTTTTGCACAGGTCCAGAAAACTGCCGGCACGCGCGCGCGTGGCGTTGTATTCCGGCAGGTACCGGCCAGCCTGGCGCATGATCCAGAGCGGGGTGTAAGGGGTGGGCTGGCGCAACAGCGCCTTGAGGAAGGTGTCGTTTTGGAGCATCGCGGTCCTAGCGTGGCAATTCCGAGCAGCCCATGAGGAACTCGTCGACGGCGCGGGCGGCCTGGCGACCTTCACGGATGGCCCAGACCACCAGGGATTGGCCACGGCGCATGTCTCCTGCCGAAAAGACTTTGGGCACCGAAGTCTGGTACTGCTCCGTGTCCGCCAGGACATTGCCGCGATTGTCCAGGGACACCCCGAGCTGTTCCAGGAGCCCCGCATGCACCGGGTGAAGATAGCCCATGGCCAGCAACACCAGGTCTGCCTTGATTTCAAATTCGGAGCCGCGGACTTCCGACATCGCCTGCTGCCCCTGGGCATCCTTTTTCCACTCCAGGCGGATGGCAGAAAGGCTTTCCACGCGGCCGCCGGACCCCTTGAAAGCTTTGGTGGCCACGCTCCAGTCCCGGTTGCAGCCTTCTTCCTGGGAGGATGAAGTGCGCAGCTTGAGCGGATAGTTGGGCCACACGAGGGGCTTGTTCTCCTTTTCGGGCGGCCGGGGCATCAGTTCGAATTGTGTGACGGACGCGGCACCCTGACGGATGGACGTGCCCACGCAGTCTGAGCCGGTGTCGCCGCCGCCGATCACGACCACATGCTTGCCGGTGGCCAGAATCTGGTTCGGTACGCTGTCGCCCGCATTGCGCCGGTTCTGCTGGGGCAGGAACGACATGGCGAAATGGATGCCCTCGAGTTCGCGCCCCGGGACAGGCAGATCGCGCGGGTGTTCCGACCCCCCGGTCAGGAGTATCGCATCGAATTCCGCAAGCAGCGACTGGGCCGGCAACGTCACGCCCACGTGCTGGCCGGTCCTGAATTCGACCCCTTCGGCCCGCATCTGCTGCATCCGCCGGTCAATGAGCTGTTTTTCCATCTTGAAATCCGGGATGCCGTAGCGCAGCAGCCCGCCGATGCGGTCATTCTTTTCGAACAACACCACCTGATGCCCGGCGCGGGCCAGTTGCTGCGCGGCGGCGAGTCCCGCAGGGCCCGAACCCACCACGGCCACCCGTTTCCCGGTTTTCTGGGGAGCGATCTGGGGGATGATCCAGCCTTCTTCCCAGCCCTTGTCGACGATGGCGTGCTCGATGTTTTTGATCGTGACCGGGTCGTTGTTGATGTTCAGCACGCAAGCGGCTTCGCACGGCGCCGGGCAAATGCGGCCGGTAAATTCGGGAAAGTTGTTGGTGGAGTGCAGGGTTTCCAGGGCATCCTTCCAGTAGCCCCGGTAAACCAGGTCGTTCCAGTCCGGGATGATGTTGTTGACCGGACAGCCCGTCTGGCAGAACGGGATGCCGCAATCCATGCAGCGCGCGCCCTGCCGGCTGAGTTCCTGGTCCGGCAGGGGCAGCGTGAATTCGTGGTAGGAGCGGATGCGCTCGTCCGGGGGCAGGGACCGGGGGTCCTGCCTTGCGATTTCCATGAAGCCGGTGATCTTACCCATGGTGTTCCACTCTCAGTTCTTTTTCCCGTTGTTGTTCTGCCGCCAGTTCCATCAGCGCCCGGCGATATTCCATGGGCATGACTTTGACGAAAAGGGGCAGGTAGTGATCCCACCGTTCCAGGATCTTGCGAGCCCGCGCGCTGTTCGTGTAGTGCATGTGGTTTTCGATGAGCCGCCTGAGCAGGACGGAATCCTTTTCACCAAGGTGGTTGACTTTGACTTTGCCGTGCGTGTCCAGATTGCCGCGCGACTCCTCCGAAGCGGAATCCTCTTCCGGCACCGGCTCGAGTTCGACCATGGCGAGGTTGCAGCGCCGTTCGAAATCGCCGGCCTCGTCCAGGACATAGGCCACTCCGCCGCTCATTCCCGCCGCGAAATTGCGGCCGGCCTCTCCCAGAACGACGACGGTGCCACCTGTCATGTATTCGCATCCGTGGTCGCCGACGCCTTCCACCACGGCCGTTGCGCCCGAGTTGCGCACGGCGAAGCGTTCGCCGGCCACGCCGCGGAAGTAGCATTCGCCGCTGATGGCGCCATAGAGCACCGTGTTGCCGACGATGATGTTCTCTTCAGCCTGGATGGGGCAGACGGCGGGAGGATAGATGACGATGCGGCCACCCGAGAGCCCTTTGCCCACGTAGTCGTTGGCTTCCCCTTCCAGCTCAAGGGTCACCCCATGGGCCAGGAAAGCCCCGAAACTTTGCCCTGCCGTTCCCCGGGCCCGGATGAAGATGGTGTCGTCCGGCAGGCCTGCATGGCCGTAACGGCGGGCCACTTCGCCCGAAAGCATGGCGCCGATGGTCCTGTTGACGTTGCGTACCGCCACGTCGATCGCGACCGGCTGGCGTTGCTCCAGCGCCGGCTTTGCCTGGGCGATCAGGCTGTGGTCAAGCGCCTGAGCGAGCCCGTGGTCCTGACGTTCCTTCCAGGAACGGGCCACGCTCTGCGGCATTTCCGGGCTGTGGAAAATGCGGGAGAAGTCAAGGCCGCGGGCTTTCCAGTGGGAAATGCCCTGGCGCATGTCCAGCATGTCGACGCGGCCGACCATTTCGTCAAAGGTCCGGAACCCCATTTGCGCCATGTATTCCCGGACTTCTTCCGCGACGAAGAAGAAATAATTGATGACGTGCTCGGGCTGTCCTGTGAATTTCCGGGTGAGCTCGGGGTCCTGGGTCGCAATGCCCACCGGGCAGGTGTTGAGGTGGCATTTGCGCATCATGATGCAGCCTTCCACCACCAGCGGCGCGGTCGCGAACCCGAACTCGTCAGCTCCCAGGAGCGCCGCCACCACCACGTCCCGCCCCGTTTTCATTTGTCCGTCCGCCTGCACGCAGATCCTGCCGCGCAGACGGTTGAGAACCAGGGTCTGCTGCGTCTCTGCCAGGCCCAATTCCCAGGGCGAGCCGGCATATTTGATGGATGAAAGCGGCGACGCACCGGTGCCGCCATCGTGTCCGGAAATCGTGACATGGTCGGCATGGGCCTTCGAAACGCCTGCCGCAACCGTGCCGACCCCCACTTCGGAAACGAGCTTCACGCTGATGCGCGCCCCCGGGTTCACGTTTTTGAGGTCGTGGATCAGCTGGGCCAGGTCTTCGATGGAATAAATGTCGTGGTGCGGGGGCGGAGAAATCAGCCCCACGCCCGGAACGGAATGGCGCAGTTTCCCGATGTACTTGCTCACCTTGTGGCCGGGAAGCTGGCCGCCTTCGCCGGGCTTGGCGCCTTGGGCCATCTTGATCTGGATGTCGTCCGCGTTGACCAGGTATTCCGCGGTGACCCCGAAACGGCCCGAAGCCACCTGCTTGATGGAAGAACGCATGGAGTCGCCGTTGGGCAACGGCTTGAACCGCTGTGGATCTTCGCCGCCTTCGCCGGTATTGGATTTGCCGCCGATGCGGTTCATGGCGATCGCCAGCGTGCTGTGGGCCTCCTGCGAGATGGAGCCCAGCGACATGGCCCCTGTCGCGAATCGCTTCACGATCGACTGTGCCGGTTCGACTTCCGACAGGGGAACGGGATGTTCCGCCCTTCCGATTTCAAACAGTCCGCGCAACGTCATGAGGCGCTGCGACTGGTCGTTGATGGCCTTGGCGTATTCGCGGTAGGTGCTGTAGCTGCCGGTGCGCGTGGCGTTCTGAAGCTTGGAAATGCTTTCCGGAGTCCACATGTGGGCTTCGCCGCGGATGCGGTAGGCGTACTCGCCGCCCGCATCGAGCCGGTCCCTGTAAAGGGGGGCGTCCGAAAAAGCGAGGGTGTGCAGCCGCAGGGCTTCTTCGGCCACTTCCTCGAGCCCGATGCCTTCCACCGTGCTGGCGGTTCCCGTGAAATAGCGGGCCACGAACGCACTGTTGAGGCCGACCGCTTCGAAAATCTGGGCGCCGCAGTAGGACTGGTACGTGGATATGCCCATTTTGGACATCACCTTGAGCAACCCCTTGGAAATGGCCTTGATGTACCGTTTGCGCGCGTCCTTCGGATCCAGGTCGTGGGGAAGATGGTGCCCCATCGCGGCGAGGGTTTCGTAGGCCAGATAGGGGTGCACCGCTTCGGCGCCATACCCGGCCAGGAGCGCAAAGTGATGCACTTCGCGGGCGGAGCCGGTTTCAACCACGAGACCGGTGCTGGTACGCAGGCCGTTGCGCACCAGGTGATGGTGGACGGCGGCAGTGGCCAGCAGGGCAGGTATGGCGATCCGGGTCGCGTCCAGATCGCTGTCGGACAGGATGAGGATGTTGCTGCCGGCCTGCACGGCATTCACGGCGGCCTGACACAGGGTTTCCAGCGCCGCGGCCATGCCGTCGGCCCCTTGTGCTACCGGGTAGCAGATGGACAAGGTCGTGGAGCGGAACAGGCCTTGCGTGGCCCGGTCGATGGTCCTGATCTTTTCCATGTCCTCCGGGGTCAGGACCGGCTGGCTGGCTTCAAGCCGGGGCTGCGGTTCGGCGGCGTCCACTCCCAGAAGGTTGGGGCGGGGTCCGATGAAGGACACCAGGGACATCACCAGCTCTTCCCGGATCGGATCGATCGGCGGGTTCGTGACCTGGGCGAACAGTTGCCGGAAATACTGGTACAGCGATTTGGGCCTGTTGGAAAGCACGGCGAGGGGCGTGTCGTCCCCCATGGATCCCACGGCCTCCTGGCCGCCGGTCGCCATGGGCACGAGCAGGAACTTGAGCTCCTCTTCCGTCAGGCCGAATGCCTGCTGGCGATCGAGGAGCGAACAGGCCGCTTGCGGCGGGGCTTCCCCGATGTCCGGCAGGTCCTCGATCCGGGTCTGGGTACGGGATAGCCACTGCCGGTAGGGCTGCTGTTTGGACAACTGCTGCTTCAGTTCCAGATCACTGATGATGCGGCCCTGTTCGAGGTCGATCAGCAGCATTTTCCCGGGCTGCAGACGCCATTTCTTGACGATTTTCTCCTGGGGAATGTCGAGCACGCCCATTTCAGAAGCCATCAGGACCAGATCGTCGCTGGTTTGCACATAACGCGCAGGGCGCAGGCCGTTGCGGTCGAGCGTGGCCCCGATCTGGCGACCGTCGGTGAAAGCCACGGCGGCAGGACCATCCCACGGTTCCATCAGGGCGGCATGGTACTCATAATAGGCGCGCCGTTCCTCGTCCATCAGGGGATTGCCGGCCCAGGCTTCGGGAATCAGCATCGTCATGGCCTGGACCAGGGGATACCCTCCGGCCACGAGCAGTTCCAGCGCGTTATCGAAACAGGCGGAATCCGACTGTCCTTCCACGATGAGCGGCCAGATCTTGCCCAGGTCTTCACCCAGCAGGGTGGACGCCATGGTCCCTCGCCGTGCCGCCATCCAGTTGACGTTGCCGCGCAGGGTGTTGATTTCACCGTTGTGGGCGATCATGCGGAACGGATGGGCCAGATCCCAGGTGGGGAAGGTGTTGGTGGAAAAGCGTTGGTGCACCAGGGCGAGCGCAGACACCAGCGCCGGATCCTGCAGGTCGCGGTAGAAATGGCCCACCTGGTCGGCGAGCAGCATGCCCTTGTAGACCAGGGTGCGCGATGACAGCGAGGGCAAATAGAACCATTTGCGGTCA
Source organism: Pseudomonadota bacterium (assembly GCA_021826025.1). Classification (GTDB taxonomy): domain Bacteria; phylum Pseudomonadota; class Gammaproteobacteria; order Burkholderiales; family Ferrovaceae; genus JAKBAT01. The sequence continues at coordinate 22,162 of JAKBBG010000011.1, read as the reverse complement.
ATACCCTTTTGCGCGACCGCATGTTCGGCGCGCTTGCGCAGTACGAACAGCTTGCGCTCAAAGCCGTTGCGATCCGGGGTGACCTGCCCCCGGGCCAGGAAAATCTGCCGAATGACGGGTTCCACCTGCTTGACGCTTTCGCCCAGGCCGCTGTTGTCCGTGGGAACATCGCGCCAGCCCAGCACGACCTGGCCCTCCTCACGGGCACATTGCTCCAGCAGGGATTCGCAGACCGTGCGGTCGCCCGCATCCTGCGGCAGGAAGACCATGCCGACGGCATAATCGCCCAGGGCCGGCAGTTGGAAACCCAGGGGGGCCACTTCCTTGCGCAGGAACGCATCGGGCATCTGGATCAGGATGCCGGCGCCATCGCCTGCCAGCGGATCGGCGCCGGTGGCGCCACGGTGCGTCAGGTTTTCGAGAATCTGGAGGCCTTGCCGGACTATGGTATGGCTTTGCACGCCCTTGATGTGGGCCACAAAACCGACGCCGCAGGCGTCATGTTCGAGGGCAGGGTCATACAGGCCCTGGCGGGGCGGTAGAGATGGGTGATTCAATCGAATAACCTCGCGTTTCAATGATCAAGTGCAAGGGAGCGCCGGAGTCAAACCGCAGGCAAAGGCAGGGCTGTACGTGTACGCACCGGGCATAGGATGATACAGCCATCCCCCCGGCGGGGCAAGATTAGCGGGGGGATTCGTCCGGCCTGCCGAGGAAGCGCCCCGAGCCGGATGAGAGCTCGGCCCGGACCGCTTCCAGCGGAACGTCCCGGGTCAGGACGGCTTCCCCCAGGCGTTTGAGCAGCACGAAGCGCAATTTTCCCGCTTCCACCTTTTTATCCGATGCCATGAGGGCCAGATAACGCTCCGTGCCGATGTCCGGAGCGCGGGTCGGGAGGCCCGCGCGTGCGATCAGTCGTTCGACGCGATCCAGGTCGGCGCTGCCGATCCAGCCCAGACGGGCAGACAAGGCCGATGCCAGGACCATGCCGGCAGCCACGGCTTCGCCGTGCAGCCAGGTGCCGTAGCCTGCCCCTGCTTCGATGGCATGTCCAAAGGTGTGGCCCAGGTTGAGCAGGGCCCGCTGTCCGGTGGTTTCGAATTCGTCCTGCGCCACCACTTCGGCCTTGTTGCGACAGGCATCGTAAATGGCTTGCCCGAGAATTTCCGGGTCGCGGGCCATCAGCGCTTCCAGGTTGCGGTCGAGCCAGTCCAGAAAGGGAAGATCCCGGATGAGGCCGTACTTGATGATTTCTGCGACGCCGGAGCGGTATTCGCGCGGGGGCAGGGTGTCGAGCGTTCGGGTGTCCGCCAGCACCAGGCGTGGCTGATGAAATGCGCCGATGAGGTTTTTCCCCACAGGATGGTTGATGCCTGTTTTGCCTCCCACGGACGAATCCACCTGGGCGAGCAGCGTGGTCGGGATCTGGATCAGGGGGACGCCGCGCAGAAAGGTGGCGGCGGCAAAGCCCGCCAAATCGCCGACGACGCCACCGCCCAAGGCGATGACGGTGGTTTTGCGCTCGCAGTGGTGCGCGAGCAGGGTGTCGTGGATCTGGTGGAGACTTTCCCGGGTTTTATGCGCTTCGCCGTCTGGCAGGATGACGGGCACGGAACGCACTCCGGCCTGGGCCAGCGTCTCCTGCAGGGGGGCGAGGTAGAGCGGGGCCACGGTGGTGTTGGTGACGATGGCCGTATCGCGCTGTTCCAGATGGGGGAGGATCAGGTCCGCCCTGCCGAGCAAGCCGGCCCCGATGTGGATGGGGTAAGGGGCTCCGGCCAGGTCAACGTTCAATGTTTTCATGCAGTTTCTGCCTGTCGATTTGGGCTTCCAGCTGGTTCACCAGTTTCTGGACGGTTTGGTGCGCCGTGTCGATGACGATATGGGCCGTTTCCCGGTAAAGGGGGTCGCGCTCCTGGTAGAGCTGCTGGAGACGCGCTCTGGGGTCGGCGGTCTGGAGCAGCGGCCGGTTGCGGTCGTGCCGGGTGCGCTGCCAGAGGTCGTCGGCGCAGGCGCAGAGGTAAACGACCGTTCCGTGCTGCCGCAGGCGCTCGCGGGTTTTTGCGCTCAACACCGCGCCGCCGCCGGTCGCCAGGACGATGCCCTGGCGTTGGACGAGCTGTTCGATCATGTCCTCTTCGCGAGCACGGAAACCGGCCTCCCCTTCCAATTCAAAAATGGTGGCAATGCGAACGCCGGTGCGCACCTCGATTTCATGGTCGGAGTCCACGAAAGTCAGGTGCAGGCGACGGGCCAGTGCCCGGCCGACGGTGGTCTTGCCCGCACCCATCAATCCCACCAGAAAAAAGTTGCGGGTATCATTCATGCACACATTGTAGCCGAGTGACCCCTTATAATGCGGAGCAACCCATATTCCCGGCGGCTTCCATTCCATGCGCAGCCTCATGTACCCCCTGGCCGTTCTTGCCACCCTGGCCCTCGTCGGCGCGGGCATTCTCGTGCTGGCCCTGGCCCTGATCTACCCCAACCTGCCCAGCCTGGAATCCATGACGGATTACCGGCCCAAGGTGCCCTTGCGCATTTTCACGGCAGACGACCAGCTGATCGGGGAATTCGGGGAAGAGCGCCGTGCCGTGCTGAAATTGCAGGAAGTGCCGTTGCGCATGCGCCAGGCCATCCTGGCTGCCGAGGACGACCGCTTTTACCAGCATGGGGCCGTGGACTACCAGGGGGTGGCGCGTGCGTTTCTGGCCAATCTGTTTTCGGCGCGGGCCAAGGAGGGGGCGAGCACCATCACCATGCAGGTGGCCCGGAACTTCTTCCTGAGCAATGAAAAGACGTTTTCGCGCAAGCTCTCCGAAGTTCTGCTGGCGTTCAAGATCGAAAGCAACCTGACCAAGGACCAGATCCTTGAACTCTACATCAACCAGATCTACCTCGGCCAACGGGCTTACGGTTTCGGCGCGGCCGCCTACGTTTATTACGGCCGGCCCCTAAGCCAGCTCAGCACGGCTGAAATGGCGATGCTGGCGGGGCTGCCGAAAGCGCCGTCCCGCTACAACCCGGTCATCAACCCGAAGCGTGCCGCCCAGCGTCAGCAGTACGTGCTTCGGCGAATGCACGAACTCAAATTCATCAGCGATGCGGAATTTGACCAGGCCCTGCGCAATCCGGGCCATGTGGAGCCCTGGCACACGGGCTTTTCCCTGAAAGCCGACTATGTGGCGGAAATGGCCCGCCAGTACATGGTGCAGGCCTACGGCGAGGAGGTCTACAACCGGGGCTACAAGGTGGTCACCACGTTGCTCAAGGCGGACCAGGATGCCGCATACCACTCCGTGCGCCAAGGCGTACTGGATTACGACCATCGCCATGGCTATCGCGGTCCGGAAGACTTTGTGGAATTGCCCGCCTCCGAGGCGACCGAAGCGGATCTCGAAGATGCGTTGTCTGATGCCGAAGTCAGCGATGACCTGTTTCCCGGCGTCGTGGTCCAGGCGTCCGACAAGGAAGTGCAGGCGTACGTCAAATCGGTGGGGATGGTTTCCATCAAGGGAGAAGGACTGGCTTTCGCCAAGGCGGGACTTGCGCCCAATGCGTCGCCGGCAAAGAAAATCCGCCGCGGGGCGATCATCCGGGTCAGCCGGGCGGGAGCCGGCGGCTGGGAAATCACGCAGTATCCCGACGTGGAAGCCGCCCTGGTTTCCCTGGACAGTCATGACGGCGCGATCCGGGCCCTGGTGGGCGGTTTTGATTTCAACCAGAGCAAGTTCAATCACGTGACCCAGGCCTACCGCCAGCCCGGTTCGAGCTTCAAGCCGTTCATCTATTCGGCCGCGCTGGAAAAGGGCTTTGGTCCCGCCTCGCTGGTCAACGACACTCCCATCAGCATTGTGGACCCCACGCAAAACAACGGGGAACCCTGGGAGCCCCACAATTACGAGAACGAGTACCTCGGGCCGATCCGGTTGCGCGTGGCGCTCGCAAAGTCAAAGAACATGGTGGCCATCCGGCTGCTGCAGGCCATCGGCCCGGTCTACGCGCACGACTATGCCATGCGGTTCGGCTTCGACCCCGACAAGCATCCGCCCTACCTCAGCATGGCCCTGGGATCAGGGCTCGCCACCCCCTTGCAGATGGCGTCTGCCTATGCGGTGTTCGCCAACGGGGGGTTTCGCGTCAAGCCGTTTTATATTGACCGCGTTCTGGACGGAAAAGGAAACGTCATCAGCAAAAGCCACCCTGCCGTTGCCGGAGAGGGAGCGGAGGCGGTGATCGATCCGCGCAATGCCTTCATCATGACGAGCATGATGCGTGACGTCATCCGGATGGGCACCGCGACAAAGGCCCTGAGCCTGGGTCGCAACGACCTCGCGGGCAAGACGGGTACCACCAATGACCATGTGGACGCCTGGTTCACCGGTTTTCAGCCAAGCCTGGTGGCGGTGGCCTGGGTCGGTTTCGACAAGCCGGCATCGCTGGGCGCCAACGAAACCGGGGCGCAGGCAGCGTTGCCGATCTGGATTTCCTACATGGGACAGGCGCTGAAGACCATTCCCGAAAGTCCCGTGGTCGTGCCACCCGGCGTGAGCGTGGTCAGCATCAATCCGGGCACGGGCAAACCGGATCCGGCCGCGTCCGACCACATTGACGAATATTTTTATTCCGACCCCGCCCCGGTCAACTGATCTGCCAGGAGACGCCATGGCTTCGGCAAAGCGCAACCACCATCGCGAGCACCTGGCGTACCTGGCGGCAAGAATCCTGGCCGAAGACGGCACACAGGACTATGCCTCAGCCAAAAGAAAGGCGGCGCGGCAGGCCGGAGCGCCTTCCACCCAACAACTGCCCGACAACCGGGAAATCGAAGCGGCTCTGCGCAGCTGGCAGTCGCTCTACCAGGGGGACCGCCATGCTGCCCAGCTGCGCGACTTGCGGGAAGCGGCCATCGACGCCATGAAGCTGCTGGCGCCCTTCAACCCCTGGCTCACCGGCTCCGTCCTGTCCGGCACGGCCGGTCCGCATTCCGACATCAACCTGCAGTTGTTCACGGACGACGGCAAGGCCCTGGAGCTGTCGTTGCTGAATTTCCAGCGGGAATATCAGGTGGGCAAGCGCAAAGTCCGCATTGGAGACCGTACCCTGGACGCTTCCGTGATCAGCTTCACCACGAACGGGGTTCCCGTGAACGCCCTGTTGCTGCCACTCGACCTGCAGCGCATCGTCCAGAAAACCGCCGACGGGCGCACCGTGGAGCGGGCCCGCCTGGCCCAGGTCGAGGCCCTGCTGGACGGGCCCGCTACCGTGACGTGATCAGCTCGGCGGCCCGCAGGGCAAAGTAGGTCAGCACACCGTCTGCGCCGGCACGCTTGAAGGCCAGCAGGCTTTCGAGAATGCAGCGTTCATCCAGCCAGCCGGCATCGATGGCCCCCCGAAGCATCGCGTATTCCCCGCTGACCTGGTAGGCGAAGGTGGGGCACCTGTACCGGTCCTTGACGCGCCTGACGATGTCCAGATACGGAAGGCCGGGCTTGACCATGACCATGTCCGCTCCTTCGGCAAGGTCGAGGCCCACTTCCCACAACGCTTCGTCGCTGTTCGCAGGATCCATCTGGTAGGTTTCCTTGCTGCCTTTCCCCAGGTTTTTTGCGGACCCGACGGCGTCCCGGAAAGGGCCGTAAAAAGCGGACGCGTATTTGGCCGAATAGGCAAGGATGCGCGTGTGGATGCGCCCGTCTGCATCGAGCGCCTCCCGTATGCGGCCGATGCGCCCGTCCATCATGTCCGACGGCGCCACCGCGTCGGCTCCTGCCGCCGCTTCCACCAACGCCTGCCGGACCAGGGCCTCGAGGGTGGCATCGTTGAGGACATACCCGTTTTCATCGGTGATGCCGTCCTGTCCGTGGCTGGTATAGGGATCGAGGGCCACGTCCGTGATGAGCCCCAGTTCGGGAAAACGCTGTTTGAGCTGGCGCACCGTGCGCGGCAACAGCCCTTCCGGATTCCAGGCTTCCTTCGCGTCCGGGGACTTGAGGGCGGGGTCGACGACCGGGAAAAGGGCCAGGGCGGGAATGCCCAGCTCCAGGCAGCGTTCCGCCGTGGCCATGAGCCGGTCTGCCGTTTGTCGGGCGATGCCTGGCATGGAAGCGACCGGTTCTTCGCGGTTTGTTCCGTCGATGATAAAAACGGGGTAAATCAGGTCCTCAGTGCCCAGGCGGTGTTCCTGGACCAGGCGGCGCGAAAACGTATCGCGGCGGTTGCGCCGCATCCGGCGCTGGGGGAAACGTCCTAAGGTGTCCATTCGGGGTCCAATTGTTGCAAAAAATGATATCGAGGAACTTAACTGACGCAAGGCACTCTGACAACTGGTTGGTGCAGTTCCAACGCCTGCCTTCCTCCCTAGGGCAGGCCAATGCCAGTTCGCATGGCAATTTCCCCCCGTGTCGCATCAGCGCACACGGGGTTTTTTTTAGGGCGATGGTTCGTACAGCCGTGCAATCGCAGCTTCGGCGGTTTCGAGGCCTTCCCGCGTCATGCTGGAAAATGCAATGATTTCAATCGATTGCTTCGCCCCGGCGAGGGCGTCGCGGACGCCCCGGACCGCTTCGAGCCGCGCCCCCCGTCCCAGTTTGTCGGATTTTGTCAGCAGCACCACCATCGGCTTGCCGCTGGGCAGATACCACGCGATCAGCTGCCGGTCCAGGTCGGTCAGCGGATGGCGGATATCCATGAGAACAACCAGCCCTTTCAAGGAGTTGCGGTGCACGAGGTAATCGGAAAGCAGCTGCTGCCAGTGCCGCTTGACCGATTGGGGCACCTGGGCATAGCCGTAGCCCGGCAAATCCACGAGAAAGCGCTGGTCGCCCAAATGAAAAAAGTTGATGTGCTGGGTTCTCCCCGGCGTCTTGCTCGTGAAGGCAAGCCGCGACCTATTGGCTAACGTATTGATTGCACTTGATTTACCCGCATTTGACCGCCCGGCGAACGCCACCTCGAGCCCGGTGTCGGGAGGCAGCCCGCCCCAGTCGTCCACGGTGACGAAAAACTGCGCATGCTGGAAAAAGGCCATATTCCGCTCAGGCGAGTTGCCGGAACACGGTTTCTGCCGCGTCCAGCGTCTGCTCCAGTTCCCGGGTGCCGTGAACGGAAGACACGAAACCGGCCTCGAAGGCCGATGGGGCAAGGTAGATCCCCTGGCGCAGCATGCCGTGGAAAAAGCCCCTGAACCGCTCCTTGTCCGAAGTCATCACTTCGGCGAGGTTGGCCGGCAGCGCTTCCCGGAAGAAAATGCCGAACATGCCGCCCAGCGAGCAGGACGTCACCGGAAAGCCGTGGTGTCTGCCCAGGTCGGCAATGCCCTCGGTCACCGCACGGGTCATCTCTCCCAGCCGTTCATAGAGTCCGCTGGCCATCGCAAGCCGCAAGGTGGCAAGTCCCGCGGTCACGGCCACGGGATTGCCAGAAAGCGTGCCGGCCTGGTAGACGGGGCCCAACGGGGCCAGCTGCTGCATCAGGTCCCGGCGGCCGCCGAATGCGGCGAGAGGCATGCCGCCCCCGATGACCTTGCCCAGGGTGGTGAGGTCGGGCCGGATGCCGTAAATGGCCTGGGCTCCGCCCAGGGCCACGCGGAACCCCGACATGACTTCGTCGAATATCAGCAGCGTGCCATGGGATTGGGTCAGCTGGCGCAGGCGGGCCAAAAATTCCGGTCGCGGCAGGACCATGTTCATGTTGCCGGCCACCGGCTCGACGATGACCGCTGCAAGGGTGTCCCCGCGCTCGGCGAACAGGGCTTCCAGCTGGGAGACATTGTTGTATTCCAGCACCAGCGTTTGGGCCGCGAGTTCGGGCGGAACGCCGCCGGAATCAGGCTGGCCGAAAGTCAGGGCGCCCGAACCGGCCTTGACGAGAAGCGCATCGCCGTGGCCGTGGTAGCAACCGTCGAATTTCACGATGGCCGTGCGCCCGGTTGCGCCGCGGGCCAGCCGGATGGCACTCATGGTGGCTTCGGTCCCGGAACTCGTCAGGCGCACCTGCTCCATGGAAGGAACCAGCTGGCAGATCAGTTCGGCCAGCTCGATTTCCAGTTCCGTGGGGGCGCCAAAACTCAGGCCCATTTCCGCAGCGCGCTTGACGGCGTCGACGACGGCAGGATGGGCGTGCCCGTGCAGCAGCGGTCCCCATGAACAGACGTAGTCCACATATTCCTGTCCATCCGCGTCCCAGACGCGCGGCCCGACGCCCCGCGTGAAAAACCTGGGGCTTCCGCCGACGGCGCGGAATGCGCGAACCGGAGAGTTGACGCCTCCGGGAATATGGATCTGGGCACGTTCAAACAGCAGGTCGTTACGACTGGTCATGTCATTCACCGAAATAAGCGTTAAAACGTTGGGCCGCCGTCCTGACGTCCGGGGCATCGAACAGGGCCGAAAGGACAGCCACCGCGTCGATACCCGTCTGCATGAGTTCGTCCATGCGGGCCAGCGTGATGCCGCCGATGGCCACCACCGGCACGCGCAGCCGGAGCCTGGCTTCACGCAACAGCGAAAGGGGGGCACGACGCGCGTCCGGCTTGGTCTGCGAGGCAAAGACGCTGCCGAAAGCCACGTAATCCGCACCCCGGGCCGTCGCTTCGAGCGCGAGCGGGAGCGAATCGTAGCAGGAAACACCCACCAGAAGCGGACGTTCACCATCCCGGTTGGCGGGAACGGGCCCGTCGTCTCGTCCCAGATGCACCCCGGCGGCGCCGCTGCCCGCGGCGAGCGCGGCATCATCGTTCACGATGAAGGTCACGTTCTGGGCGGCACACTGGACAGAAAGGGCGCCGGCCTGCATTTCCCGCAAGGGCGCGGGCAGGGTTTTGGCCCGGTACTGCAACAGCCTCAGGCCTCCGTCGATGGCCTGTTGCACCAGCGACTGCAGGCGTGCGGTATCGTCCGTTTCCGGAGTGACGGCGTAGAGGCCCCGGATCACGGGGCGCTCAATGGACATCGCCGGCAGGGGGTTCTTCGCGCGCCCAAAAAAGGCGGTCGGGAATGGGCTGTCCCATGCCCAGACGGAAGGCGTCCTTGAGCGTCTGCCAGGTGTATTCCTGCGCCTCGGCCACCGCTTCGGCCATGTCGAGACCCTGGGCCAATCCTGCCGCGATGGCCGAACTGAGGGTACAGCCTGATCCGTGGTAGCTTCCCATGAGCCGTTCCCACCCGTCGGACCGGATGACGCCTTCGCGGCCATACAGGGTATTGATGACCTGTGCCGAACTGCTGTGGGTTCCCGTGATCAGGACGTATTCGCAGCCTGTTTCCAGAACCAGTCGGGCCGCTTCCGCCAGATCCGGATGCCCTTCTTCCGGGGGTTCGTCGTACGCGATCCGGAGGATTTCCATCGTGTTGGGCGTCACGATCGTGGACTGGGGGATGATCAGTTCGCGCAGGGCGGACAGCATGTCTTCCGAAGCCAGCTCGTCCCCGCGTCCGCTGGCCAGGACGGGATCCAGCACCAGAGGAACTTCAGGATAGTCCGAAACGATTTCCGCGATCGCCGCGACTGCTTCCACGCTGCCCAGTACGCCCAGCTTGAAGACGGCGACCGGGACATCTTCCAGGATGCAACGCGCCTGGTCTGCCACCCATTCGGCATCCAGGGGCAACACGTCTTCCACGCCCGTGGTGTCCTGGATGGTGACGCCGGTCACGACGGAAAGGGGATGGCAGCCCATGCTGGCCAATGTGAGCACGTCCGCTTGCAAACCCGCCCCTCCGCTGGGGTCGGTCGCGGCAAAAACCAGTACTGCGGGAGGAGGAGGCGTCATGGGTGAAAGTTGCTCTTCAGGATGTCAGGTTTTATGATGCCGGGATGTTTGGGGCAAAAGGGCCCCAAGCCGAGCTTCTTGAATCGATCACCGCTTCATTTTAACTCAATTCCCAGGATAATCATGGATGCTGCCAAGGGTTACAAAACCTATCTCTGCCTGATCTGCGGGTACATTTACGACGAAGAGCTGGGAGCTCCCGACGACGGCATTCCACCTTACACCCGCTGGGAGGATGTTCCCGTCAATTGGGTGTGCCCCGAATGCGGCGCCCGCAAGGAAGATTTCGAACTGATCGAAATCTGAATTTTCAGTCCGCCGGCCATTCCACCCAACCCAACGCGCTGGTCAGCAGCACGGCCACACCAAACAGGATCCGGTACACCGCAAACGCCGTAAAGCGGTGCCTGCTGACGAACCGCAGCAATGCGCGCACGGTCAGGAACGCAAACACAAAGGAAAAAAGGGAGCCCACGGCGAAAAGCCCCAGGTCTTCGCGATGGAACAGCTGGCGGTATTTCACCAGCTCGTGCAGGGTGGCGCCAAACAGGGTGGGTATGGCGAGGAAAAAGGAAAACTCGGTGGCCGCCGTGCGGGAAAGCCCGAAGTAGAGGCCTCCCATGATGGTGGCGCCCGATCGCGACATCCCGGGAATCAGGGCAAGCGCCTGGCAAAAGCCCACTTTCAGGGCCAGTTGCCAGGTCATGCGATCGACTTCCTCAACGCGATGGGGCACGCGCCGGCGTTCGATCCAGAGGATCGCAAAAGCCCCTGCGATGAACGCCAGGGCAACCGGCACGGGAGCAAAAAGATACTGCTTGATCCGGCTTGCCAACAGCAATCCGAGGATTGCCGCGGGCATGAATGCCACCATCAGGTTCAGCGTGAACTGGCGCGCCGCCGGGTCGTGCGGCAAGCCGCGCACCACCGAAACCACTTTGGCGCGGTATTCCCAGCAAACGGCCAGAATGGCGGCGAACTGGATGACGATTTCGAAAACCTTGCCCTTCTCGTCATTGAAGTTCAGCAGGCTGCCAGCCACGATCAGGTGGCCCGTGCTGGATACCGGCAGAAACTCCGTCAACCCTTCGACCGTTCCCAGCAGGGCGGCTTTGCCCAGGAGCATCAGATCCATGCCGGACTAGACCTTGCGGTAGAGTTCGGCGCCTCTTTCCCGAAATTCGCTGGCCTTTTCCGCCATGCCCCGATCGAAGGCTTCCGTCTCGCTCACGCCCTGGTGCGCAGCATACTCGCGAACGTCCTGGGTGATTTTCATGGAGCAGAAATGGGGGCCGCACATGGAGCAGAAATGCGCGAGCTTCGCGCCCTCCTGGGGCAGCGTTTCATCGTGGAATTCCCGCGCCTTGTCCGGGTCCAGGCCCAGGTTGAACTGGTCTTCCCAGCGGAATTCGAAGCGGGCCTTGGACAGGGCATTGTCCCGCAACTGGGCGCCCGGATGGCCCTTGGCCAGGTCCGCGGCATGGGCAGCAACCTTGTACGCCATGATGCCGTCCTTCACGTCGTTGCGGTCCGGCAAGCCGAGATGCTCTTTGGGTGTGACGTAGCACAGCATGGCGGTTCCGTACCAGCCGATCATGGCGGCCCCGATGGCCGACGTGATGTGGTCGTAGCCCGGAGCGATGTCGGTGGTGAGGGGCCCCAGCGTGTAGAACGGCGCTTCCTTGCACAGCTTGAGCTGAAGGTCCATGTTTTCCCGGATCCTGTGCATCGGCACGTGTCCGGGCCCTTCGATCATGGTTTGCACGTCGTGTTTCCAGGCGATTTCGGTGAGTTCGCCCAGCGTCTTGAGTTCGGCAAACTGGGCTTCGTCGTTCGCATCGTAAATCGATCCCGGGCGCAAGCCGTCCCCCAGGGAAAAGCTTACGTCGTAGGCTTTCATGATGTCGCAGATTTCTTCGAAATGCGTATACAGGAAGCTTTCCCGGTGATGTGCCAGGCACCATTTGGCCATGATGGAGCCGCCGCGGGACACGATGCCGGTCATGCGGGATGCCGTCATCGGAATGTGGGCCAGCCGGACGCCGGCATGGATGGTGAAATAATCCACCCCCTGTTCCGCCTGTTCCACCAGCGTGTCGCGGAAGATATCCCAGGTGAGCTCTTCGGCCTTGCCGTCGACCTTTTCGAGCGCCTGATAGATGGGCACCGTGCCGATGGGAACGGGAGCGTTGCGGATGATCCATTCCCGCGTTTCGTGGATATTCTTGCCCGTGGACAGGTCCATGACCGTGTCGCCGCCCCAGCGGATGGCCCAGGTCATTTTGGCCACCTCTTCCTGGATGCCCGAACTGATGGCCGAGTTGCCGATATTGGCGTTGATTTTCACCAGGAAATTGCGGCCGATGATCATCGGCTCCGATTCCGGATGGTTGATGTTGGCCGGAATGATGGCGCGGCCCCGGGCCACTTCATCCCGCACGAACTCGGGCGTGATGTGGTCTGGAATGGCGGCGCCCAGGGGATCGCCGGCATGCTGGCTGCCCAGCAGGCGTGCGATGGACCCGCCCTGGCGTTGCAGGGCGGCACGCATTTCCTCCCGGCGGCAGTTTTCGCGAATGGCGATGAATTCCATTTCCGGCGTGACGATGCCCTGACGCGCATAGTGCATCTGGGTGACATTGCGGCCCGCCAGGGCGCGGCGGGTCGGCCGGTGCAGCTGGAAGCGCAAGGCGGCCAGTTCCGGGTCGGACAGGCGGGCCTGGCCGTAGGCGGATGTGGGGCCGGACAGGGTTTCCGTGTCCGCACGTTCGGCGATCCAGGTTTCGCGCAGGGGGGAGAGTCCGGCGCGGATGTCGATGCGCACGTCCGGGTCCGTGTAGGGGCCGGACGTGTCGTATACCGTGATGGGCGGGTTGGATTCCGCCCCCAGCGCGCTGGGCGTGTCGGACTGGCTGATTTCCCGCATGGGCACGCGAATGTCGGAACGCGAACCGGTCACGTAGATTTTGCGGGAACGCGGCAGCGGGGCGATGGAAGCTTCGTCCACCTTGGCCGTTTCGGCAAGGAATTTGGGGTTGGCGTTCATTCGATGACTCCGATAATTAGCCCTTCAAGGCCTGGTTGAGCTTGGCGTAATCCAGTTCTTTTTCCCAGCGGGAAATCACGATCGTGGCAACACCGTTGCCGATGAAGTTGGTGAGGGCGCGTGCTTCCGACATGAAACGGTCGATGCCGAGAATCAGCGCCAGGCCGGCCACAGGTATGGAAGGGACGACGGCGAGGGTCGCCGCGAGCGTGATGAAGCCCGCCCCGGTCACTCCGGAAGCGCCCTTGGACGTCAGCATGGCCACCAGCAGCAGCGTCAGCTGCTGCTGGAGCGACAGGTCGATGTTGAGCGCCTGGGCGACGAACAGGGCCGCCATGGTGAGATAGATATTGGTCCCATCCAGATTGAAGGAATAGCCGGAAGGCACCACCAGACCCACCACCGACCTGGGGCAGCCCGCCTGTTCCAGCCGGTTCATGAGGGGAACCAGGGCGGACTCGGATGAGGACGTGCCCAGTACGGTCAGCAGCTCTTCCTTGATGTACAGGAGGAACTTCAGGATGTTGAATCCCGTCAGGGCGGCGATGGTGCCCAGGACCAGCAGGATGAAAATCAGGCAGGTCAGGTAAAAGCTGCCCATCAACGACATCAGGGGGGCCAGCGCGCCCACGCCGTACTTGCCGATCGTGAACGCCATGGCGCCGCCTGCACCGATCGGGGCAAGGCGCATGATGGTGTTCATCATGCCGAACAGTGCGTGGGACAGTTCCGAGATCATGCGGTGGACATACTGGCCCGAGGCGCCCATGTGGCTCAGGGACCAGCCGAACAGGATGGCGATGAGCAGCACCTGCAGCAGGTCTCCGTTTGCGGAAAAGGCGTCGAAAAAGGTTTTGGGAATGATGTGCAGGACGAATTCGGCCACGCTCTGCTCCGATGCCGCCTTGGCGTAGCTGGCCACAGCCTTGGGATCGAGGCTTGCCGGGTCCACGTTGAACCCCTTGCCCGGCTTTAGCGTGTTCATGACCATCAGGCCGATCATGAGGGCAAGGCTTGAGACAACTTCAAAATAAATCAATGCCTTGCCGCCTACACGGCCGACTTTCTTCATGTCGCCCGCCCCGGCGATGCCCAGCACCACGGTACAGAAAATGATGGGGGAAATCATCATCTTGACCAGGGCGATGAAGCCGTCCCCAAAGGGTTTCAGTGCGACGGCGCTTTTCGGGGAGGCGAGCCCAAGCAGGGCCCCGGCCACAATGGCGACCAGCACCCAGAAATAGAGACGTCGGGTCAATCCCTTCATGCGGGGTATCCTAAGAAAATTCTCGACAGGTCTTGCGCGACGGCAACAAGCGTGCCCAGTTTACCCTGATTCGCGCCCCGAGTCGTGTCGGGCGGGGCGCCTGCTTGACCAAAGGCAAGAACCGGTCAGGGGCGGCGCAGTCCCGGCGGGTACCCGGCTCTGGTACAATATTTTTTTCATGCCTTAGCCCGTTGGAGTTCGTCCGTGAATATCGAACAAGCCCGCTTCAACATGGTCGAGCAGCAAATCCGGCCATGGGATGTTCTGGATACCACCGTCCTGGATTTGCTGTATGAGGTCAGGCGCGAAGATTTCGTTCCCGAAGCCTGGCGTGGCCTGGCCTTTGCGGACATGGAAATCCCGCTGGGCTTCGGGGAGTCGATGCTTTCGCCCAAGCTGGAAGCCCGGCTCGTTCAGGAAATGCGCCTCAAAAAGTCGGACCAGGTGCTGGAGGTGGGCACGGGTAGCGGCTACATGGCCGCGTTGCTGAGCCGCCTCTCCGCCGAAGTCACTACCGTGGAAATCCATGCAGAACTGGCCGCTGCGGCCGCCCAGAAGCTCCGGTCCCGCGGCTACGAGAATGTGGCGGTCGAAGTGGGTGATGCCGCCCAGGGCTGGCGGCCCGGAACCCAGTGGAACGTCATTGTCCTCACCGGGTCCGTCCCCGTGATGCCCCAGGGCTTTCTTGACGCCGTTGCTCCGGGTGGGTGCCTGCTGGCCGTCGTGGGCGATGCGCCGGCGATGGAAGTCGTCCGCTGGATGCGTGATGCCGCAGGCAACCTCCATTCCGAAACCCTGTTTGAAACCGTCATACCGCCCCTGCACCACGTGCTTCAGCCCGAACGGTTCCAGTTCTGAGCCACGCGGGGGTTCGGCAGCGCTCAGGCCGGACTTTCCGATTCGTACCGCACCGTTTCCACTTCGATCTCCCGCGGTCCGGCAGGGCTCTGGAAGCGCACGGTGTCGCCTTCGCGGGACTTGAGCAGGGCGCGTGCGAGCGGCGATATCCAGCTGATGTGGCCGCGCGACGGGTCCGTTTCGTCCACGCCGACGATGCGGTAAGTCTGCGAGTGGCCGGACTCGTCGCAGACCGTCACGGTCGCGCCGAAAAACACCTGGTCATTGCCGGCCTGCAGCGCCGGATCCACCACCTGCGCCTTTTCCAGGCGCTTGGTGAGAAAACGGATGCGGCGATCGATTTCACGCAGGCGCCGTTTTCCGTAGATATAGTCGCCATTTTCCGACCGGTCGCCGTTTGACGCGGCCCAGGCCACGGTCTCTACGACTTTGGGCCGTTCCGCGCGCAACAGGTGGTCCAGTTCTCCGAACAGTCGGGCGTGCCCGGCCGGGGTGATGTAATTGGGGGCGCCTGCCGGCAGCGACGCCTGGGGTTCGTCCAGGTCGTCCTCGGGCTCCGCGTCCGATTCCTTGGTGAACGCTTTGTTCATGATCCGGATGGGATATAACGGTCGATCAAGGCGAGAATGTTACGGGTGGCGCCCTGGTGCTGCAACGTGAAACGTTGCCCGGCCTGCCCCATGTTCTGGCGCCTGCCCCCGTCTTCCAGCAGCGGCAACAGCGTTCCCGGCAGCTCTGCGGCATCCTGCAGGCGCAGGGCGGCGCCTGCAGCCACGGCCGCCACGGCCGCCTCCTGAAAATTGAAGGTGTGCGGCCCCAGGATGACCGGACAGCCTACGGCCGTGGCTTCGATCAGGTTCTGTCCGCCGAAGGGCAGCAGACTGCCGCCGATGAGGGCCACGTCCGCAATGCGGTAATAGGCCTGCATTTCCCCCATGCTGTCGCCCAGAAGCACGGACACGTCGGGCGGGACAGGGCGGTTTTCGGAGCGCCGGACGAACGGGATGCCGCGTTTGCGGAGCAGGGCGGCCACTTCGTCGAAGCGCTGGGGATGGCGCGGCACCAGGATCAGCAGCCTGCCCGGAGCCTGGAGTTGAGGCCAAAGGTCCAGGATCAGCTGCTCTTCTCCGGCGCGCGTGCTTGCCGCGACCCAGGTCTGGCGGGTTGCTTCGCCCAACAGCCGGCGCAGCCCGGTCGCCGACGCTTCGGAGGCCAGGGGCGATGGCATGTCGAACTTGAGGTTGCCGGTCACCCGCACGTCCCTGGCGCCCAATCCGGAGAAGCGCGCTGCATCGGCGGTGCTTTGCGCCGCAACCAGGGCAAGGCGCTCCAGCGTTTGCCGAATAAGGGGCTGATGGCGCGCATAGCGCGCGGCCGACCGCTCGGAAAGCCTGGCGTTTACCAGAAGCAGGGGAACGCCGTGCTGTTCGCAGGCAAGGGCCAGATGGGGCCAGATTTCGGTTTCGAGCAGCACGCCCACCCGGGGCTGGAAGTGGTCCAGGAAACGGGTTACGGCAAAAGGAAGGTCGTAAGGGAGATAACACCGGCAAACATCCGCGTCGATGAGGTCCCTTGCCGTTTCGCGCCCGGTGGGGGTCATGTGGGTGAGCAGCAGCCGATGGTCCGGGTACCGTTCGCGCAGTTGCCGCAGCAGCGGCACGGCGGCGCGGGTTTCCCCTACGGAAACCGCATGCAGCCAAATGAGGGGACGCGCGGGCGCCGCCGCATAGCGCCCCAGGCGTTCTCCCCAGTGTTGCCGGTACGCCGGCTGGCGCCGGCTGCGCCAGAGCAGGCGAAGAAACGCCATGGGCAGAAGCAGCCAGGCGACGAGGGCGTAGCTTCTCCGGGTGTTCAGCATGGTGTCGGCAATGCGCGCAGGACCACATCGACGGAAGGGACCTGCCTTCGCCCGCCGCAATTGACAGCGCAAGGGCTGCCATAGACTCCGGTATCTTCGGGACGGGTCGCCGTAAAAATGGCTGCCACGGGGCGGCCCAGGGCGACGGCCAGGTGCGACAGTCCGGTGTCGACACCAACCACAAGGCGCGCGTGCCCCAGCAGCTGCGCGACTTCGTGGAGCGTCATGGCCGGAGCGGCCAGGGCTCCGGGAATGCCTGCGGCCAGGCGCTGCGAACGTGCACGTTCCATCGGGCTGCCCCCCGGAATGACGCAACGCAGTCCCTGTCCGGAGAGGGCAATGCCCAACCGGATCCAATGGTCCTCGGGCCATTCCTTGTGCGGGCGGCTGGTGGCGTGCAACAGCACCGCATAGGGTTCGGAAGGAGCCCATTCCGGCTGCGCCGCAGGGGGCCGGAGCCCGTAGCAGACGGGGGCATCCGGCGTGTATCCGAGCACCCGCGCAGCGAGCTGCCGATTGCGTTCCACCGCATGCAGCGTCCAGGGGACCATGAATTTTTCCTGGTAGGCGAGGGTGGCGAGCGGCTCCCGTGCACATGCCCAGGCGTAGCCCGTCCGATGAGTGGGCGCGAGCAGGGCGAGCAGGGCGCTTTTGATCAGGCCCTGAAAGTCGATGGCCAGATCGTACCGGCCGGACACCAGGGCCGAGCGCACGGTCTTCAAGTCCTGCCAGGTGGCGGCAGACCATACGGCTTTGCGCCACCGTCGCGTGGCTACGGGGACGATACGCCGCACCGCCGGATGAAGCAGCGGGATGGCCTGAAAGGACTCTTCCACCATCCAGTCGAACTCGACGTCGGGACAATGTCGGGCCATGTCGGACACGGCGGGCAGAGCATGCACCACGTCGCCCAAAGAGGAGGTTTTGATGACCAGGATTCTGCGCATCCCGACATTCTAGGCGGTGCGGGGCCCCGAGGCTACCGGCCCCCCATGCTAAAATCCGCCGCATCATGAAGATACTGGTCACTGGAGCCGCCGGTTTCATTGGAATGCATGTGGCCAGACGCCTGCTGCAGGAAGGCCATGCCGTCGTGGGCGTGGACGACCTGAACGGCTATTACGACGTCAGCCTCAAGCAGTCGCGGCTGCGTGAGCTTTCCGGCTTTTCCGGATTCCGGTTCGAACGGCTGGACGTGGGGGACGGTGCCGCCCTGGCGGCCTTGTTCTCCGTTTCGGACATCACGCACGTGGTCCATCTGGCGGCGCAGGCCGGCGTCCGTCATTCCCTGCAGCAACCACAGGCTTACGTCCACGCGAACCTGGCCGGTTTTACCCAGGTGCTCGAATGCTGTCGGCACCACCGGGTGGCCCATCTGGTGTACGCCAGCAGTTCCAGCGTGTATGGCTCCAACGTGCGCCAGCCATTCAGCGAACACGATTCCGCAGACCATCCGGTGAGCCTGTATGCGGCCAGCAAGCGCGCCAACGAGTTGATGGCCCACGCCTACAGCCACCTGTTCGGGCTGCCAGCCACGGGGCTGCGTTTTTTCACGGTGTACGGGCCGTGGGGGCGACCGGACATGGCCTATTTTTCGTTCACGCGCGCCATCCTGGAAGGAAAGCCGATCCAGCTTTTCAACCGGGGGCAGATGTGGCGCGATTTCACCTATGTGGACGACGTCGTGGAGGGAGTGGTCCGGATTCTCTGGCAGGCGGCCCGGCCGGACCCCGCATTCGATCGCAGCCACCCCGATCCGGCCACGAGCGATGCCCCCTGGCGAATCTACAATCTGGGGCATCAACAGCCGGTTCCCCTGGAACAGTTCGTGGCCACCCTGGAACGCTGCCTGGGACGGGAGGCTGTGCGCGAATACCTGCCCATGCAGCCTGGCGATGTTCTGCAGACCTATGCCGAGACGGCTGACCTGGCGCACGCCGTGGGTTATGCTCCCAGCACGCCGCTGGAGGTGGGCATCGAGCGGTTTGTGCACTGGTACCGGGACTACTACGCATGACGCTGTCCGTCATCATCA
Source organism: Pseudomonadota bacterium (assembly GCA_021826025.1). Taxonomy (GTDB): domain Bacteria; phylum Pseudomonadota; class Gammaproteobacteria; order Burkholderiales; family Ferrovaceae; genus JAKBAT01. Next base: position 3,326 of record JAKBBG010000011.1, on the reverse strand, counting down.
TCGCCAAAAACGAGGCTGACGCCATCGGCTCCTGTCTCGATTCCGTGGCCTGGGCCGACGAGCGCATCGTGCTCGACGGCGGGAGCACGGACGGAACAGCGGCCCTCGCCCGGGAGCGGGGGGCGCGTGTCGAAATCGCGACCGACTGGCCCGGCTTCGGACCCCAGAAAAACCGCGCTCTGGACCTGGCGCACGGCGACTGGGTGCTGTCGCTGGATGCCGACGAACAGGTTTCCCCGACATTGCGGGCGGAAATCGAAGCGGCAATGGGCAATTCCGGGGCCGCTCCGGCCTACCGGATGCCGCGGGCCTCGCGCTATTGCGGCAAGGTGCTTCGCCACGGAGGCTGGTGGCCGGATTATGTGGTGCGCCTGTTCAGGCGGGGGAGTGCCCGCTTTTCCGAGGATCTGGTGCACGAACGCCTGGTCTGTGACGGTCCGGTGGGAACCCTGAACCATCCCCTGCAACACGACACCTACGCCACCCTGGAAGAGGCGCTCGAGAAGGCGAACCGCTACTCGACCCTGGGGGCCATGCAGGCCTTTGAGCGCGGCGAACGGGCCGGCCTGTTCCAGGCCAGCCTTCACGGGGCCTGGGCCTTCTTCCGCACTTACGTGATGCGCCGCGGCTTTCTCGACGGCGGACATGGCCTGCTGCTCGCCGTATCCAACGCGCAATCGACGTTTTACCGCTACGCCAAACTGTGGCTCAAACGCCGCTGAGCGTCTGCATCTGGTACAGGCGGGCGTAAGCCCCGTTGCGGCCCAGCAGGTCGCGGTGGGCGCCCTGTTCCACCACTTTTCCCTCCTGCAGCACCACGATGCGGTCGGCATTTTCGATGGTGGACAGCCGATGGGCAATGACGATCGTGGTCCGACCCACCATGAGCCGTTCGAGAGCGGCCTGAACGGCCCGTTCCGATTCGCTGTCCAGCGCGGACGTGGCTTCGTCCAGAATCAGGACCGGCGCGTCTTTCAGGATGGCCCGGGCAATCGCGATACGCTGCCTCTGCCCGCCGGACAGGCGTGCGCCGTTTTCGCCCAGCAGCGTGTCGAATCCGTCGGGCAACTGCTCGATGAAGTCGAGGGCGTTTGCAGCCTTGGCCGCAGCCCGGATTTGCTCGTGGGAGGATTGGCGCAACGGACCGTAGGCGATGTTGCGCGCGACAGTGTCGTTGAAAAGAACCACGTCCTGGCTCACGAGCGCAATGTTGGCCCGGAGGCTCGCGAGCGTGAGCGACGGCAGCGGGTGCCCGTCCAGCAGGATCCTCCCTGCCGTGGGAGCATAGAAGCGGGGAATCAGCATGGCCAGGGTGGTTTTACCGCTGCCTGACTGGCCAACCAGCGCCACCGTTTCGCCGGCGCGGACGTCCAGGCTGAAGTCGTCGATCGCAGGCCGGTTGCCGCGGGGATAGCTGAACGTCACGCGCTCGAATTGCAGGCGGCCCTGTGCGCGGTCCAGAGCGAAGGTTCCGGAATCCTCCTCCGGTTTCTGGTCGAGCAGGTCGAAAATGCTTTCGCAGCCGGCCAGGCCCCGCTGGAGCGACTCGCTGATGTCGGACAGGCGCTTGAGCGGGGCGAGCAACATGATCATGGCGGTGATGAAGGAGACGAATCCCCCGACGGTCGTTTCGTCGGCCCCGGCCTGGAGCGTCGCGAGCCAGATGATCGCTGCCACGGCCAGGGCGGCAAAAAACTGGACCAGGGGCACGTTGGCGGCCCCGGCTGCAGCCTGCTTCATGTTGAGGCGACGCACCCGGTTGCTGGCCTCCCGGAAACGGTCGGTTTCCGCTTCCACGCCGCCGAACACCTTGATCACTTTCTGGCAGCTGATGGTTTCGTCCAGTACCGTGGTGATGCCGCCCATCGCCTTCATGTTTTCGCGGTTGGCGTTGCGCAGGCGCGCGTTGAATTTCTTGACCACCCAGGCAATGGGAGGGGCCGCGAGCAGCGTGATACTGGTCAATTTCCAGTTGAGATACACCAGCCAGGTGAGCAGCCCCACCACCACGAAGGAATCCGTGACGAGATTGGTGATGGCGGTGGTGGCGGCCGTCATCACCTGGTTGGCGTCGAAAACCAGCTTGGAAATGAGCGTTCCTGCCGTGTGGTCGTCAAAGTAGCGCACGGGCAGCTGGAGCAGGCGGTCGAACATTTGTCCGCGCAGGTCCATCACCACCTTGTTGCCAACCCAGTTCATGGCAAACTTCGATACGAAGTTGGCGATTCCGCGCACCACGAAGAGGGCAAGCAGCATTACCGGCACCCAGCGCATCCAGGCCGGATCCTTGTGCACGAAACTCATGTCGAGCAAGGGTTTGAGCAGCGCAGGCAGCAGCGGCTCGGTGGCCGCCGTGACCACCATGCCGACGATGGCTGCCACGAATTCCCATCGATAAGGCAGAACGTAGCGGAGCAGTCGGCGGTAGAGCGTGGCGCTATGTACCGGGAACGATGGCAGGGACACAGACCGTGGTCCTGAAACAACGAGAGGCTGGCAGTATACCGTACCCTGGCTCCCTTCCAGTCGGGAATCTGCTAACATGACAAGCGGACAAAACAGACTGCAACACCCTGAACGACATGACCCTGGATGACCGCACGCGCCGCATCACCGCCCTGTTGCTGGGAGGATTGGTGGCCGCAACACACGGGCAGCACGATCTGACCGCCCTCCATTTTCCGCCGGCCACGTGGGCTGCCTTTTATCTGGGCGGGCTGCTGCTGCAGCGCGCCGGCTGGTGGATTTCCGGCCTTGCCCTGGTGGGGGGGCTGGATTATGCCGCAATCACCTGGGGTGGCGTGAGCGATTTTTGCATCAGCCCGGCTTATCTTTTCATGGTCCCTGCGTATGGAACGCTCTGGCTGGCAGGACGCCTGGCCGCCCGGCACCTGCACTGGAAACTGGGGGACGGGCTGGTCGTGGCGGCGTCACTCTCCAGCATCCTGGCCGCTGAAACGCTCGCCAGCGGCAGTTTTTACCTATTTTCCGGAAAGGTCCGGCAGGAGGGCCTGAACGGGCTGATGCATTACCTGGTCACCTGGGCGCCCGCCACGCTGGAAGCGTTCGCATTCTGGGTCGGCGCATTCGCCCTGGCCGCCCTCGCCTACCGCCTGCTGCGGAGCGCCGGATTCCTTCCCCGGCGTTCTGCCTGAGCCAGCCGATTTCAGAAGCGGTACTTGGCCAGTAGCGACATCATCCGTCCCGGCGACGGATAGATCGCACCGTAGGTATTGGCATAGTCGTAATACTGCCGGTTCAACAGATTGTTTGCCGAAGCCACCAGGCTCCATTTTTGCGTCAGCGTGGCGTTATACCGCAGGTCC
>JAKBBG010000010.1 GCA_021826025.1 Pseudomonadota bacterium | reverse complement strand
CACCACCAAACTTCTTCGCCAGCACTATCGTCATCGCCGCAGTCAAAGTCGTCTTGCCATGGTCCACGTGTCCAATCGTCCCCACGTTCACATGGGGCTTCGTCCGTTCAAACTTGCCTTTTGCCATATCAATGTCCTTGAAGAGTGCTCAGCTTGCGCCGATGATCGTCGTTTAAAGTGCTTGGAGCCCATGACCAGGATTGAACTGGTGACCTCTCCCTTACCAAGGGAGTGCTCTACCACTGAGCTACATGGGCCTTATGCTTTCACCACATCCAGCGTGGAGCGGGTGAAGGGAATCGAACCCTCGTCGTAAGCTTGGAAGGCTTCTGCTCTACCATTGAGCTACACCCGCGTGTCCGAATTCCAAAACAACCGAAATACTTCCACCACCAGTCGGATGGTGGAGGGGGAAGGATTCGAACCTTCGAAGGCAGAGCCGTCAGATTTACAGTCTGATCCCTTTGACCGCTCGGGAACCCCTCCAAAACGAACCCGTAATTATGGTCCAGTGTCAATAGGCTGTCAACGACTATCGGCGCGAAAAACCCACCGGCGCGCCGCCAAATAATTGAAAACCATGCCGGCCAGGGAACCCAGGGCCACGGCGAGCGCCGGCTGCTGCGCCAGGGCGTCGCTGGAGAAAACCGCCACCAGGTAGGTTCCGTTGTTGACGAGCCCTCCGACGCCGTTGGTCCAGACGTACCGGCCCCACTCCCTGAGGCGGCGTGTGGTCGATGCGCCGCCGGCAAATGCCCACTGGCGGTTGAGCCCCCAGGTCACGGTCACCGCCAGGCTGAAGCCGGCCGCCTTGGCGCTCACAAGGTCCGCCCCCGCCCAGTGGCGAAGGGCCGTGACCGTCCCCGCGTCCACCGCAAAGCCGATGGTTCCGGCGAACGCGAACAGGAGGAATTCCCGAAGGCGACTGTGCACAGTGCTCCTTTGATTCTTAAACGTTTTTCAGGGTCTGACGGAGGTATAATGGAACTCTAAGCGGATTATACCGGCGACCCACCTGGAACCAGCGTCATGCATCCCACGCTCTCCCTCATCATCCCCATGCACGACGAGGCGCCCAACGTGGCTTCCTGCTACGACCGCATCCGCGCCGTCCTCGACCCGCTGGAAGAGCCCTGGGAACTCATTTGCATCAACGACGGCAGCCGGGACGGCACGCTTGCCGAACTGCTGGCCCTGCGCGCGCGCGACCCCCGCGTGGTCGTGATCGACCTTTCGCGCAACTTCGGCAAGGAGGCCGCGCTCACCGCCGGCCTCGACCAGGCGCGGGGGGAGGCGGTCATTCCCATGGACGCCGACCTGCAGGATCCGCCCGAACTCATTCCGGAACTCCTGGTGCGTTGGCGCGAAGGCTACGACGTGGTGCTTGCCGTGCGTTCGAGCCGCGCGAGCGACAGCATTTTCAAGCGCGGCACGGCGCGCGTTTTCTACCGGTTCATCAACCGGATGAGCGAAGTGCCGATCCCGGAGGATGCCGGCGACTTCCGCCTCATGTCCCGTGAGGTGGTGGAAGCCCTCAAGCTGCTTCCGGAGCGGCGCCGTTTCATGAAAGGCCTGTTTGCCTGGGTCGGATTCAGAACCGCCCGGGTGCACTACGAGCGACCGGCTCGCCAGGCCGGGGAAACCAAGTTCAACGCCTGGCGCCTGTGGAATTTCGCCCTGGAAGGCATCACGTCCTTCAGCCACCTTCCCCTCAAGGTGGCCTCCTACTTCGGCCTGCTCGTCTCCTTCTTCGCGTTTCTCTACGCCATCAAAATCGTGCTGGACACGCTGGTCTACGGCAATCCGGTGAAAGGCTATCCTTCGATCATGGTCGCCATCCTGTTTTTCGCCGGCGTCCAGCTCGTGGCCATCGGCGTCATCGGGGAGTACCTGGGCCGCCTGTACGAAGAAAGCAAGCAGCGCCCGGTGTATCTGGTCCGCAAGCGCTACGGCCCGCCCGGGGACAATCCGCCGTGAGCCTTCGCCGTCCCTGGCTTCCCCTGTGCCTCTGCCTGTGCGGCTGCACCCCTGCCATCCTGCCCACTTCCCAGAGCGTGACGGTCAATCCCTGGACCAGCTACCAGGAAATGCAGACCCTGTTCGACCGGATCGTTCCGAACCAGACCACGGTGGAGGATCTCAAGGCCATGAAGCTCGACCCACGCGCCAACCCCAACATCGTCATCCTCAATTATTCCGATATCCTGAAGCGCTTCATCCCGAGCCCCTCCATCAACGCCCACGACCTCGACCTGGGCGTGCAGGAATGCATCCAGGCCAAAACCGCCTGCGAAGGCTACGAAATCAACCAGGCGGTGATGGAACGCAACCGCTACGGCAACTTTTTCGCGGATTTCCTCAATTTCAAGCGCAAGACTGACGTGGTGGGCTGGCGCTTCAACGGCATCGTCCTGATCAAGAACAACGTGGTGATCTACAAGCTGACGGGCGGAGAACCCGCGATCCACAAGTACGAAGAGAACCTGAACCCGCTGGGCCCCCTGCAAATCTTCTGACCGTCAGGCTCCAGGCCAGGCGTCCCGGTCCACCAGCCATTCCGCCCCGTGAATGCGCGCCGCCGGCAGGGCCGGGTCGGCCGCCAGCCGGGCCAGGATGTCCCGCTTGCCCGCACCGCTCACCAGGAACAGCTTGCGGCGCGCGCTGTTGAGGGTGTCGAGGGACAGCGAGACCCGCTCCGCCGGCGGTTTGGGCGCCCGGAACACGGGCACGACCGCCTCTGTCCGCCCCAGCGCCTCGTTGCCGGGAAACAAGCTCGCGGTGTGGCCGTCCTCTCCCAGGCCCAGCAGGACCAGGTCGAAGGGCAGCGCCCCGGCCAGCGCTCCGGCATAGGCTTGCGCCGCCGCTTCCGGCCCCCGCTCGGCCGGGATGACATGGCGGTTTGCCGCAGGCAGGGGCACCCGGTCGAGCCAGGCGTCTGCGGCCATGACGTCATTGCGGTCCGGGTGGGCCACCGGCAGGCAACGCTCGTCGCCGAAGTAAACGTCCACCCGGGACCAATCGAAGGCCGCCTGCCTCAGCCGCTCGTAGCAGCGCCTGGGCGTGCTGCCGCCGGCCAGCGCCAGGCTGAAACGCCCCCGCTGAGCCAGGGCGTCTTGCGCGGCCGCCAGGATGCGCTGGGCGGCCGCGGCCGCCAGGGTTTCGGCATCAGGGCAGACTTCGAGGCGGGAGAAAATTGGCAATTTGCTGGTTTTCAACAGGGTAACTGGTGCCGACAGTAGGAATCGAACCCACGACCTTCTGATTACAAATCAGCTGCTCTACCATCTGAGCTATGCCGGCAATTTGAGACATCGCGCCGTTTCCGACGCTATTTGACCACGGTCAGCGTGGGTTTTTTCTGCTTCAGGACCTCTGCGCCCGAAGGAGAATCCGCTTCGGCAGCAAGGTCCGGCGAAGCATCCGGTTCGGCCGGCTCTTCAGGAAACAGCATGCCTTCCCCGGTTTCCCTGGCATAGAGGCCCATCACCGCGCCCCACGGTACCAAAACTTCCCTGGAAACGCCATTGAAGCGGGCATTGAACTGGATTTCCGAGTTGTTCATGGTGAGGTTGCGGGTGGCCGAAGCGCTGATATTGAGGACGATCTGCCCGTCCTTTACGAACTCCATGGGTACCCGCGTGCGCTCCCCCCCCACTTTCACCTGAATCAGCGGCGTGAGGCCGTTGTCGCTGCACCATTCCCACAGTGCCCTGGCCAGGTAAGGTTTTGTGGAGGAAGCGGCCACTTACTTCCTCATGGCCTTCTCGGAAGGCGTCATGGAATCGATGAAAGCCTGCCGCGAGAACAGGCGTTCCGCATATTTGAGCAGGGGGGTCGCCTGTTTGGGCATGCTGATCTGGTAGTGGTCCAGGCGCCACAGCAGGGGGGCGATGGCCACGTCCAGCATGGAAAACTCCTCGCCCAGCATGAATTTCTGCTTCACGAACACGGGAGCGATCTGCACCAGGTTTTCCCGGATCATCATGCGCGCCTTGTCGGCAAGCTTGGCGTTGCCCGCTTCCAGGATGGACACCTGGGAAAACAGTTCCGCCTCGAACCGGAACAGGAAAAGCCGGGCGCGCGCCCGCATCACGGGGTCTGCAGGCATCAACTGCGGATGGGGAAACCGTTCGTCGATGTACTCGTTGATGATGTTGGACTCGAACAGAACGAGATCCCGTTCGACCAGTATCGGAACGCGATTGTAGGGGTTCATCACGCCGATTTCCTCCGGCATGTTGAACAGGTCAATGTCGATAATCTGGAAATCCATGCCCTTCTCGAACAGCACGATGCGGCAGCGCTGGCTGAAAGGGCAGGTGGTTCCTGAATACAAGGTCATCATGCGTCGGTTCTCACTCCGTGGGGTGGGACAATGTCAGTGAACGTCTTTCCAGTATTCCTTCTTGAGCGCGCGGGTGACAACAAAAGCCAAAGCCAGGAAAATCATGACGCCATAGCCGATGTGAATGCGCGTCTCGCGTGCCGGTTCAGCCAGAAACACGAGGTAATTGACCAGGTCGGCCACAAACTGGTCATAGTCCTTGGGCGACAGCGTGCCGGGCTTGGCAAGGACCAGCTTCCCGGCATGGTGATCCCCCGGGGTCGCCCCCGCGCCAGGCTCAAGCTCCTGTTCGCCCTGCAGCTCCCAGAGCACGTTGGGCATGGCCACACCGCGAAAAACCAGGTTGTTCCAGCCGCCCTCCCGGTGCTCGTCCCGGTAAAACGAACGGAGATAAGTGTACAGCCAGTCGGCTCCGCGCACCCGCGCTTCGACGGACAGGTCCGGGGGGGGCACGCCGAACCAGTTTTTGGCGTCCTTCGGGTTCAGCACCACGGTCATGTAATCGGCCATCTTGGCATCGGTCAGGATCAGGTTCTTCTTGATCTGGTCTTCGGTCAGCCCGAGGCTCAACAGCAGGTCAAAGCGGGCGTACTGGGCGCTGTGGCAGGTGAGGCAGTAGTTCATGAAATGCTGCGCCCCGCGCTGCAGCGACGCCATGTCCGCCGGATTGATGGGGGCACGGTCGAGCTTGACGCCCGCCGGATTCGACCAGGCAGAAGGAAGCACCAGCACCATGGCCACCAAGCCCGCCCAGCGGACGGCCCGTTTTTTCCAAGATTCGCTTGTCATCATCCGGTCACTCGCTCAGGCACGGGTTTGGTTTTGTCCAGCCGGCTGTAGAAAGGCATCAGGAGAAAGAACCCGAAATACACCACGGCGCAGACGCGGGACACGGGGTTGACGTACCACAGGCTCGGATCCTGCGTGCCCATGTACCCCAAAACCAGGAAAGCCGCCACAAACAGGCCGAGCGCCGTCTTGTAGATCGTCCCGCGATACCGGATGGACTTGACAAGTCCGCGGTCGAGCCACGGCAGCAGGAAGAAAATGACCACGGCCAGGCCCATGGCCGCCACCCCCAGCTGTTTCTGCGGGATGGCCCGCAAAATGGCGTAAAAAGGCGTGAAATACCATACGGGCGCAATGTGGGGCGGGGTTTTAAGGGGGTCGGCCGGAATGAAGTTGTTCTCTTCAAGAAAATACCCGCCCATTTCCGGCATGAAAAATATGATCCCGAAATAGACGATCAGGAAACCCACGACCCCCATGATGTCTTTCACGGTGTAATACGGGTGGAACGGGATGCCGTCCAGGGGAATGCCGGTCTGGGGATCCTTCTTTTCCTTGATTTCGATGCCGTCAGGATTGTTGGAACCCACCTGGTGCAGCGCCACGATGTGAAGGAACACCAGCACCAGCAGCACCAGAGGCAACGCGATCACGTGAAAGGCGAAAAACCGGTTGAGGGTGGCGTCTGCAATCACGTAGTCCCCGCGAATCCACAGGGCAAGCGGCGGGCTGATCGCGTCAACCAGGGACACGATCACCTGCGCCCCCCAGTAGGACATCTGCCCCCAGGGCAGGAGGTAGCCGAAGAACGCTTCCGCCATCAGGCAGAGGTAGATGGCCATGCCCAGATACCAGATCAGCTCGCGCGGCTTCTGGTAGGAACCGTACAGCAGGCCCCGCATCATGTGCAGGTAAACCACCACGAAAAACATGGAAGCCCCGGTGGAATGCATGTACCGGATCAGCCAGCCGTAATCCACGTCGCGCATGATGTACTCGACCGAGGCAAAGGCAAAGCGCGCATCGGGCTTGTAGTTCATGGTGAGGAAAATGCCGGTCACGATCTGGATGACCAGAACCAGCATGGCAAGCGAGCCGAAGTAGTACCAGAAATTGAAGTTCTTGGGCGCGTAGTATTCGGCCAGATGCTCTCGCCAGACCGTCGTCAGGGGAAAGCGGGCGTCGACCCAGTCCAGGAGTCGTGCAGCGATTTTCATGGTCAGGCCCCCTTCTTGTCGTCGCCGATCAGCAACCGGGCGTCCGTGATGAACGTGTATGGCGGAATCCTCAGGTTCAGAGGAGCCGGCATGCTCTTGAACACCCTTCCGGACAGGTCGTACTTGGAACCATGGCAGGGGCAAAAGAAGCCGCCCGGCCAGTCGCTCCCCATGCCGCCGGAATCCCCGGCCTTCATCTTGTCCACGGGGGAGCAGCCCAAATGGGTGCATATCCCCACCACCACCAGCAGGTTGGGATGCTTTTCCGTCGCCCGGTTGATGTTCTTGCAGTAGTCAGGCTGACTGGAGTCCTCGGACTCCGGGTCGCGCAGCAAGTCCGCGTTCTTGGCCAGTTGGGCCAACATTTCCGGAGTGCGGTTGACCACCCAGACCGGCTGGCCGCGCCATTCCTGGGTGATCATCATGCCGGGCTCGACCTTCGAAATGTTCACCTCCACGGGAGCGCCGGCCGCCTTAGCCCGCGCACTGGGAAACATGCTCAGCACGAAGGGGGTTCCAACGGCAGCAACGCCTGCCACCCCCACGGCCACAGTGGCGCCGACCAGAAACTTCCGGCGCCCCGGGTCCGACTGCACGTCGCTCATGATGATTGTCCTGTTTTGGGCTATATTGCTGATTTAAAACGGGGGTATTCTACCAGAATGCCCCCGGGGCTTGAAGCCTGCCCCGCATCACTAGCAGGATTCAGGCCATTTTGTTGCATTGCGGTGGGTATCATACGGACCTCCTATCCCGGGATTATTGATCTAATGCAAAAACTCTGGCTTGTCTTTGCCCAATCTGTAACCATATGTTTGGGCGTCCTGTTTGTGGCCACCCTGTTCAAGCACGACCTGCTCCCCGGAAAGCCGGAAATCGGCACGCTGCACGAGATCGTCCACGACAGCGGAACAGCCCCGCCGGGCTCCTTCCGGGATGCGGCCCACAAGGCCATGCCTTCCGTCGTGAACATCTTCACCAGCAAGGAAGTCCGTTCCCGGCGCCAGCCCCTGTTTCCCGACAATCCCGAACTGAGGCGCTTCTTCGGGGATAACCTGCCTCCCGAAACCCACCAGCAGCTGAGCCTCGGCTCCGGGGTCATCGTGCTTGCTGACGGCTACATCCTCACCAACGACCACGTGATCGACGGGGCCGAGGAAATCCAGGTGGTCCTGTCCGATGGACGCACAGTCCCCGCCACCGTGGTCGGGGCCGATCCCGAAACCGACATCGCCGTCCTCAAAATCGGGCTCAAGGGGCTGCCTGCCATCACCTTCGGGTCATCCGAACAGGTGCACGTGGGCGACGTGGCACTGGCCATCGGCAACCCCTTCGGCGTGGGCGAAACGGTCACCATGGGCATCATCAGCGCCCTCGGGCGCAGCAGGCTTGGCATCAACACCTTCGAAAACTTCATCCAGACCGATGCGGCCATCAACCCGGGGAACTCGGGAGGCGCCCTGGTGGACGCGTCCGGCAACCTGATCGGCATCAACAGCGCCATCTATTCCAAATCGGGCGGATCGCAAGGCATCGGCTTCAGCATCCCGGTGAGCATCGCCAAAAACGTCATGGAGGAAATCATCAAGACCGGCTCCGTGACCCGGGGCTGGATCGGCGTCGAAGTGCAGGACATCACGCCCGAGCTTGCGGAATCCTTCCACCTGGACAAGCAGTCCGGCGCCCTGATTTCCGCCATCCTCAAAGGCGGTCCGGCAGAAAAGGCCGGCATCCGGCCGGGCGACATCCTGGTGGAAGTGAACGGGTCTCCCATCTCCGACTCGCAGGACATGCTGAACCGGGTCGCCGCCCTGAAGCCGGACCAGAAAGCCCGGCTCAAGGTCCTGCGAAACCGCCAGTCCCAGGTGTTCACGGTCCTGGTAGGCAAGCGCCCCAAAGGCACGATCAGGAATCTGGATGAGGACGAGGAAGAGGATCCGGCTCAGTAACGGGAGGGGTGAGCCGTGCGGCCACCAGGATGCCCAGCTCGTAGAGCAGCCATAGCGGCAGCGCCAGCATGGTCTGGGAAATGGCGTCCGGGGGCGTGAAAATGGCCCCCACGACGAAGGCGCCCACCAGCACGTAACGCCGGGCCTGGCGCAGCTGCTGCACGCGCAGCACGCCAAGCTTGACCAGCAGCACCACGGCCACCGGCGTTTCGAACGCGAGGCCGAACGCCAGGAACATGTTGATGACGAAACCGAGATATTTCTCGATGTCCGTCATGATTTCCACCCCTTGCGGCGCCGTTTTGGTGATGAACCCGAAAACGAACGGGAACACGCCGAAATAGGCGAACGCCATGCCGCAGTAGAACAGCAGCGTGCTGGAAACCACCAGGGGCAGGGCGAGCCGCTTCTCGTGGGCATACAGCCCCGGCGCCACGAAGCCCCAGACCTGCGCCAACACGTAGGGCAGGGCGAGCAAAAAGGCCACCAGCCCGGCCACTTTCATGGGGACAAAAAACGGCGTCGTCACTTCCGTGGCAATCATGTGTCCGCCCATGGGCATCTTGCTCAGCAGGGGCAGGGCGAGCCACGTATACAGGGTGTTGGCAAACGGCAACAGGACGAGAAACACGACAAATACCGCCGCCACGGCGCGAATGAGGCGGGTGCGCAACTCTATCAGGTGGGAAATGAATTCCTGGACCGCCCCGGATTCTTCCGTCACGTGGCCTCCGGTTCAGGGCCGCCGTCCAGGCCCTGGGGAGCGCCGGCGGCCGCCATCGGCTTGCTGCGCCGCGGCGCCGAAGGACGGACGCTGAAAGGGTCGCCTCCGAACGGCACGACCGCCGCTTCAGGCAACTGGAACGCCAGTTCGGCCTGGGCCGGCGCTGCCGCGGCAACCTGGGCCGAGGAGGACTGCAGCGAGGGTGCCGCCGCAGCAGGTTCGGCCGACGCGGACTGGGCCGGCTCCGCAGCCGGTACCGCGGGGCTGTCGAGGAAGTGCTGCGCTTCCTGGGCCGACGCGGTGACCTGCTGTTCCGCCTCCCGTGCCGCCTCGTTCATTTTCCGGCGCAGTTCGCGCAGTTCCGACTGCTCGATTTCCCGGTCGATTTCCGCTTTCACGGAAATGGCGTACCGGCGGAAACGGCCGAACATCACCCCGGCTGCCCGGGCCACTTTAGGCAACCGCTCAGGGCCGATCGCCACCAGGGCCACCACGCCGATCAGGCCGATTTCCGAAACGCTGAAATCCAACATGGGCTACAGCAACGCCTGCCGCACCATGTCAGGAATGGGTCTTTTCCTGGGTCGTCATCTCCGGATGGGAAGCCGCGGTCTTCTCTTCCAGCGGCTTTTTTTCCTCGGATTTGGCGTCCGCAGAAGCGCCGCCCGCCATGCCTTCCTTGAAGCTCTTCACGGCGCCGCCCAGGTCGGAACCGATATTGCGCAGTTTCTTGGTGCCGAAAACCAGCACCACGATCAGTAAAATCAGCAGCAAATGCTGAATCGTAAACAGGTCACCCATCGCGTACTCCTCCCTTATTCCTTTCCAAGCATTGTCGCCATGGAGCGGGGCGTCGCGCCGCCGATCACATGGACGTGCAGGTGATACACTTCCTGGCCTCCGCCCCGGCCGGTATTGATCATGGTGCGAAATCCGTCGGAAAGCCCTTCTCCGGCGGCAAGCTGCGGCGCCAAAAGCAGGATTTTACCCAACAGCGCCTGATCTTCCGAATGACACTGGGCCAGCGAATCCACGTGCTTCTTGGGAACGATCATGAAGTGCACCGGAGCGATGGGGTGAATGTCGTGAAACGCCAGGACATCCGCATCCTCATACACCTTGCGGCTCGGCAGTTCGCCACGGACGATCCGGCAAAACAGGCAGTCGCTCATGATCCCGCCCCGGGACGGCGCGCGGCCTTTTCCTGATGGCCGGACACCCCTTCCCTGCGGACCAGTTCCTGCAGGACGTCGGCAGAGGTCAGGCCGTAGTGCGCCAGCAGGACCATGGAATGAAACCACAAGTCCGCGGTTTCGCACACCAGTTGCCGCCTGTCGCCATCCTTGGCGGCCAATACCGCTTCCAGCGCTTCCTCGCCCACCTTGCGCGCCATGGCGTCCACGCCTTTGGCGTAGAGCGAGGCGACATAGGAACTGGCGGGCTCTGCCCCCTTGCGGCTTGCCAGCGTAGCGCTCAACCGTTCCAGAATATCCGCTTGCGATTCCACGTCGCCCTCAGCTCCCGTAAATTTGCGACGGATCCTTGAGTACCGGATCGGTCTCCACCCATTGCCCGTCTTCGAGCCGTCTGAAAAAACAGCGCGCCCGCCCGGTATGGCAGGCAATCCCCCCCACCTGTTCCACCTGGAGCAAAATCACGTCGGCATCGCAGTCCAGTCGAATTTCACGCACCCGCTGCACATGCCCGGAAACTTCGCCCTTGTGCCACATCTGCTGCCTGGAACGCGACCAGTAGACGGCCGTCCCGCTCTCCGCGGTCCGCTGCAGCGCCTCCCGGTTCATCCACCCGACCATCAGCACCCGTCCGGTGGATGCGTCCTGGGCAATGGCCGGCACCAGGCCCTGCCCGTTCCAATGTACCGCGTCAAGCCAGGTTGTCACAAGCGCACCTCGATGCCCCGGGCCGCCATGAAATCCTTCGCCTGACGGACCGTGAATTCCCCGTAGTGGAAAATGCTGGCCGCCAGGACGGCGTCCGCATGTCCCTGCAGTATGCCATCACTGAGGTGTTGCAGCTCGCCCACGCCGCCGCTCGCGATGACGGGCACGCCCACCGCATCGGCCACGGCCCGCGTCAGATCCAGGTCGAAACCGGCCTTGGTGCCATCCCGGTCCATGCTGGTCAGCAGCAGTTCCCCCGCGCCCAGGGCGGCACAGCGTTCGGCCCAGGCCACGGCATCCAGCCCGGTGGCATTGCGTCCGCCGTGGGTGAACACGCCCCATCCCGAGGGGGTGTCCGCCCGCTTGGCATCGATGGCCACCACGATGCACTGGGAGCCGAACCGTTGCGCCGCATCCGCCACCAGGCCGGGATTCAGGACGGCAGAGGTATTGATGCTGACTTTGTCGGCTCCGGCGTTGAGCAGCCGGCGCACGTCCCCCACTTCCCGGACGCCGCCGCCCACCGTGAGGGGAATGAAAACCTGGGACGAAACCGCTTCGATGATGGGAATGAGCAGCCCCCGCCCATCGGAACTTGCGGTGATGTCCAGAAAAGTGACCTCATCCGCCCCCTGTTCGTCGTACCTGCGGGCAATCTCGACCGGGTCGCCCGCATCGCGCAGGCCGACGAAATTGACTCCCTTGACGACACGGCCGGCGTTGACATCCAGGCAGGGAATGATCCGCTTGGCGAGCCCCATGCTCAAAGCCCGAGCGCCGGGGGACGCGAAAGGCTGATGGCCAGCTGGTTGGCTTCGGCGAAGTTGAGCGTGCCTTCGTATATGGCGCGTCCCGTAATGGCACCCATGATGCCTTCGTCTTCCACGGCGCACAGGGCACGCACGTCGTCCAGCCCGGTGATGCCGCCGCTCGCGATCACAGGGATCGTGAGGGAACGGGCCAGGGCGACGGTGGCGGGAACGTTCACGCCGCTCAGCATGCCGTCCCGGCCGATGTCCGTGTAGATGACGGCTTCCACGCCGTAATCCTGGAAACGCCGCGCCAGGTCCACCACCTCGTGGCCGGTCAGCTTGGACCATCCGTCCACGGCCACCTTGCCGTCGCGCGCATCGAGTCCCACCATGATGTGGCCGGGGAAAGCGTCGCAGGCTTCGTGCAAAAACCCCGGATTCTTGACCGCGGCCGTACCGATGATCACTTCCGACACGCCGCTGTCCAGATAGCGCTCGATCACGTCCAGCGTCCGGATGCCGCCGCCCAGCTGGACGGGAATTTCGCCGTTCACTTCATCGACGATTTCGCGCATGGCCCGCTCATTGACGGGCTTTCCGGCGAAAGCGCCGTTCAAATCCACCAAATGCAGGCGGCGCGCGCCCTGCTCCAGCCAATGGCGCGCCATCTGGGCGGGCTCGTCCGAGAACACCGTCGCTTCTTCCATCAGGCCCTGGCGCAACCGGACGCAGCGGCCGTCTTTAAGGTCAATTGCAGGGATCAGGATCATGGGGGCACTCAGGGATTCCAGTGGACAAAATTGCTCAGCAACGCCAGGCCTGCGCCGGCACTTTTCTCGGGGTGAAACTGGACGGCAAAAAGGTTGTCGCGCGCCACGGCGCAGGTGAACTCGAGGCCGTAGCGGCTCGCCGCGGCACCCAGCGCGGAATCGTGCGCTTCCACGTAATAGCTGTGCACGAAATAGAAGCGGGATCCGTCGGGAATGCCGGCCCACAGGGGGTGGCTGCCCGACCGGTAAACCTGGTTCCAGCCCATGTGCGGCACCTTGAGACGCTGCCCGTCCCGGGCAAACATGCGCGCTTCGGGAAACCGGCGCACGGATCCTCCGAGCAGGCCAAGTCCTCGCGCCGGCCCCTCTTCCGATTCCTCAAACAGCATTTGCAGCCCGATGCACAGTCCGAGGAAAGGCTTGCTGCGTGCCGCTTCGAGCACAGCCGGACGCAACCTGCGCTGGTCAAGCTCCCGCATGCAGTCCGGCATGGCCCCCTGGCCCGGAAACACAACACGCTGCGCCGCGCGCACGCGCTCCGGGTCGCCGGTGACTTCCACAGGGACATGGGGCGCCACGTGTTCCAATGCCTTTGCCACGGAACGCAGGTTGCCCATGCCGTAATCCACTACCGCAATATGAGTCAAGACCGTTGTCCGATGCTTAAAGGGATCCCTTGGTGGATGGCGTCACGCCGGCAATGCGGGGGTCCAGTTCGACGGCTGCGCGCAGGGCGCGGCCGAACGCCTTGAAAACGGTTTCAGCCTGGTGGTGGGCGTTGCGCCCCTTGAGGTTGTCCACGTGCAATGTCAGGTGGGCGTGGTTGACAAAGCCCTGGAAGAATTCGTGGAACAGGTCCACGTCAAACTCCCCGATGCGCGCCCGGCTGAAAGGCACGTCGAAAAAAAGGCCGGGGCGGCCCGACAGGTCGACCGCGACCCGCGACAGGGCTTCGTCCAGGGGCACGACCGCGTGGCCGTACCGGCGCACGCCTTTCTTGTCGCCCAAGGCCTTCGCAAAGGCCTGGCCCAGGGTGATGCCGATGTCTTCGACGCTGTGGTGGGCGTCGATGTGCAAATCCCCCTTGCACTGGACCGCGAGGTCCATGAGGCCGTGACGGGCCACCTGGTCGAGCATGTGATCCAGGAAAGCGATCCCGGTATCAAGGCGCGCCAGTCCTTGGCCGTCGAGATTGATTTCAGCCGTAACCTGGGTTTCGAGCGTGTTCCGCGTAATCTGTGCCGACCGCATGGATGGCCTGGAAGCAAGTTGGTGTCAGTCAAGCGCCCCTTCGGGGCCCGGTCATTTTAAGGTGTCTTGAAGCGCTTGCAGGAACTGGCGGTTTTCCTCCGGGGTGCCGACAGTGACCCGCAAACAATCCGCCAGCAGCGGATGGGCCGCACTCAAGTTCTTGATCAATATACCACGATGGCGAAGCCCTTCAAAGACGCGGGAGGCCTGCGCCACGCGGAACAGGAGGAAATTGGCCGCGCTCGGGAAGACGGTCACCCCGGCCACGCCGGCCAGCCGTTCCGCCAGGACGCCGCGCTGCTCCCGGATGCGCGACGCCTGTTCCTGCAATACGGCGGGACGGGACAGCACTTCCTGGGCGGCCGCCTGGTCCAGGACCGAAATGTTGTACGGCAGCCTGACCTTGTCCACCTGGTCCAGAACGGCCGGGGGGCCCGCCAGGAGTCCCAGCCTGATGCCGGCAAGGCCCAGCTTGGACACGGTGCGCATGACCAGCAGGTTGGGACTCGCGAGGAGCCGGGGCAGGAAGGAATGGTCGGCAAAGGGGTAATACGCCTCGTCCACCACCACCAGGCCGGGCGAATGCCGAATGACGGCGTCAATCGCTTCAGGATCGAAGTGGTTGCCGGTGGGGTTGTTGGGGTTGGCGACAAACGTCAGGGCCGGCCGCTCCCTGCGAACGGCTTCCAGCAGCGCGGGGCCGTCCACCGAAAAGTCGGGGCGCAGGGGTACGCCCACGTAGCGCATCCCGACAAACGTGGCGATCATGCGGAACATGACGAAAGACGGCTCCACGCCCAGGACTACGGCGCCGGGCTTCGCCACGGCAAGCGCCAGCATCTGGATGAGTTCATCGGAACCGTTGCCCAGGACGAGGGCGGCTCCGGACGGGATGCCCATGGCCTGGCGCAGCAGGGCCTTCAGCCGTTCCGGGTTGGCATCCGGATAGCGGTTGATGTCGAGCGCAGCCAGGCGCCGGCCCAAATCCTCCTGCAGGGAGGGCGGGAGACGGTAGGGGTTTTCCATGGCGTCCAGCTTGACCATGCCTTCGGCCGAAGGCACTTCATAGGCTTTGAGCGCCCGGATTTCCTCCCGGATGCAATCGTCCAAGTCAGCCCTCCAGACGGTACGCCGCCGAACACGCATGGGCAGTCAGCCCTTCGCATTCGGCCAGGACCCTGGCGACTTTTCCCAGCGTGACGGCGCCGGCAGGGGAAACCTTGATGAGGCTGCTGCGTTTCTGGAAATCGTAGACGCCCAGGGGAGAGGCAAACCGCGCCGTGCGCCCGGTGGGCAGCACGTGGTTGGGTCCGGCGCAGTAATCGCCCAGGGATTCCGAACTGTAGGGCCCGACAAACACGGCGCCGGCATGGCGTATGGACGGCAGCCAGCGCTCGCCGTCGGCCACAGACAGCTCCAGATGTTCCGGTGCGATCCGGTTGGCCAGGGCACAGGCCTCCTCCAGGTCGCGAACCTGGATCAGGGCGCCGCGACCCGCCAGCGACGCTTCGATGACGGCGCGCCGCGGCATGGTCAGGACCAGGCGGCGCATGGCATCCTCCACGCGGTCAAGATATCCCGCGTCCGGGCAGAGCAGCAGCGACTGCGCCAGCTCGTCGTGCTCCGCCTGGGAAAACAGGTCCATGGCGACCCATTCCGGCGGTGCGCTGCCATCCGAAATCACCAGGATTTCCGACGGTCCCGCCACCATGTCGATGCCCACGACCCCGAACACGCGCCGCTTGGCGGCCGCCACGTAGGCGTTGCCCGGTCCCACGATCTTGTCCACGGCCGGAACCGTTTCGGTCCCGTAGGCCAGCGCCGCAATGGCCTGGGCGCCCCCGACGGTGAAGACCCGCCGGGCCCCGCCCAACGCCGCAGCGGCCAGCACCAGGTCGTTGCGAACCCCGTCCGGCGTCGGCACGACGATGACGATTTCCCCGACTCCGGCCACCGCGGCCGGAATCGCATTCATGAGCACCGACGAGGGATACACCGCCTTGCCGCCCGGCACGTACAGCCCCACGCGATCGAGGGGCGTGACCTGCTGTCCCAGCACGGTGCCGTCCGCTTCCGCGTAAGTCCAGCTTTCGCCCCGCTGGCGCTCGTGAAACTGCCTGATGCGCTCCGCCGCTTGTTCCAGCGCGGCGCGCTGTCCGGAGGGCAGGCCGTCGAGCGCCCGCTGCAGCGTTTCGTGCGGCAGTTCCAGGTCGGCCGCCCGGGAAACCTTCAGGCGGTCGAAGCGGGCGGTGTATTCCAGCAGTGCCGCATCGCCACGCCGCTTGACGTCCGCCACGATGTCGGCGACGGCCTGGTCCACGGCCGGATCCTGGGCCATTTCAAACGAGGTGAGCCGGTCTAGGGCCGGCCCGAAGCCCGGATCGGCCGTGTTCATGCGGCGCAAATTCATGCCGAATCCTCCAGTCCCGCTTCAAACGCCTCGACAATCGGGGCGATGCGCGCCCTGTCGAGTTTCCAGGCCGCCACGTTGACCACCAGACGGGCGCTGATGCGCGCAATCTCCTCCACGGCTTCGAGGTGGTTTGCCTTGAGGGTGTTGCCGCTGCTCACCAGGTCCACGATCACGTCCGCCAGCCCCGTGAGCGGCGCCAGCTCCATGGAGCCATAGAGCTTGATGAGGTCGACGTGCACGCCCTTTTCGGCAAAATGGTTGCGCGTGGTCACGGCGTACTTGGTGGCCACCCGCAGCCGCGCGCCGCGGCCGATCGCCCCGGCGTAGTCGAAGCCGCGGGGCACCGCCACCATGAGGCGGCACTGGGCGATCCGGAGGTCCAGGGGCTGGTACAGGCCCCCGCCGCCGTGCTCCATCAGGACGTCCTTGCCGGCGATGCCGATGTCGGCGGCGCCGTACTGCACGTACGTGGGCACGTCCGAAGCACGCACGATCACCAGCCGCACATCGGGGCGGTTGGTGGGCAAAATGAGCTGGCGCGACGATTCCGGGTCGGCCAGCGGCACGATGCCGGCCCGCTTCAGCAGCGGCGCCGTGTCGTCGAAAATCCGGCCCTTGGACAGCGCGATCGTGACGCCGTCATAGGACGAGAGCGCTTCGCCTGCGTTCATTCCCCATCTCCGTTCGAACGACGAACAATGGCCGCTCCCAGTTGGGAGAGCTTCTGCTCGATTCTTTCATATCCGCGATCGAGATGGTAAATCCGGTCCACTACCGTCTCGCCGTGGGCAATCAGGCCGGCGATCACGAGGCTTGCCGAAGCGCGCAGGTCGGTGGCCATGACGGCCGCTCCTTCAAGCTTCGACACCCCCCGGATGATGGCCGCATTGCCTTCCACTTCGATGTTGGCGCCCAGGCGGCGCAATTCCTGCACATGCATGAAGCGATTTTCAAAAATGGTCTCCGTGACCACCGTCGTGCCCTGGGCCACGGCGTTCATGGCCATGAACTGGGCCTGCATGTCGGTCGGAAAGGCGGGGTAAGGGGCCGTCCGCAGGCTCACGCCGTGGTTCGGACCGCGCATCCGCACCCGGATTTCGCCGTCACCCCGTTCAACGACCGCGTTCGCCTCCTCCAGCTTGTCCAGCACGGCGTCGAGCGTGTCCGCCCGCGCGCCCACCAGCCGGACGTCCCCTCCGGTGGCGGCGGCAGCCACGAGAAAGGTCCCGGTTTCAATGCGGTCCGGCATGATCCGATGATGCGCCCCCAGGAGCCGGGGTACGCCTTCGATGGTCACGACGTCTGAACCGTGCCCCCGGATGCGCGCGCCCATGCGAACCAGGCATTCGGCCAGGTCGATCACTTCCGGCTCCCGCGCCGCGTTTTCCAGGACGGTGACCCCTTCCGCCAGCGCCGCAGCCATCATGAGGTTCTCGGTTCCCGTCACCGTCACGGTGTCCATGAATATGCGCGCCCCCTTGAGCCGGGGCGCTTCGGCCACGATGTAGCCGTGCTCGATGTCGATTTTCGCGCCCATGGCCTGCAACCCCTTGATGTGCAAGTCCACCGGACGCTCGCCGATGGCGCACCCTCCAGGCAGCGACACGCGGGCATGGCCGAACCGCGCGAGCAGCGGGCCCAGCACGAGAATGGACGCCCGCATGGTCTTGACCAGGTCGTAGGGCGCCACCGGGCTGCCCACCGACTCGGCGCACAGGGTCACGCGGTGCGGGGCGCGATCGACGCCAACACCCATGCTGCCCAGAAGGCGCAGCAGCGTGCCCACGTCTTTCAGGTCGGGCACGTTGTCGAGAGCGAGCGGCTGTTCGGTCAGCAATCCGGCACAGAGAATCGGAAGTGCGGCATTTTTGGCGCCGGAAACTTCGATTTCACCGGCGAGGGGCTTCCCCCCCGCAATGACAAGCTGGTCCACGTCGGGAAAAACCGGTCAGTGGCCGCCCAGGGCCGCCCACTGTTCGGGCGTGAGCGTCCGCATGGAAAGCGCGTGGATTTCCTCGCGCATGCGGTCTCCGAGCGCCTTGTAAACGAGCTGATGCTGGGCTACGCGGGATTTTCCGGCAAAAAGGGGGCTCACGACGAGCGCCTCAAAATGATGTCCGTCCCCGCTCACTTCCACCCGTTCGCAGGGCAGGCCGGATTCGATGTACTGTTTGATGTCCTGAGGCAATACCATTTTGGATTCCGTCCGCTGTCCCCGGCTCAGGTTCGCAAGCGCCATCCTTTGCGCAGCAATGCCAGGGTCGTCCATGATAAAGCGAAACAGGTACCCCCGACAATCAAGAGGGACTGCCACGGGGAAACGTCGCTGCTGCCCAGAAAGCCGTAGCGGAACCCGTCGATGGCATAAAAAAACGGGTTGAAGCGGGACAGCGCCTCCCAAAAGGGCGGCAGGGAATGCAGCGTATAAAATGCGCCGGACAGAAATGTCAGGGGCAGGACAACGAAATTTTGCCAGGCGGCCATCTGGTCGAACTTCTCCGCCCAGATGCCGGCCAGCACGCCCAGGGTACCCGCCATGACCGTCGCGAGCACCCCGAACAGAAGGGCCCAGAACGGCTCGCGCACCGGAATCGCCACAAACCCCCAGGCCGAAAGGAACACCACCAGGCCGACCAGGGCGCCGCGAATCACGGAAGCCAGCACGTAGGCCCAGTAAAACTCCCCGTGGGACAGCGGGGTCAGCAACACGAACACGAGGTTGCCGGTCACTTTGGACTGAACCAGGCTCGACGAACTGTTGGCAAAGGCGTTTTGCAGCATGGCCATCATCACGAGCCCCGGGATGAGGAATGCGGCGTAAGGCACGCCCGGGTAGATTTCCGCATGGTCCGCCATGACCTGGGCAAACACCAGCAGGTAGAGCAGGGTGGACACCAGCGGCGCCAGGACGGTCTGGAAAGACACTTTCCAGAAACGCAGCACTTCCTTGAACAGCAGGGTCCGGAATCCGCCCACCGCCTACGCCTCGGCCGCGACGTCTTGGTCCCGCATGAGGGACACAAACACGTCTTCCAGTTTTCCGGACGTACTCGACCGCAGGAGGTTTTCGGTCGTGTCGTCCGCCACGATCTGCCCCTGCCGCAAGATGGCCACCCGCCGGCACAGGGTTTCCGCCTCCTCCAGGTAATGGGTGGTGAGCAGGATGGTGTGCCCTTCGCGGTTCAGGCGCTGGATGAATTTCCACAGGCTTTGCCGCAAGGCCACGTCGACGCCGGCAGTCGGTTCGTCCAGCACGATCACCGGCGGCCGGTGCACCAGCGCCTGGGCAATCAGCACCCGCCGCTTCATGCCGCCCGACAGGGCCCTCATGTTGGCCTGGGCCTTGTCCGACAGCTGGAGGTTGTGCAGCAGGTCATCGATCCAGTCGTCGTTCCTGCGCAACCCGAAGTAGCCGGACTGGATCTCGAGCGTTTCCCGCACAGTGAAAAAGGGGTCAAACACCAGCTCCTGCGGCACCACCCCCAGGTTGCGGCGCGCCTGGCGGTAGTCCCGCGCCACGTCGTATCCCATGACCTTGAGGCTGCCGCCGTCCGGGCGGGACAATCCCGCAAGCAGGTTGATGAGCGTGGTCTTGCCGGCCCCGTTGGGTCCGAGCAGCGCAAAAAACTCGCCCGCTTCGACGGTCAGGTCGACCGCCTTCAACGCGTGCAGCGGCCCGAAATGCTTTTCCGCGCCGCGAATTTCGATGGCTGCTGACATGTGGGAATCGCCGGGCCCCGTTCAGGTCGGCACGGGATGGTGGTCGAGGAGGAAGGAGACGCCGTAGAGTTCCGCCAGCACGCGCAGGTTGTCCGGCACATTGACGAAACTGACCGTCTTGCCGGCCGCCTCCGCCTCGCGCCGCCATTGCATCATGAGCGCCAGGGCCGACGAGTCGATGTCCGTGGCCCCGGAAAAATCGATGGTCAGGTCCTGCCGGCTTGCGGCGCCGCCCGCTTGCCGCAACACCTCGTGGGCAGTGTCCATGACCAGCGGTCCGGTCAGCGCCAGCGGCTGTGCCTGCCCGGTCATTTCTTTTCTGCCAGCTTGCGTTTTTCGTCGAGGGCCTTGATGAGCCCATCCACGCCGTCGCGCCGCACGACGTCGGCGAATTCGCTGCGGTAGTTCGTGACCAGGCTCACGCCGTCGACCTTGATGTCGTAAACCTTCCACTCGTCATTGTTCTTTTCCATGCTGTAATCGATGGGGACGGACTGTCCGCCCGAAGGCACGATGACGGTGTGCACCACCGCATCGGAGTCGCCCGGCTGGCTGTCCGTACCCTTGATCTGAACGACCTGGTCCTTGTACTGGGAAAGCGAGCTCGCATAGGTGCGCACCAGCAGGTCCCTGAAGCCGTCGATCAGCTGCTTTTGCTGTTCGGGCGAGGCCTGGCGCCAGCTGCGGCCCACCGCCAGCCGGGTCATCCGGTTGAAATCGAAATGCGGCAGCACCTTCTGGTTGATCAGCGCATAAGCCTTGGACCGGTCGCCATTCTGGATGGCCTTGTCCGACTTGATGGCGGCGATGACTTCGTCCGCCGTCGTGCGGATCACCGTATCCGGACTGGGCACGGCCGCACCGGCCCACAGCCCCGCCAGCAGCAGCACTCCCGCGACCGCCCCTTTCGCCTTCAGCATCCGGTTCATTTTTGACCTCCCTTGTCGGCGTTGCCTTCCTGGGCCTTGCTGAACAGGAACTGCCCGATCAGCCGCTCCAGAACCATGGCGCCCTGCGTCAGCTTGATTTCATCGCCGTTCTTGAGCATCTTGTCGTCGCCGCCTGCATCCAGGCCGATATATTGTTCCCCGAGAATGCCGGACGTCAGCACCGACGCGGACGTGTCCTTGGGAAACTTGAACTGGGAATCGATGGCCATTGTCACTTCCGCGTTGTAGTGCACGGGGTCGAACTGCACGCCCTGGACGCGGCCCACCAGCACGCCCGCGCTGCGGACGGGCGCCCGCTCCTTGAGCTGCCCGATGTTGTCAAAATGCGCCACCACGGTGTAGGTGCTGCCCGACCCGCCGGCCGTCAGGTTGCCCACCTTGAACGCGAGCATCAGAAAGGAAATAAAACCCAGCAGGACAAAAATGCCTACCCAAAGATTCAAAGTGCCGCGTTCCATCAATTCCACCCCTTCAGCATAAATGCCGTCATGACCAGGTCCAGCGCCAGTATGGCCAGCGACGAACTCACCACGGTGCGCGTGGTTGCGCCGGACACCCCTTCCGCCGTGGGGGGCGCCTCGTAGCCTTCGAACGTGGCGATCGCGGAAACGGCAACCCCGAACACCACGCTTTTGATGATCCCGTTGACGATGTCGTGCCGGAAATCCACGGCCGCCTGCATCTGGGACCAGAATGCGCCGTCATCCACGCCGATGATCACCACGGCCACCAGAAACCCGCCGATGATGCCCATGGCGCTGAACAGCATGGCGAGCAGCGGCATGGAAAACACGCCGCCCCAGAAACGGGGGGCCACGACACGCGCGATCGGGCTGACGGCCATCATTTCCATGGCCGACAGCTGCTCGGTCGCCTTCATCAGGCCGATTTCCGCCGTGATGGCCGAACCGGCCCTGCTCGCGAACAGCAGGGCGGACACCACCGGCCCCAGCTCGCGCACCAGCGAAAGGGCCACCAGCACGCCCACGCTTTGTTCCGATCCGTAGTTCTGCAAGGTTTCATGGCCCTGCAGGCCCAACACCATGCCCACGAACAGGCCGGACACCAGGATGATGATGAGGGACTGTACGCCGGCATAGAAGATTTCCCGGATCACCAGCCCGAAGCGGCGGAAGCTCGGGCCCGACTGGGCCAGTATCAGCCCCAGGAACGCGACGGTGGCCCCGACCCTTTCCACGATCCGGAGCGTCCGGTCGCCGATCAGGCGGACCCCGCGCAGGGTTCTTTCCAAAGGCATGGTATCAACCCCCTCTCAGGCCAAGGTCGTTCTGCATGGCTTGCGCCGGGTAGTGGAACGGCAACGGGCCATCCACTTCACCCCAGACAAACTGGTGCACGAAAGGCGTGGCGGACGCGCGTATCTCATCCGGCGTCCCCTGGGCCACGATAACCCCTTCGGAAACAAAGTACACGTAATCGACAATTTTCAAGGACTCCTGGACATCGTGCGTCACCAGCACCGATGTGGCGCCGAGCGCATCATTGAGGCGGCGGATGAGCTGGCCGATCACGCCGAGCGAAATGGGGTCGAGCCCTGCAAACGGCTCGTCGTAGAGGATCAGTTCCGGATCCAGCGCCGTGGCCCGTGCGAGCGCCACGCGCCGCGCCATGCCGCCGGACAGTTCGGACGGCATGAGGGAATGCACGCCGCGCAGGCCCACGGCATTGAGCTTCATGAGCGTCAGGTCCCGGATGAGGCTTTCCGGCAAATCAGTATGTTCGCGCATCTGGAACGCCACGTTGTCGTAAACGGACAGATCGGTAAACAGCGCGCCGAACTGGAACAGCATTCCCAGGCGCCGGCGCAGGACGTACAGGTCGTGCTGGCTGATGTGGTTGAGCCGGTAGCCGGCCACTTCCACGGAACCTTCGCGCGCACGCAGCTGGCCGCCGATCAGCCGCAGCAGGGTGGTCTTGCCGCATCCGCTCAGCCCCATGATGGCGACCAGGCTGCCTTTGGGCACCGTCAGGTTGATGCCCTTGAGTACCAGCCGGTCGTTGTACCCGAAATTCAGGTCGGAAATTTCTACCAGGTTTGTCACGTCTCTGACACAAATACCGCAGGATCGAAACGCGCTATGTTAAACCACCGGAGGGCTGCTGACCAACTTCAGCCCTGCAGCAACCGTGTTTCAGCTTGTGACAGGGATTCCGGCAGTCCCAGCAGCACCACCACGTCCATGGGCACCAGCCGGGTTTCGGCGCCGGGCATGAGGCCGCGGATGCCATGCCGGCGGATGGCCGTCACTTCCACGCCCAGCTGGTCCAGCATGAGGTCCCGCAGCATGCGACCGTTGGCATAAGCCCCTTCGTTGATGACCACGGAATGCAGCCTGGGCTGCGATTGCTCCGCGCTTTCCCCCGCCTCGTCCGTGGTTCCTCGGAAAAAGCCGCGCATCAGGTGATACCGCTCGGACCGCACCTGCCGGATGCGCTTGAGAACGCGCGCCAGGGGAACGCCCAGCTCCAGCATGGCGTGGGACGCAAGCATCAGGGAGCCTTCCAGGATTTCCGGAACCACTTCGGCCGCGCCGGCGTCTTTCAGGCGATCCAGGTCGGCATCGTCGAACGTGCGCACGATGACCGGCAGCCCGGGCTCCAGTTCGCGCACGTGACTGATGATGGCCAGCGACACGGCGGTGTCGGCAAACGTCACCACCACCGCCGCGGCCCGGTGCAAGCCTGCGGCCACCAGCACTTCGCGCCGCCCGGCATCGCCGAATACCACCGATTCGCCGGCGACGGCCGCTGCCCTCACGCGCTGCGGATCCATGTCGAGTGCGATGACCGTCAGGCCTTCCTGCTCCAGGAAGCGGGACAGGTTCTGTCCGCTGCGCCCGTACCCGCACACGATGACGTGCCTGTGCGCGCCGTAGCTGCGGGCCGAAAGTTCGTGCAGGGCCAGGGAACGCAAGGTCCATTCGCTTTCGCAGCAGTACATGACGATGCGGTCGCTCATCAGGATGATGAGCGGCGACAGCAGCATGGACACCAGCATGGCGGCCAGCGCCACCTGCAGCGTGGCTTCCGGCAACAGCCGGACCCCTTCCGCCTGGGCCAGCAGGACGAAGCCGAACTCACCGGCCGGCGCCACGGCAAGGGCCGTGCGCAACGCCACCGAATCGATGTCGCCGAACATCCGCGCCAGCCCGTACACGATGGCGAGCTTGAGCAGCAGCAACACGACCAGCACGCCGACCACCCAGGGAAACTGGGATGCCACCACCGAAAGGTCGAGCAGGGCTCCGATGGAAATGAAGAACAGCCCCAGCAACACGTCGCGAAACGGCTTGATATAGTCTTCGACCTGGTACCGGTAATCGGTCTCGGAAATCAGCACGCCGGACACGAAGGCGCCGAGCGCCAGGGAAAGGCCGGCGCGATGGGTGATCCAGGCCATGGCGAGGGTCGCGAGCAGCACGTTGAGGATGAACACTTCGGAAGACTTTTGCCGGGCCACCCAGTTGAACCAGCGGCTCATGAACCGCTTCCCGAAGCCGAGCAGCAGGGCCAGGACCACGACGGCCTTGAGCGCTGCAAACCCCAGCACGTGGACAAGCCCCCCCTGGTGCTGCGCGAGCTCGGGAATCAGGATGAGCAGGGGCACCACCGCCAAATCCTGGAACAGCATCACGCCCATGATGCGCTGGCCATGGGGCGATTTGAGCTCCAGCCGTTCCGACAGCAGGCGCGACACGATGGCGGTGGAGGAAAGCGCCAGCGCCCCGGCCAGGGCCACGCTGCCCTGCCAGTCGAGCCCGGCGGCGCGGGCAAGGCCAAAGCCCGCGGCCAGGGTGACGGCCATCTGCGCCCCTCCCAGGCCGAATACGGTACGCCGCATGGACACCAGCTGGCCCAGGCTGAACTCCAGGCCCACGGTAAACATCAGGAAAATGACGCCAAACTCCGCAAGCCCCCGGGTTCCTTCGTCCGGCGGGATGAGGCCGGTGGCATGGGGACCGATCAGGATGCCAGCAAGCAGGTAGCCCAGCATGGCCGGCAACCGAAACCGCTTGAAAAGCGACACCGTCACTGTGGCCGACAGCAGCAAAATCAGGACAAGTTCAAGCGTATCGTTCATCCCCTCAAGTATAATTCCAAGTCATGATTCCCGAGGCGCCAAAGCATCCATGAACGACGCATCCATTCTCGACCTGGCCGGTGACGTGATGTCCATCGAGTCCGAAGCCATCGAACAGCTGTCCGCACGGCTCGACGATTCGTTTGTCGCCGCCCACCACCTCATGCTCGCCTGCACGGGGCGGATCGTGGTCAGCGGCATCGGCAAATCCGGGCACGTGGGCAACAAGATCGCTTCCACGCTTGCAAGCACCGGAACCCCGGCATTCTTCATGCATCCGGCCGAAGCAAGCCACGGCGACCTCGGCATGATCGCGGCAGAAGACCTGCTGCTGGCCCTGTCGAATTCGGGCGAAAGCGAGGAGCTCCTGGTCATCGCCCCGCTCCTCAAGCGGCGCGGCACGCGCCTCATCGCCATCACCGGCAACCCGCAGTCCCGCCTCGCCCGCCTGGCGGACGTGCACCTGGACGCCTCGGTTTCGCGCGAAGCCTGCCCGCTCAACCTGGCGCCCACGGCCAGCACCACGGCCGTACTGGCATTGGGGGACGCCCTGGCCGTCACCCTGCTCAAGGCCAGGGGTTTTTCCGCCGCCGACTTCGCCCGCACCCATCCCGGCGGGTCCCTCGGGAAACGGCTGCTGCTCACGGTCCAGGAAATCATGCACGGGGACCTGCGGGTGCCGCGCGTCCCTTCCGGGGCGACCGTGGCGCAGGCGCTCGTGGAAATGTCCGACAAGGCGCTGGGCATGACCGCCGTGGTGGATGAGCAGGGCAGGCTCGTCGGGGCCTTCACGGACGGCGACCTGCGCCGCGCCCTGGAAAGCGGACAGACCGCCATTCACGACATCAAGGTGTGCGACCTGATGACCACCCATCCCGTGGTGACCCGGCCTGACGCCCTGGCGGCCGAAGCGGCGGCGATCATGCAGGAGCGCAAGATATTCGGCCTGTTCGTCGTGGACGATGACGGCAAGCTCGTGGGCGCATTCAACATGCACGACCTCCTGCGCGCCGGCATCATCTGACCATGGCGACGCTCACTCCCGAAGCGCTGGCCCGGCGGGCGACGGAAATCCGTCTCGCCGCCTTCGACGTGGATGGCGTCATGACGGACGGCGCCCTCACGTTCGACAGCGAAGGGCGCGAGTCCAAATCGTTCCATGTGCGCGACGGCCTCGGGCTCAAGCTGCTGCAGCAAGGCGGCATCGCCATCGCCATCATCACCGGCCGCACGTCCCCCATCGTCGACGCGCGTGCCCGCGAGCTGGGCATCCGGCACGTCATCCAGGGCTCACAGGACAAGCGCGCCGCCTGCCAGTCCCTGCTCGACCAGCTCGGCCTGGACTGGAACGCCGTCGCCTACATGGGCGACGACCTGCCCGACCTGCCGGTCCTGCGTGCCAGCGGCCTCGCGCTGACGGTCCCCGAAGCGCCGGAAGCGGTGCGGGCCCAGGCGCACTGGATCGCGCCGCTCGGGGGAGGGCGCGGCGCCGTGCGCTGCGCTGCGGAAATGCTGCTGGGCGCCCGCGGACAATGGCAGGAGACGCTGCGCCCATGGCTCGGCTGACCCACAACCTGGAAGCCTGGGCCCCGGTCGCGGTCGTCCTGCTGCTGGCCATGGTGACGGCCTGGCTGTGGCGCGTGGTGGAAAGCAACCCCCTGCCCGAAGGACGCCGGCTGCGCCACGACCCCGACCTCGTCATGGAGCGTTTCGCCGCCCGCCAGCTGGGGGATCGGGGACAGATCCGCTATACGCTCAACGCCAGTAAAATGGTACATTACCCCGACGACGACACGTCGCATTTCGACGACGTGGTGTTTACGTCCCTGGAGCCTGACGCCCCTGCGATCACCGTACGTTCAGAACGCGCCGTCCGTTCGGGAAAGGAGGACGAAGTGGTTTTCACGGGCAACGTGGTCGTCACCCGCGAACCCACCCAGGACCAGCCGCTAACCGTGGTCAACACCTCCATACTCAAGGTCTACCCACAGCGGGGCATCGGCATTTCGGACCAGCCCGTCGTGATCCATTATGGAAAAAACATCCTGACCGCGCTCAGCATGATCGCCAACAACAAGACCCGGATAGCCGAATTCACCCGTGCCAAAGTCACCTACCTGCCGCCGCCGCGCCGCCCTTAACGCCACCGTCCTGCTGTTCGCCGCCTGCTGCCTGCCTGCCCACGCAGAGCGGGGCGACCGCGACAAGCCGGTCAACATCGAGGCCGACAAGCTGACGGCGGACGACACCAAGAAGATCACCTATTTCGAAGGAAAAGTCATCCTGACCCAAGGCACCATCCGGCTCACGGCCGACCACATGACCGTGCGGGAAGACCCCGACGGGTTCAAATACGCGTCGGCCTACGGCAACCCCGTCACCTTCCGGCAGAAGCGGGACGGCGTGAACGAATGGATCGACGGCGTCGCGCAGCACATGGAATACAACGGCAAAATCGACCGCGTGGAACTTTTCGAGAAGGCGGTGGTGCATCGCGACAAGGACGAAATCCGGGGCGACTACCTTTCCTACGACACCAAGACCGAATTCCTCCAGGCACGCGGCGGGCCCGGCCAGGACCAGGCGGCACCGGGCGGGCGCGTGCATGTCACCTTGCAGCCCAAAAAGAGCGAAAAGGCGAATCCGGACACGGCCGGACAGCCCCCCACCAAAGCCGACCCGGGGAAACGCGACCCGGGCAAGCGCGACCCGGGAGGAAAGCCATGAGCCTGCTGCGCGCTGAACACCTGGTCAAACGCTACCGCTCCAGGCTTGTCGTCAAGGACGTGTCGCTTTCCGTGGAGAACGGCGAAGTCGTGGGGCTGCTGGGGCCCAACGGGGCCGGGAAAACCACCTGTTTCTATATGATCGTCGGACTGATCCCCCTCGACGGCGGCGACATTTTCCTGGATTCAACCCGCCTGAGCCTGCTGCCCATCCATCGGCGCTCCCAGCTGGGACTGTCCTACCTGCCCCAGGAAGCTTCCATATTCCGGCGCATGACCGTTGCCGAAAACATCCGTTCCGTCCTCGAACTGCGCGGGCTGTCCCAGCAGGACTGCGAGGAAGAGCTGGTCCAGCTGCTGGACGAACTGCACATCGCGCATTTGCGCAACAACCCTTCCATCAGCCTTTCGGGAGGCGAGCGGCGCCGCGTGGAAATCGCCCGCGCCCTTGCCACCAAGCCGCGTTTCATCCTCCTGGACGAGCCGTTTGCCGGCGTGGACCCCATCGCCGTGATGGACATCCAGCAGATCATCCGTTTTCTCAAGCAGCGCGGCATCGGCGTGCTCATCACCGACCACAACGTTCGCGAAACCCTCGGCATCTGCGACCGCGCGTACATCATCAACCAGGGTTCCGTCCTGGCCGCTGGCCATCCCGACGAAATCATCTATAATGAAAGCGTCCGGAAAGTCTATCTCGGCGAGCATTTCAAGCTGTAAGCCATGAAAGTCAACCTGCAGCTCAAACACGTCCAGCACCTGGCGCTCACGCCGCAACTGCAACAATCCATCCGCCTGTTGCAGCTGTCCACCCTGGACCTGGACCAGGAGCTGGAGAAGTTCCTGATGCAAAACCCCATGCTCGAACGCGAAGAGCAGGGCGCGGAACCCGTTGCGGCCCCGCCGTCGCAGCCTGCCGGCGAAGCCGCGGAACCCGCCCCCGAACCCTCGCCGGACTGGGGTTCCGGCGAAACCTGGACCGTCGACGAGACGCCTTCCGCCGCCTGGCGGGACAGCGAAGGTGAGGCCGAAACGTTTCAGCAGGCCAGCACCCCCATCACCCTGGTGGACCATCTGTCGGCGCAGCTGCGGCTCATGCCCCTGAACGAGCGCGACCATCAGCTGATTTCCCTGCTGCTCGCACATCTCGACGAATCCGGCTACCTGCAGACCCCGCTCGAGGAAATCCGGGCGGCTGCGCCGGAAGCGCTCGGCATGGAAGCCGACGAGCTCCACGTCGCGCTGCGACTGCTCCAATCCCTCGATCCCGCCGGCGTCGGCGCGCGCGACCTGTCCGAATGCCTGGCGCTCCAGCTGGACGCCCTTCCGGAATCCGCCGGCGGTCGCGCCGCCGCCCTGGCCATCGTGAAGCAGCATCTGCCCCTGCTCGCCGCCCACGATTTTTCACGCCTGAAAAAAATCCTGGGGGCTAGCGACGAAACGCTGCGGCAGGCCCAGAAGCTCATCACCGGCCTGAACCCGAAACCCGGCGCCGCGTTCGTCCAGTCGGAAACCCGCTATGTGGCGCCGGACGTCATCGTCCGCAAGGCGGGCGTAAAGTGGGCAGTCAGCCTCAACCAGGACGTCATGCCGAAATTGCGCATCAACGCCTTGTATGCGGACCTCATGAAAGGGGGCCGGGACAGCGGCGGGCACCTGTCCACCCAGTTGCAGGAAGCCCGGTGGCTGATCAAAAACATCCAGCAGCGGTTCGACACCATCCTGCGCGTGTCACGCGCCATCGTCGAACGCCAGGAAAACTTCCTCGAGCACGGGGAAGTGGCCATGAAGCCTCTGGTTCTGCGGGAAATCGCAGACGAACTGGGCCTGCACGAATCCACCATTTCACGGGTGACTTCGCAAAAATACATGCTGACGCCGCGCGGCCTGTTTGAATTGAAATACTTTTTCAGCAGCCACGTGGGAACCGAAACGGGCGGAGCCGCCTCTTCAACGGCCATCCGGGCCCTGATCAAGCAGCTGATCGGCGCGGAAGACCAAAAAAACCCCCTGTCCGACAGCAAGATTTCAGATATTCTGGCCGATCAGGGCATCACGGTAGCCCGCCGCACCGTGGCCAAATACCGGGAAGCGATGCAGATCCATCCGGCCAGCCAGCGCAAAGTGCTTTGAATTCATCGAGGAGACCCCTATGAAAGTGACGGTTACCGGACATCAAGTGGAAATCACCCCGGCCATCCGGGACTATGTGGTGGAAAAGATGGAGCGCATCAAACGGCACTTCGACCCCATCATCGACGTCAACGTCGTGCTCAAGGTGGAAAAACTGATCCAGCGCGTGGAAGCGACCGTCCACGTCCAGGGGCGCGACCTGTTCGCCGAAGCGACCAACCCGGACATGTATGCGGCCATCGACGAACTGGTGCATACCCTCGACCGTCAAATCATCCGTCTCAAGGAAAAACAGCAGGACCAGCGCATGGGCAATCCCATCAAGCACCTGGCAGCCGACTGACCGCCCTGCCATGCTTTCGATCCAGCGTCTTCTCGATCCGGGCAACGTGCTGCTGGGGCTCGACGTCACCAGCAAAAAACGCCTGTTCGAGCAAATCGGAATCCTTTTCGAAAACCACCACCAGGTTTCTCGCAGCCAGGTCTTCGACGCGCTGTTCAATCGTGAAAAACTGGGATCCACCGGACTCGGCCACGGTTTCGCGCTGCCCCATGGCCGCCTGAAAGGGCTGAGGGACACCCTGTGCGCGTTCATCAGGATCTCGGGAGACATCCCTTTCGACGCCCCCGACGGGCAGAACGTCAAGATGGTTTTCGCCCTGCTCGTGCCGGAACATGCCAATGAGCAGCACCTGCATTTGCTGAGTGAAATCGCAGAAATGTTCAACGACTCCGATCTGCGCCATGCCCTGCTGGAAGTTACCGAACCGGCAAAGGCCTGGGAGATCCTGAACCAGTGGACACCCAATGCCCGACGTCAGCGTCCAGCGACTGTTTAATGAAAACCGCGAAAAGCTCCACCTGACCTGGCTCGCCGGTCGCCACGGCTGCCAGCGCACCGCCCCGGTGGGGAGCCTGACCGACTCCCGTGCAGGGCTGATCGCCCACCTCAACCCGACGCACCCCCACCGCTTCCAGGTGCTGGGGCCCATGGAAATCACCCACCTCCGCAGCCTGGGCCCGGAGGCGCGGCAGGAGGCGTTCGCAAACATTTTCTCCGAGGAACTGGCCGCCATCATCGTCTCGGACGGCAGTCCCATCCCGGAATTCCTCGGCGCCGCTGCCGAAGCCCAGGGTATCCCCGTCATCGGCTCCACGGTCCCGAGCGCCACCGTCATCAACCTGCTGCACCATTACCTCAGCCAGGAGCTGGCGGAAGAAACCACCCTGCACGGCGTGTTCATGGTCATTCTGGAAGTCGGCGTGCTCATCACGGGCGACTCCGCGGTGGGGAAAAGCGAACTGGCCCTCGAGCTGATCTCACGCGGCCATGGACTGGTGGCCGATGACGTGGTGGAGTTCTACCGGATCGGGCCGGCAACCCTGCAAGGCCGCTGCCCCCCCCTGCTGCGAGACTTCCTGGAAGTGCGCGGCCTGGGACTCATCAACATCCGCTCCATTTTCGGCGAAACGGCCGTCCGGCCCCGCAAGAACCTGAAGCTCATCGTCCACCTGGAACGTCCGCCCGGCGGCGACCTGGCCGCCCTCGACCGACTGCCGCGCCAGCGCAATACCCAGAACGTCCTGGGCATCGACGTGCCCCAGGTGGTTCTGCCCGTGGCCGTCGGCCGAAACCTGGCCGTACTGGTGGAAGCGGCCACCCGCAACTTCATCCTGTCCCAGCGGGGCATCGACAGCACGGAGCAGTTCATCCGACGGCAGGCGGAATATATGGCCGAAGAACAGCTGCTGTCCGATCCGGACTCCCATGAGTGACCCGAAGGCCGCCGTTCCCGCCGCCCAGGTCATCCTCATCAGCGGACTGTCCGGATCGGGAAAGTCCGTCGCCCTGCGCGCCCTGGAAGATTCCGGCTATTTCTCCATGGACAACCTGCCGCTGCCGTTCGTGGCCGACGTCCTTCACGGCCTTGTGGCCCGGGGCGAACATCGCGTCGCGCTGACGCTCGACGTCCGCAGCGGCGAAGCGATCCAGCACCTGCCGGAGACCCTGGCCGACCTGCGGCACTCCGGCCTGGACGTGCGCCTGCTGTTTCTCGACGCGAGCGACCAGGACCTGGTGCGACGCTTTTCGGAAACGCGCCGACCCCATCCCCTGGCGGACGGGAGGCGCTCGATTGCCGAATGCATCGGCACGGAGCGCAGGCTGCTCGACGCGGCGGCCGGCATCGCACACCGCATCGACACCACCCAGCTTTCCCCCAACACCCTGAGGGCCTGGATCCGGGACTTCGTCGATCTGGATTCGTCGCGCCTGACCCTGTTTTTCGAATCGTTCGGATTCAAGCACGGAATCCCCCTGGACGCCGATTTCGTGTTCGACGTGCGGTGCATTCCCAACCCTTTCTATGACCCGAAACTGCGCCCGCTGACCGGCAAGGATCCGGAAATCGCCCGCTTTCTGGAAGGCATCCCGGCCACGCAGCGCATGGTGGAAGACGTCCAGGCCTTCGTGCGACGCTGGGCTCCGGAATTCATGCGGGACAACCGGACTTCGCTCACCATCGCCCTGGGCTGCACAGGCGGCCAGCACCGCTCGGTGTACGTGGCGGAAGCCCTGGCCCGCTCACTCCGCTCCGAACACGCGGTCCGGGTGATCCACCGGGAACTCGCCCAGTAACTGCAGGACCTTGCGCACCGGCACGGGCACTGCCGCACCGGCCACGTCGGCCGCATCGACCCACAGCAGCCCCGCGTCCCCGGACTCGGCCTCCTCCCCGCCCACGGCCAGGCAGACCGGATGGATGTGCAGGAGGAAGTGGGTCAGGGCGTGCCGCAACGGTGGCAACGCCGCCGCTGGCCGCCCCCGCAGGCCCCAGCGCCGACGCAGGATTTCGACCGGATCGTCGCCCACTTCCGCTTCGGGAAAGCTCCAGAGCCCTCCCCAGATTCCCCCTTCCGGGCGCTTTTCCAGCAACAGCCGGCCCTTCCGGGCCACCACCAGCATCTGGAACGCCCTTTCGGGCACCGTCCGCGCCGCGCGGCGGGCCGGATAATCGTGCACCGCCCCCCGCTGGCGGGCCTGGCACAGGTCCTGCAGGGGACAGTCCGGACAGCGGGGGTCGCGCACCGTGCACCGGGTCGCGCCGATGTCCATGAGGCCCTGGGTGTACGTTTCGATTCCCGATTCCGGCAACAGGCTTTCGGCCAGGGACCAGAGGGCGGCCGAGACGGCCGCCCGGGCCGGATTCCCCGCAACGGCAAAGACGCGCGACAGCACCCGCTTCACGTTGCCGTCGAGGATGGCCTGCCGTTCCCCGTACGCGAAGACGGCGATGGCGGCCGCCGTGGAACGCCCCACTCCGGGCAGTTCCCGAAGCGCGTGCGCCGTTTCGGGAAAACGCCCAAGCCGCCCCGCCACCTGTTTTGCCGAGCGGTGCAGGTGCCGTGCCCGCGCGTAATAGCCCAGGCCAGACCAAAGCTGCAGCACTTCATTCTCGTCTGCGGCCGCCAGGGCTTCCACATCGGGAAAGCGGTTCATGAACCGTTCGTAGTAGGGGATGACCGTGGTCACCTGGGTCTGCTGCAGCATGATTTCGGAGACCCAGAGCCGGTAGGGATCGCGCGTGCCCTGCCAGGGCAGGTCGTGGCGGCCGAAGCGGGCCTGCCAATGGATGACGCGATCGGAAAATCCGGGGGACCCGGCAGAGGCTGGCGTTGGAGCGGGTGAAGGGAATCGAACCCTCGTCTTAAGCTTGGGAAGCTTCTGCTCTGCCATTGAGCTACACCCGCGCAAAGGGGACATTCTACGCCAGTTCCCGATGCCCGCTCAACGATCCGGCCGGCGCCTCATGCTAGAATACGCATCCTGAGGAAGTCGAACGACTGTGATCAATCTTACCATCAACGGGCAGGACCGCCGTTTCGAAGCCGCTCCCACGGTGTCCCAGGTGATTGCCGAACTCGGGTTGGCACAACGCCGGATCGCCGTGGAACGCAACGGCGAAATCGTTCCTAGAAGCCGCTTTGATGCCACCCGGCTGGCCGCCGGCGACCAGGTGGAAATCGTGGTCGCCGTGGGCGGCGGCTAATTTACCGGCCTGAACCCATGAACAACGACCCCCTGATCCTCGCCGGCAAACCGGTACGCTCCCGCCTCCTGGTGGGAACCGGAAAATACGCCGATTTCAACCAGACGCGCGACGCGGTGGAAGCGAGCGGCGCCGAAATCGTGACGGTGGCGATCCGCCGCACCAACATCGGCCAGAACCCGGACGAACCCAGCCTGCTGGACGTCATCCCTCCCGACCGCTATACGCTGCTGCCCAACACGGCCGGCTGCTACACGGCCCAGGACGCGGTGCGCACGTTGCGCCTGGCGCGCGAACTGCTCGACGGCCACAGCCTCGTCAAGCTGGAAGTGCTGGGCGACCCCCATACCCTGTTCCCCGACATGGCTGAAACCCTGAGCGCGGCGGAAATCCTGGTCAAGGAAGGGTTTCAGGTGCTGGTGTACTGCAGCGACGATCCCATCATGGCCAAGCGCCTGGAGGAAATCGGCTGCGTGGCCGTCATGCCGCTGGCCTCGCTGATCGGTTCGGGCATGGGTATCCTCAATCCCTGGAACCTGCGCATCATCATCGACAACGCCAAGGTGCCCGTGATCGTGGATGCCGGCGTAGGCACCGCCTCGGATGCCGCGATCGCCATGGAACTGGGCTGTGCGGGCGTGCTCATGAATACGGCCATCGCCCAGGCCAAAAATCCGGTCCTCATGGCATCGGCCATGCGCAAAGCCGTGGAAGCCGGACGCGAAGCCTTCCTGGCAGGACGCATGCCCAGGAAAACCTACCAGGCCTCCCCCAGTTCCCCCACCAGCGGAATGATCCGTTGAACGCCGGGCTGCGCCCCATCCGCAGCTACGTGCTGCGACAGGGTCGCGTTTCCCCGGCTCAGCAAAGGGCCTTCGAAACCCTGTGGCCCCGCTGGGGACTGTCTTACGCACCCGGTCCGCTTTCCCCTGCGGAATGGACGTCCCTGTTCGGACGCGAAGCGCCGCTGGTCCTGGAAATCGGGTTCGGCATGGGCGAAGGCACGGTGGCCGTGGCCCGGGGCCTGCCTCACATCAACTTTGTGGCCGTCGACGTCCACATGCCGGGCATCGGCAGCCTGCTCAAGCAGATCGGCGAGGCCGGCCTGGAAAACGTCCGGGTGATGCGGCACGACGCCGTGGACGTGGTGGAACACATGATCGCTCCCGGCACGCTCGACGGCGTCCACATCTTCTTTCCCGACCCCTGGCCCAAGGCCCGCCATCACAAGCGCCGGCTGATCCAGCCTGCCTTTGCGGAACTGTTGGCCAGCCGGCTCAAGCCCGGCGGCACGCTGCACCTGGCCACCGACTGGGAAGATTACGCCATCCAGATGCTGTCCGTACTGCGCGCAGTGCCCGCCCTGCGCAATACCGTCGCGGACTACGCCCCCCGGCCCGATTACCGCCCGCTGACCAAGTTCGAACAGCGCGGCCTGCGCCTGGGCCACGGCGTGTGGGATCTGGTGTTCAGGAAACTCTAGCAGCGCACGCCTTCCCGGGCGAGCAGCGCACGCTTGACGTCGAGGCCCAGGCCAAATCCCCCCAGACCCCCGTCGCTGCCGATCACCCGGTGGCAGGGAATCAGAAAGGGGATGGGATTGGCGCCGCAGGCGCTGCCCGCAGCCCGGGCCGCCCGGGGACGCCCGAGGTGGGCGGCGAGCTGGCCGTAGGTCCACACGGTTCCGGCCGGAATTCCCCGCAAGGCGTCCCAGACCGACTGCTGGAAGGGCGTTCCCGAAATGTCGAAGGGCGCTTCGCCGGGCCGTGCCGGCCGCTCCACGGCCTGCTCGACCGTGCGCATCCAGCCGCCGAAGCGGGCGGAAGGCACCCCGCGTCCATTCCGGAACCGGTTTGCGCCGTCCGCCTGCTGCCACGGCACGTCCGGAAACTGCCGCGCGATCTGCGGCCAGAGCGTTTCGTGGTCGGCTGCCAGGGAAACCCAGCGCAGCCCGGCACCGCTGGCGACCACGGCAAGCCACCCCAGGGAAGTGGGCCTGAACTCCAGGGAAAGATCGTTCATGGGCTACTCCGGCAGAAAATGCTGCAACAGTTCGTTCAGGAATCGTTGCCCGTGCGGCGTGGGGCGCAACGTTTGCCAATCGCGCACCAGCAGCCCCAGGGATTCCACCTTGTCCAGGGTCGGCAGCAAGGCGTCAAACGGGCGGCCCGTGCGCTGTTCGTACAGGGTCGAAGGCACCCCGTCACACAGGCGCATGGCGTTCATCATAAACTCGAATGGCAGGTCCCCCCAAGCCACATCATGGGATTCCTGGATCGCGCGGCCTTCCAGCGCTTCCCGCATGTAGGCTTCCGGATGGCGGTGACGCATCTGCCGCACGACCCGGTCCTGCAGCGTGAGCTTGCTGTGGGCGCCGGCACCGATACCCAGGTAATCCCCGAAGGTCCAGTAATTGAGGTTGTGCGCGCAGCGATGCCCGGGCCTTGCATAGGCCGACGTCTCGTAATGGCCGAAACCCGCCTCCGCCAACCGCGCCGCAAGCGTTTCTTCCATGGCCGCAACCAGATCGTGCCCGGGCAGGGGCGGGGGGTCGCGGAAAAACGGCGTGTTGGGTTCGAGCGTGAGCTGATAGCAGGACAGATGCGTGGGGCCGTGGCCGAGGGCCGCACGCAGGTCCGCCAGCGCTTCCTCCAGGGACTGGCCAGGCAGCCCGTACATCAGGTCCAGGTTGAAATTGGCGAAATGGCGGGCGGCGATTTCGGCTGCGCGGTGGGCCGCCGGCGCGTCGTGAACACGGCCCAGGGCCTGCAAGTGGCGTTCGTCGAAGCTCTGGATCCCCACGGACAACCGGTTGACGCCGGCATCGCGGTAGGCGGCGAAGCGCGCGCTTTCAAAGGTGCCCGGATTCGCTTCGAGGGTGACTTCGGCTTCCGGGTCCCAGGGAAGGCGCGTGCGCAGCGCCGTCAGGCAGGCTTCGAGACCGGCTTCGGAAAGGAGACTGGGCGTCCCCCCGCCCAGAAAGACGGAACGGACCCGCCGCCCCCACAC
This sequence comes from Pseudomonadota bacterium, assembly GCA_021826025.1. Classification (GTDB taxonomy): domain Bacteria; phylum Pseudomonadota; class Gammaproteobacteria; order Burkholderiales; family Ferrovaceae; genus JAKBAT01. The sequence continues at coordinate 643 of JAKBBG010000010.1, read as the reverse complement.
CCAGGGCAGCGCCGCCTCCAGGTCGGCCACCAGCGCCTGGATGTAGCGGGCTTCGGGCAGTTCCCCGCGCAACGCATGGGAATTGAAATCGCAGTAGGGACATTTGCGCACGCACCAGGGCACGTGCACGTACAGGGACAAGGGGGGAGGATGGCGGAACCCGGGGCCCTGCAGGTCCCTGACCGGCGCGAGGCTCATGCCCCCGCGCCGGCGCGCAGCTGTTCCAGCAGGCGCCGCAGGGCCAACGCCCGGTGGCTCATCCGGTTCTTTTCGGCAGGTTCCAGCTCGGCCACCGTGCAGCCCAGCGCAGGCAGGTAAAAATACGGGTCGTACCCGAAACCGCCGGACCCCTGCGGCGTGAGCACGACTTCCCCTTCCCAGCGGCCTTCGGCAATCAGCGGTTCCGGATCTTCGGCCGAACGCAGCAGCACCAGGACGCAGTAATAATGGGCACGCCGGTCTTCCACGTCGCGCAGGGACTCCACCAGCTTGCGGTTGTTCCGCTCGTCGGATTTGGGCTCCCCGGCATAGTGCGCCGAAATGACGCCGGGTGCCCCGCCCAGCGCGCTCACGCACAGTCCCGAATCGTCGGCCAGGGCCGCGAGCCCGCTGTGCCTTGCAGCGTGTCGCGCCTTGGCCAGGG
>JAKBBG010000070.1 GCA_021826025.1 Pseudomonadota bacterium | reverse complement strand
GCATAAGTGGCGGGCCATCCCAAGCTTGAGGCCAGCACCAGGGCAACAGCGCCCGAGCAGAGCATCGCCATCCGGTATCCCAGGACGGTCAGTCCCGCCCCAAGTCCCCGTTCCGCGGCAGTCAGGAGGTCGGCACGATACGCATCCACGATGATGTCCTGCGAGGCTGATGCGAACGCCAGGGCTGTTGCGGCAGCGGCAGCCCATAGGGGATGCGTGCTGACGGGCAACAGCCCGATCAACGCGATGCCGGCTGCCAGCAGCACCTGGGTGGCCAGCATCCAACCCCGGCGGCGGCCGAGAAAAGGCAGCGCGAAGCGGTCCATGACGGGCGCCCACAGGAACTTCCAGGTGTAGGGGATTCCGGCCAGGGTCAGCCAGCCGATCGTGGTGATGGGCACACCCTCCGCGGCCATCCAGGCCTGCAACGTGGCTCCGGACAGGGCAAGCGGCAAACCCGACGAAAACCCCAATAGCAGGACGGTTCTCAGGTGTTTGCTGGAGAGGAGTTCCAGCTGCTGGCGAAAGCGCGCGGAAGGCATGGACGCATCATGCCCCGCGAGGGAATGCCGACGCAAGCCCGGACATGGTATGCTCGGGCCACGTTTGTCCCGCTCATGTCCATTCGCCTGTATGAAAGACTTTCACGCCCGATTCATCGCATTCGCCGTAGAGCATCAGGTCATACGGTTCGGCACGTTCAAAACCAAGGCCGGCAGGCTGTCCCCCTATTTTTTCAACGCAGGGCTTTTCAATACGGGCGCTTCGCTGCGCGCGCTTTCGGAGTTTTACGCCGAGGCGATCCTGGCTTCCGGCGTGTCGTTCGACTTTCTATTCGGGCCGGCCTACAAGGGGATTCCGCTCGCCGCAGCCATCGCCATCGCCCTGGCAGGGCGTGGGCGAGATACGCCCTTTTGCTTCAATCGCAAGGAGGCCAAGGACCATGGTGAAGGAGGGGCGCTTGTGGGAGCCGATCCGGTGGGGCGCGCCCTGATCGTGGATGACGTGATTTCTGCGGGAACTTCCATACGGGAATCCGTGGTGCTGCTGCAAGCGGCCGGCGCAACGCCGGTAGGGGTCGTGACGGCCCTGGACCGCATGGAGCGGGGCAACACGCCGCTATCCGCGGCACAGGAAGTGACGGCACAGTATGGACTGCCCGTGTTCAGCATTGCCACGCTGGATCATCTCATGGACTATCTGGCCCAGGATCCCGCGCTGGGCGCCGAAAGACAGCGCATGTCCGAGTACCGCGCCCGTTACGGTGAAGGAATCAGCAATTCTGTTGATTGAGGCGCACCATCAACGCCTCCAGGCGGTCCGTGTCGTAAGTCTGCAGTATTTTTCGGATCCAGGGCTTGAGGTCTGGCAGGCTGGTTTTGAGGATGATCTGCTTGACTTCGGGAAGATGGGCCGGATGCATTGAGAACTCCCGCAATCCGAAGCCCAACAGGAGCCTGGTGAGAGCCGGGTTTCCGGCCATTTCGCCGCACACAGCCACCGGAATGCCGGCTTTTTGGGCAGTCCGAATGGTGTTGGCGACCAGATAGAGCACGGCCGGATGCATGGGATTGTAGAGATGGGCCACGCTGTCATCAGCACGGTCTATCGCCAGCGTGTACTGGATCAGGTCATTGGTGCCGATGGAAAGGAAGTTCAGTCTTCCTATGAAAATGGGCAAGGCCAGCGCGGCGGCAGGAACTTCAATCATCCCCCCTACGGGAAGGTCTTCCTTGAACGGGATGCCTTCCATGCGCAGCTCCGCCTTGGCCTGTTCAAGCAATGACAGGGCCTGGGCCAGTTCGGTGCCCGTAGAAAGCATGGGCAGCAGAAGGTGGACGTTGCCAAATCGGGAAGCACGCAGAATGGCGCGCAGCTGGGTCAGGAACAGGCGCGGTTCGGACAGGCAATAGCGGATCGCTCGCAGTCCCAGCGCAGGGTTGAGGGTCTGGATCTTGGCAGTTTGCTCGATCGGCTTGTCTGCCCCGATGTCCAGCGTGCGAATGGTTACGACCTGGCCGCGCATCTGCTCGGCGACCCGCCGATAGGCGTTGAACTGTTCTTCTTCGCCCGGCAGGTCGCTGCGGTTCATGAACAGGAATTCGCTGCGATATAAGCCGATGCCGGTGGCGCCGCCTTTCTTCACGGCATCCACATCGTCCGGGAGTTCGATGTTGGCGAGCAGCGTAATGTCGGTTCCATCCAGTGTGGTGGGCCGGGTGGTGCGCAGTCTCTTGAGTTTTTGCCGTTCGAGATGCCATTGTTCCTGGCGCAGGCGGTATTCGGAAAGAATCAGCGGGTCGGGGTTGACGATGATCACCCCGGCCATGCCGTCCACGACGATGAGCTCCCCTTCCCTGATCATGGCCCAGGCATGATGCAGTGCGACGACCGAAGGAATCCCCAGGCTGCGCGCCACGATGGCCATGTGAGAGGTGGCTCCTCCCATATCCGTCACGAAAGCCTGGAATGCGTGCTGCTTGAACACCATCATGTCGGCCGGGCTCAGGTCATGCGCGACCAGGATGCTTTCGCCGTCCGGCTTATGATCGCTTGCCAGGGTGGTCGGCTGGCCGGTGAGGGCCTTGAGCACGCGTTCCACGACCTGGACCACATCTTCCTTTCGCTCCCGCAAATAGCTGTCTTCAATCGCTTCAAACTGCAAGATCAGCGAATCCATTTGCTGCTTGAGAGCCCATTCTGCGTTGCAGCCCTGCTGCATTATGAGCTCGCGCGGAGTGCCGGACAGCGTTTCGTCGTTCAGGATCATCAGGTGAAGCTGAAGGAACGCGGCAAATTCAGGAGGGGCTCCGGGAGGGATGTGCTTTTCCAGCTCCCGCAATTCATCCCGGACAGCCGTGATGGCTTTGTCGAATCGCTGGACCTCGGCTCCAAGATGTTCCGCTGGAACGGCGTAATGGGTCACTTCCAGGGACGTTTGCAGAAACAGGTGAGCCCGACCGATGGCAATGCCTTGGGCGACTGCGATGCCGTGCATCGTAAAGCTCATGGTTACTCGGGCTCGTCGAAACGGTTGTTGATCAGCACCGTCAAGGCTTCCAGGGCGGCATCCGCTTCAGGGCCCTCGGTTTCGACCGTGACGGTTGTTCCCCTCGTCGCAGCGAGCATCATGACGCCCATGATGCTTTTGGCGTTGACGCGACGGCCGTTGCGGGCCAGCGTGACTTCGCAAGGAAAAGCTGAGGCGGTTTGGGTCAGTTTGGCTGAAGCGCGGGCATGAAGGCCCAGTTTGTTGATGATTTCAATATTGCGCGCAGGCATGGGTCACGGTTCTGAAAGGTTTGATTTTTCCTGTTCTGCGGGTAAAACAGGGGAATCTGGAACGACGCGACCTGGCGGGACGCGAAAAGCAAAGGTGCTGCCTTTGCCGGGTTCGCTCGAAATTTCCAGTTTGGAATCATGGTGCATTGCGACCTGTTTGACAATGGCAAGGCCGAGGCCTGTCCCTCCGGTTTCCCTGGAGCGGGCGCGATCCACCCGATAAAATCGCTCGGTGAGTCTGGGAATGTGCTCCGGTGCGATGCCGATTCCAGAATCCTCCACCTCGAAAATGCCCTCTGCGCGTTCCTTGCGCCAGCGCAGGACGATTCTTCCTCCGGAGGGGGTATAGCGCACCGCGTTGGTGACCAGGTTGCTGAAGGCGCTGAGGAGTTCTGACTCGGAGCCCAGGATACTGTCGGCGCTATCGCACTCGGCGGCGATGTCGTGCCGGCCTTCGCTGATGTCGTGGGCCATCTGCAGGAGCTGCTGCATCATGGGCTGGACCGGAACCGGCAGATCAGGCGCTGGTGAATGCTGGCTTTCGAGCCGGGACAGCGACAGGAGCTCTTCCACCAGATTTTGCATCCGCTGGGTCTGGTCACGCATGGTGGAAAGCACCCGGCGCTGCAACGGCGGATCCAGAGGATTGCCTTCAAGCAGTGTTTCGATATAGCCGCCCACGACCGTCAATGGGGTTCGCAGCTCGTGGGATACATTTGCGACGAAATCCCTGCGAACCTGTTCGTCGCGTTCCATTTGGGTGATGTCATGCGTGACCAGCATCCGCTCGTCCTCGCTGAGCGGCACAATTTCGAGGGCGAGAGATAGGTCCTTGCCGCGCACCCGGTGCAGCACCAGGGGGCTCCGGGCCACGGGATCCTTGAGATAGTCCGCAAATTCCGCGTGACGGACCAGGTAAGTCAGGCTTTGTCCGCGGTCCTGTCTGAGCGCGATTCCAAAATGCTTTTCGGCGCCCGGGTTGCACCAGAGGATACGGTCTGAACGGTCGATCACGATCACGCCGCTCGGTAAGGCGGCTCCCGCATGCTGGAACCGTTCCAGTGCCTCACGGAGTTTATGCTGTGTCTGTTCGGCATGCTTTTCCAGCCGGTGGAGCCTTCCGATCACCTGGCTCCAGATGCCGCCAGGTTGATAGCCTGCGCTGATCTGATGGCGCGCCAGCCAGCGGTTGAGCGCCAGCAATTGCCAGGAGTCTCTGGCGGCCACGACGGTCATGAACAGCGTCAGTGCTGCCAACCCCCATATCCAGCCGAAAGCCAGGGAGATCAGCGCGCTGAGAAAAAGGGCAGCCAAAAGGGTGCCCAGCACGTATTTAAGGAAGTGTTTCATGGTCTCAGAGTTACCAACCCTGAGAGTACCAGACACGGGGCGGTTCAGGGGAGTGCGGTCAGTCGATAGCCAGATCCGCGAACGGTTTGCAAAAGCTCGGCCGTATTGCTGGGTTCAAGCGCGGCGCGCAAGCGCCGGATATGGACATCCACCGTTCGTTCTTCGATGAACACATGGTCCCCCCAAACGTGGTCGAGAATCTGGGTTCGCGAGTACACCCGTTCCGGATGGGTCATGAAAAAATGCAGCAGCTTGAATTCGGTCGGGCCAAGGCTGATTTCGTCCCCGCGGACGCTGACGCGATGGGTTCCCGGATCGAGCAAAAGATCCTTGAAGCGAACCGGGTCTTCGGTCATTTGGGGGGCGCGCCGGCGGAGGACCGCCTTGATTCGCGCGTTGAGTTCGCGGATGGAAAATGGCTTGGTGATGTAATCGTCAGCGCCGGATTCGAGCCCCATCAGCTTGTCCACTTCGTCCGCCCGGGCCGTGAGCATGATGATCGGGACATTCTGGGTCCGCTCGTTTGCGCGCAGCCGCCGCACGAGGTCGATGCCGCTCATGCCCGGCAGCATCCAGTCGATCAAGATCAGGTCGGGCAGCGATTCGCGCACGCGATCCAAGGCTTCCTGCGCGTCCGCCGCCAGCAAAGATTCGTGGCCTGCCTGGCTGAGATTCAGGGCAATCAGCTCCTGAATGGCCGACTCGTCTTCGACGACCAGTATGCTCGCTCCCAAAGGGACCTCCGGTTGGATTGAGGAGATTTGATAAGACGCTTCCATGGCAGCGTCTTATACCCACAAGGTGTGACGGCAATGTTACAGCATGCAGGCAAAGGATTACATGGCAGGGCGCCGGTTTGAGCCAGAAACGATTTTGACTTCGAACAGTCGGCATTCCAGCGCCCCGTTATGGAGCGGTGTGCGGCGCGACGTTTTGAGGCGGATCAGCTTGGGAAACTGCATGTCTGCCGTGAAAAAATAGGCCGTCCATCCTGCATAACGCTGTTTCAGGGCATCTCCCAAGCGGGGGTACAGCTCTGCCAGCGCAGCCTGCTCACCCATCCGCACGCCGTAGGGCAGGTTGGTGACGATCAATCCGGGCGGCCCGGGCGGGGAGGATTCCAGCATGTTGACCTGCTTCAGTTGCACGCATTCGACCAGCCCGGCGGCGTCGAGATTGGCCCGGGCGGCAGCAATGGCATCGCCCTTGAGATCGAAGCCCCAAATGGGTAAAGCTCCGGGTGGCAGGCTGCGGGTTTCGGCTTCGAGGCGAATCTCTTGCCAACGGGAACGATCCCAGCCATCGAGTCGTTCAAATCCGAACGGTCGTCCGGCGCCGGGGGGGCGGCCGAGGCTCTGCTCTGCGGCTTCGACCAGGAAAGTCCCGGTTCCGCAGAAGGGATCGAGCAAAGGAACGCCAGGTTCCCACCCCGCAAGCTTGAGGATCCCTGCGGCCAGGTTTTTCTTGAGAGGGGCCTGCCCGGCTTCCACGCGCAGACCCCGTTTGAAAAGGGCATCGCCCGAAGTGTCGAGGTAAAAGAAGTAGGTGCTTTCGGTCAGGAAGACGTAAATCCGGATATCCGGTTCCCGTGTGTCGACGGAGGGGCGTCGCCCCGTTTTATCCCGAAACTGGTCGCATAGGGCGTCCTTTACACGCAGCGTCACGAAATCCAGGCTTTTCAGGGGGCAGCGGTTGGCTCCTGTTTCCACCCGAAACGTTTGCTCGACGCGCATCCAGCGGGACCACGGCAGGTCCCTGGCCGCATCGTAGAGATGTTGTTCCGTGCGGTAGGCTCCGGTGCCGACCTGCCAGAGAATGCGGCTTGCGATGCGGCTTTCAAGGTTTGCCCGCATGGCCGAGACGAAGTCGCCCTGGAAGGCGACGCCGGCATCGGCAGGCTGCGTGTCCTGGGCGCCCAGCGTGGCCAGTTCCTGGGCCAGCACGGCCTCCAGGCCGCGCGGGCAGGTGGCGAAGAACTGTTGGCGCATGGGCTAGAACGGCTTGGCGACCGCGAGGACGACGACGGGGATCAAGGCGAGCACCGGCGCCTCATTGAACCAGCGATACCAGACATGGCCATGCTTGTTGCGATCCCTTTTGAAATCCAGCATGAGGCGTCCGCACCAGATGTGGTAGACCACAAGCAACAGGACCACCGCCATTTTTGCGTCAAGCCACCCTCCCCGGTCGCCGAATCCGAAGGCCATCAGAAGCCCGGATGCAATGGTCAGCAGGCCCCCGGGCGTCATGATGCCCCAATACAGCTTGCGTTCCATGACCTTGAAGCGTTCACGCCCAAGAGCGTCGCTTTCCGGACAAAGGGCGTGATAGACGAATAGGCGGGGAAGGTAAAACAGCCCGGCAAACCAGGTCACCATGAAAATGATATGAAAGGCTTTGATATAGAGCAGCATAGGCGCCCCGGGTTCTAGGTTCGGCAGGCCATCGTCACCCAGTCGCGGATGACGTGAAGTCTGCGGTGAAAAAAATGATCGGAGCCGGGCACCACGACGATGGGCAAGTCCTGAGGTCTGGCCCAATCCAGCACGTGGGCCAGCGGGATGGTTTCATCCAGCTCGCCGTGAATGACCAGCGTGTTCCTGGCCTGAACTGTTCCAACGGGGCAAGTGCCGACAGCCGGTCCGACCAGTACCAGCTTGCGGCTGGGGAGATGTCGGGCCACTTCGGTTTGCACGAAGGCGCCGAAGGAGAAGCCTGCCAGGAACAGGGGAGCATCCGGATAGTAGGCGCGTACATATTCGTGCACGGCAAGCCAGTCCAAGGTTTCGCCACGTCCCCCGTCGTGCGCGCCTTCGCTGGCTCCCACGCCCCTGAAATTCATCCGCACCGCCACACAGTCCAGTTGCACAAACGCGCTGGCCAGCGTCTGCACCACCTTGTTGTCCATGGTGCCCCCGTAAAGCGGGTGAGGGTGGGCTATCAGCGCGAGGCCTCGCACTTCTCCGGCAGGCAGGGTGATCGCTGTTTCCAGCTTGCCGGCAGGGCCGTCGATCAAAAAGAGGCTGTGCTGGTCAGGCATGGCCGGCAGGGGGCTCCGCAAGGCGAAACCTGCATTCTAGCCGGAATTGGCCCTGGAGAGCGGCCGCAATTCGGTCCGGAAACGTTGGCCACGCAGGACATAACTGTCCGCATTGGCCCTCAGGGACGCAATCTCTTCCGGCGTGAGTTGCCGCAAAACGCGCCCGGGACTGCCGACGAGCAGGGAGCCGTCCGGAATCACCTTGTTTTCCGTGACCAAGGCGTTGGCGCCGATCAGGCAATTTTTCCCGATGATGGCGCCATTGAGGATGACCGCCTTGATACCGACAAGGCTTCCGTCGCCCACGGTACACCCATGGAGCATGGCCATGTGGCCTATGCTGACGTCATCGCCTATGCAAAGGGGGACGCCGGGGTCCGAGTGGAGCACGGCTCCGTCCTGGATATTGCACCGCCGGCCGACTGCAATCAGGTCGTTGTCCCCACGCAGGACGGCATTGCACCATACGCTGGTTTCAGCACCCAAGCGCACCTGCCCGATCACCATGGCGCTCTGGTCCACATAGCAGTCCGGCGCGACGACCGGAGCCTGGTCCGCGAGTTCAAAAATCATCGATTCCTCAAAACTTTGCTAAAAACAGCTATTGTGCCAAACTTTGGGAGTTTCCGGCCTGTGCAGGGCCGGCAACTCCGCAAACTTAAGGGAAGTTTAAGGTTATTTTGGTACCAAATGGCGGTTGTATGCGGCCATTTGCAGCGTGCTAGAATCCGCGGGTGCTGTGCCGTGAGAGTGCGCCGATACTCGAACCCAAACGACGAGGAGAAGATCATGCATTTCGCATTACCCAAGTGGATGGCCCCTGTGCTGGGCGTTTCGCTGGTAACACTGGCGCTGGGCGCCATGGCGGCAGAACCGATCAAAGTGGGCGTTTCCGGCCCCTTCACAGGCGGGTCTTCTCCGATGGGGCTCTCGATGCGCGACGGCGTCCGCCTGGCCACCGAAGAAATCAACAAGGCCGGCGGGGTGCTGGGCCGTCAGATCCAGCTCATTGAGCGCGATGACGAAGCCAAAAACGAACGTGG
>JAKBBG010000069.1 GCA_021826025.1 Pseudomonadota bacterium | reverse complement strand
GGGAGTAGCTCAGTTGGTAGAGCGCAACCTTGCCAAGGTTGAGGTCGCGAGTTCGAGACTCGTCTCCCGCTCCAATTTCCAAGGGGAAAATGGCCAGTACATTTTCCCCTTTCAGTTTGGGTTTTCGTCAATTCACCCCTGGCGGGGTGGCAGAGTGGTCATGCAGCGGCCTGCAAAGCCGTCTACGCCGGTTCGATTCCGACCCCCGCCTCCAGGTTTTCCATGAGTCCCGTGCGCCAGTTCCTCTTTTCCTGCCTGCTCCTTGCCGCCGTTTCGCCGCTTGCGGCGGCCGGGCTGGCCGGCGCCCTCACCGGCGGCAGCTTTGAGTACCGCGTGGCCGCAGGCGACAGCCTGACCCGCATCGCCGCCCGCTTCGGCGAGCAGGCCCCGCTCATCGCACGGGACAACGGCATCGGCTATCGCAGCGTGCTGCACCCGGGGCAGCGCCTGAAGATCGACAACCGCCACGTGGTGCCTCCGGGCGTTGCGGAAGGGCTGCTCATCAACCTGCCGCAGCGCCTGCTGTTCTTCTTCCGCGACGGCAAGCTGCTGGAGGCCTATCCGGTCGGACTGGGCAGGCCCGACTGGCCCACGCCCGCCGGGACGTTCCGCGTGGCGGAGCTGCGCCGCCATCCGGCCTGGCACGTTCCGCCCTCCATCCAGGAGGAAATGCGGCGCGAAGGGCAGGCGGTGCGCACCCTGGTCCCGCCCGGGCCGGACAACCCCCTGGGCGAGTACTGGATCGGACTCAGCCTTTCCGGCGTGGGAATCCACGGCACCATCGCGCCGGCCAGCGTGTACCATTTCCAGAGCCACGGCTGCATCCGCCTGCATCCCGACGACGTGGCGGCCCTGTATGCCCGGGTCGCGCCGGGGACTCCGGGCCGCATCGTGTACGAGCCGGTGCTGCTGGCCGACCTTCCGGACGGGAGCCTGTACCTGGAAGTGAATCCCGACGCGTACCACCGGCGCGGCGACCCCGGGCGCTACCTGGCGCAGCTTGCCCAGGCGCACGGACTCGACGCGCGCATCGACTGGGCGGCAGCGCAGCAGGCGGTGAGCCGGCGCGACGGCATCGCGCGACCCATCCACCGAACCTCCGGAGAACACCCATGACAGACCTTGCCTGCGACAAACGCCGCCGCTTTCTCGCCCTCGGGGCCGGAGCGCTGGCGCTCGCCGGACTTTCGCCGCGCGCGGGCCTGAGCGCGGGCCCGGAACGAGTCCTCTCCTTCCACAACCTGCATACGGACGAAACCCTGAAGATGGCCTACTGGGCGCAGGGACGCTACGTGCCGGAAGCCCTGGCGGACATCGACCACCTGCTGCGCGATTACCGCACGGGCGAGGTCTTGCCCATCGACCGCTCCCTGCTCGACCTGCTGCACGCCCTCACGAACCGGCTGGGAACGGGCGAGCCCCTGCAGGTGATTTCGGGCTACCGTTCGCCGCACACCAACCGCCTGCTGCATGCCCGCAGCAACGGCGTCGCCGAACACAGCCTGCACATGGAAGGACGGGCCATCGACATCCGCATCGAAGGCAAAGACCTGCGCCTGGTGCGGGATGCCGCCCTGTCCCTGCAGGGAGGCGGGGTGGGCTTCTATCCCCGTTCCGGCTTCGTCCATCTCGACACGGGACGCATCCGCACCTGGGCGGGCGCTTGACCGGCACAGCGCCGAAGGGTCAGTGCATGCCGCTTTTGCCCCGGGTGGTGAGTTCGATTTCCTCGATGATCTCCTCCTGACGCAACCGGTTTCTTTGGCGCAGCAGGTCTTCGCCGCCCTGTTCCAGATGCCGCATGGCGTTTTCCATCTGCACCAGCCGCATCCGGTTTTCGACCCGGATCGCCCGCAGCAGCAGGGCGAGCAGGCGATGGAACAGGTAATGCTCAGCCACGGCCAACGCCACCGCGAGCGGTGCCTCGTAGGCCATCGGCACGGGCCCGGCAGCCTTTGCGGGCGGAGGCAGCGGCAGCAGGCGGTGGATCCGGACTTCGGATTCCTCCCGCAGGCAGACCACGATTCCCGAGTCCTCGCCTGCGTGCGACCGCGCTTCGCGCAGGGCCGCAAGCAGGCTGCCGATGGTTCGGGCGGCATCGGCGCTGCCTTCGGCCCCGGGAACCGGGTTCGGGCCCACGCCGGGAGGGACCAGGGAGGCCAGGCGCTCTCCCAGGACGATGGCGGGTTGGGGGGCGCCGGCGTTCTGCCAGGCATGCATCACGTCTTCGTTGAAGCTGCCGCAAAATCCCCGGGTCGAACCGAACAGAAGCCAGACGTCGGCGTGCGGAGGCGCTGGGGCCGGAAGCAGGGAGGCCACGCTGTCCAGGGTTTCTGCGAGGCTGTCGAGCAACGCATGCTGCGCGCTTTCCCGGCTGCCGACGCGATGCAGTTCGGCCAGGGCGAAGCTGCGCATGGCGCCCAGGATGGAGGAAAGGTCCCCGAACAGGGCGATCCGGTTTTCCACGTCGCGCCGCAGCGTCATGCGGGTTTCCCCACGGCCTCGCGCAGGATCTCGAGCCAGCGGTCCTTCGGGTCTTCGGGCCTGAGTCTGGCCTGCGCCACCCGCTCGAACAGCCGGGGCAGGAGGGCCGCGGCCTCGGCCGGCGCGAAGGCGTCCAGAAGCCCTTCGCCGTAAGCGAGCAGCCAGGCCAGGTGCGCCTGTTCTGACAGCGGCGCCAGGCGGTCCTGCTTGAGCAGTTCGCGCAGCAACCGCCCTCTCCGCAGCTGCCCTTCCACGGCGGGGTCCGGGCGTGTGCCAAAGCGGGCGAACAGTTCCAGGTCGAGAAACTGCAGGTAGTCGAGCCGGATGCGGGCCGATGCCGTCTTGATGGCGGGCAGCTGGGCCTTGCCACCGATGCGCGAGACCGAGCGGCCGATGTCGATGGCCGGCAGCATGCCGCCGGCGAACAGCTTGCTGTCCAGGTAGATCTGCCCGTCCGTGATGGAAATCAGGTTGGTGGGAATGTAGGCGGCGATTTCCCCCTGGCGCGTTTCGATGATGGGCAGGGCCGTCATGCTGCCGCCTCCCTGTTCGGGCGAGAGAACGGCGGCGCGTTCCAGCAGGCGCGAATGGAGATAGAAAATGTCCCCGGGATACGCTTCGCGGCCGGGCGGGCGCTGCAGCAGCAGCGACAGTTCGCGGTAGGACTGCGCGTGCCGGGTCAGGTCGTCGTAGACGACCAGCGTGTCGCGCCCGGCGCGCATCCAGTGTTCAGCCATGGCGCATCCGGCAAAGGGTGCGAGGTAGCGGAACCCGGGCAGGGCGTTGGCTTCGGCCACCACCACCACCGTATATTCCAGGGCGCCGTTGGCCTGGAGCGCTTCCACGGTGGCGGCGATGGCGGAGCGGGGCAATCCCACAAGCACCATGAGGCAGAGCACGTCCCGTCCGCGCTGGGTGATCACGGCGTCCAGGGCCAGGGAGCTTTTTCCGGTGCCATCGTCCCCGATGATCAGCTGGCGCTGTCCTTTGCCGACGGGAATCAGGGAGTCGACGATTTTGCAGCCGGTGTAGAGGGGCTGGGTGACGAAATCCCGTTCGATGATGGGAGGCGCCTGGGCTTCGAGACTGCGGAACTGACGGAATTCCGGAGCTGCCAGCCCGTCCAGGGGATTGCCCAGGGGGTCGACCACGCGGCCCAGCAGGGAATCGCCCACGCCCACTTCCAGCTTGCGGCCGATGTGGGTGGCCGCCATGCCAGCCTTGACGCCGGTCTTCTGCGACAGCAGGATGGCGCCGATCAGGTTGCGCCCGAGCTGGAACACAAGCCCCGTGCTGTCGTCGTCGAAACCGATCAGTTCGTCCAGGCGGGCGCTGGGCAAGCCTTCGACCCAGGCGATGCCGTCGCCGATGCCCACCACGCGCCCGCGTTCAGAAAGACGCACGCCGAAGCGATAGGCGCTTTCCGGTGAAGGGGGGGCGGCGCGGTCAGGCATGGGGCAGGGCCCGCTTGAAGAAGTCGAGTTCGTCGCACAGGTTCGCGTGCAGCACGCTTTCACCCAGGACGACGCGCAGCCCGGCGATCAGTTCGGGGACGACCTGGAACTGCGCCTGCAGGGAACAGTCCGCGAGGGCGGAAAGGGCGGTCACGAGGCCCGCCCGGGTGTCCTCGTCGAGGGGGTGGGCGGAGGCGATTTCGGCCACGGGATGCGCGCCGAGGGCGAGGCCCGCCTTGCGCAAGGCGTCGCGGTCCTTGTCAGGAAGGACGGGCAGATCTTCCCGGAAAACCTTCGCAATGCCCAGGGTCAGGTCCGGCGTGGCCAGGCGTTGCAGCATGAGCGCCGCGTGGCGATACGCTTCTCCGGAGGCCTGACGCACCAGGTCGGCTTCCCGCGCGGCCACCAGGGCCGCGTCCCGGGCCCGCGCCTTGGCCGCTTCCTCGGCCAGGGTTTTCCTGAGGGTTTCCAGGCCTTCGCTGCGCTGCTTCTGGAGTTCCTGTTCCAGCGTTTCCAGGGCCTGCGCCCGCTCCCGGTTCCAGTCGGACAGGCGCGATTCGTATTGCCGTTTCAGTTCGTCGGCTTCAGCCTGCAGCTGCGCGGCGCGCGCCGTTTCGTCGCGGATCCGCTGCTGGCGCGCGTCCAGCACCTGCAGCACCGGGCGGTAAAAAAAGCGCTTGAGAATCCACACCAGCACCAGGAAATTGATGCATTCGAGAACGAACGTGGTCCAGTCGAAAGACATGGGAGCCTCGGCGCGCGCTTATTTGAGGAGGTATTCCAACAGGGGGTTGCGGAACAGCACGATGAGCGCGATCACCAGGCAGTAAATCGCCAGGGACTCGATCATGGCGAGGCCGATGAAAAGCGTGCGGGTGATGATTTTTTCCGCCTCGGGCTGCCTGGAAAGGGATTCCAGCGCGCTCGCGATGGCCCGTCCCATGGCCAGGGCGGGCAGCATGGTGCCGAGCGCGATGACCACGCCGGCCACGATGGTTGAAATCAGACTGAATGCATGCAGGTCGCTCATGATGACTCCCGGGGTTCTGGAGAAGGGGAAAGGGGTTCCATGGCGCCTGCGATGTAGATCAGCGCCAGGATGCCGAAAATGTAGGCCTGCACGAGGGCCTCGATCACGTGCAGCATCAGCAGCGGAACCGGGACCAGGAAGCCCGCGATCATGAGGATCAGCAGGGCCGCCATTTCGAGGCTCATCATGTTGCCGAACAGGCGGATGGCAAGGGCCAGGGTGCGCGTGAGTTCGCTGATGATGTGAAACGGCATCAAAACCACGCTGGGCTCGGCGTAATGCCGAAGGTAGCTGCGCAGTCCCAGGGCCCGGATGCCGAACCAGTGCGTGGAGGCGAACACCAGGACCGCGAGCGCCGCCGTCGCGGAAAGGTCGCGGGTGGGCGCGTGCAGGCCGGGCACGAGGCCGGTCAGGTTGGCCGCGAGGACAAACAGCCAGAGGGTCGCCACGAAGGGGAGCACTTCGCGCACGGACGCGGCCGGAACCACTTCCCGGATCGCGCTTTCGATCGTGGCCACCACCGCTTCCGCCGCGGTCTGACCCATTTCCGGAAGCGGTTTGAGCCCGCGGGTCAGGAACAGTCCGGCCGCGGCGAGGGCGACCATGATGCCCCAGGTGGTCAGGACGGTGTCGGTGAGGGGAATTCCCGCCAGCTGAAGGGCCGCGCTTTTTCCCATGGCGGCGGGGTTCACGATCGGCTCCTCAGGAAACGCAGCGCGTTGTAGGCCCCCAGGGCGATGCCGAGCAGGATCAGGCTCACCGTCCAGCGCACCGAATAGCCGGAAGCGAGGGAGTCCAGCCAGCGTCCCAGGTAGGCGCCCGCCACGATCGGTACCACGAACAGGAGGCCCACCGTGCCGCCGGTAAAGGCGATGCCCACCCAGGTGGCGGGCGCGCGTTCGCGCTGTTCCAGGCGGCGAACGTCCTGCCCCACGTCCTTGAGAAGGCGGTCGCGGCTGCTCACGGTGTCCTCGCCTCGGGCCTGCCGCCCAGCTCCGCCAGGCGGCGGATGAGGGACTGTTCGATTTCGTCCAGGGAAGCGCGCGAACGGCGCACGTCTGAATCGGCGCGCTCCATTTCCTCCGCGAGCTGGCGCACGATCAGGTCGCGCCGCTCGCCCAGGAAATAGCGCACGGCGATCACCGTCAGGCGGTTCCGTTCGAAGGACAGGACCCCTCCGGGCAGCGCCAGGTAGCGCCAGCGGCCGTCGACGTCCTGGAAGCGGGCGAGTCCCTGGCGCAGCACCGCCACGAGCCGGACATGGTTTGCGAGCAGGCCGAAGCTGCCGCTCGCGTCGGCCCCCACGAACTGGCGCACCTCGGGAAAATGCTCGGTCTGCTGGCTGTCCATCAGCGTTGCGGCAAAGGTATTCATGAGGGCAGGGCTCCGCGCATGTAGCAGTCCGCTTCGCTCAGGTGGTCGTATTTGCCTTCGATCAGGGCTTCGCAGTCGGCGATGGTCTGTTCGAGCGGCACGCTCACGCCGGCGATGCCGGAATGGTCCGCCACCACGCTGAATGGCTGGCTCAGGTAACGCTGGAGCCTGCGGGCCCGCTCCACGATGCGACGGTCCTCCTGCGACAGCTCTTCGATGCCCAGCATGGCGATGATGTCTTCGAGTTCCCGGTAGCGCGACAGGTGCTCGCGTACCTGGCGCGCCACCCGGTAGTGCCGTTCGCCCAGCACGTGGTGGTCCATCATGCGGCTGGAGGAGCGCAGGGGGTCCACGGCAGGATAGATGCCTTTGGCAGCCTGCTGGCGGGAGAGGATCACCACGCTGTCCAGGTGGCCCAGGATCGTCGAAACGGCCGGATCGGACATGTCGTCGGCGGGCACGTACACGGCCTGGACGGCGGTGATGGCCCCGCTGCGGGTGGACACGATGCGTTCCTGGAGGGAAGCCACTTCGGACAGCAGGGTGGGCTGATAGCCGACCGTGGCCGGCATCCTTCCCAGCAGGCCGGAAATTTCGCTGCCGGCCTGGACAAAGCGGAATATGTTGTCCATCAGGAAAAGGACTTCGGTCTCCAGGGTGTCGCGCAGGTATTCCGCGAAGGTGAGCCCCGTGTAGCCCACGTGGAAACGGACTCCGGGCGATTCGTCCATCTGTCCGTACACCAGCAGCGCGTTGCGCAGGACGCCCGCGTCCTGCATTTCGTGCCAGAGTTCGTGGCCTTCGCGCATGCGCTCGCCGACGCCGGCAAAGACCGATACTCCGTGCATGGACGTGGTCACGGCATGCATGAATTCCATCATGAGCACGGTTTTCCCAACGCCGGCGCCCCCGAACAGGCCGGTCTTTCCGCCCCGCACGAAAGGGCAGAGCAGGTCGATCGCCTTGATGCCGGTCTCGAGGATGCGGGTCGGCGGCAGGGTGGCGGCCAGGGCCGGCGGATCCGCCAGGATGTTGCGGAATGCGTTGCCGGGAATGGGCATGCCGCCGTCCAGCGGCTCGCCGAACACGTTGAGCATCCGTCCCAGGCAGGCCTGATCCACCGGCACGTGCAGGGGCGCTCCCCGGTCGAACACCGGCAACCCGCGGCGAAGTCCGGAGACGGCATGCAGGGCGATCGCGCGGACCAGGGTGGGGTCCAGGTGCTGGCAGGCCACCAGGACATAGCGGTCCGTGTCGTTCGACACGTCCAGGGCCTGGCCAAGGGGGGGAAGATAACTGCAACGGACGTCGATCACGGGGCCCTGGGCGGCTTCGATCAGTCCGATTTGTTTCAAGTCCATGGCGCTTTGCTGTGTCGTGCCGGCTCTGAAACGGTTTGACGCATGTCATCTACGGCCGTCGCGGCGACCGTGGCATGCCCATCTTTTCCAGTATAGTCCGCCGGCGCGAAATTTCAACGCGCGCCGCCCATCTCCTCCCGGGTTTTGCGATAGGTGTCCACGTGGGGTCCCCCGAGGGAAAGCGCCGTGGCAATGGCCTCGCGGGCCTGAGCCTCGTGACCGAGGCGGAATTCGGTCTGGGCGAGGTTGTTGAAGGCATCGCCCGATTCCGGATGCGCATGCGTCGCGTCACGGAAATAGCCGGCCGCCTGTTCCAGGTCGCCCGCGGCATAGGCGAGGTTGCCAAGCCCCATGAGGGCGCCCAGGCTGCCCGGCCAGCGCTCCAGACTCGCGCGGTAGGCGGCCTGCGCGAGCGCCGGCCGGACCGGTTCGGTGGCGGCCACCTGGGTCAGGTATTCGCGCTCGTCCGCACTTGCAGGGATGCGCCCGGGAACGAGCGTCACCAATCCCCAGCGGCCGCCCTTGGCCCAGCTGCGGTCGAAATCCTCCAGCCGCATCCGCAGGGCGCGTTCCGGGCCTGAGCGCAGCACCAGCACGTCCGCTTCGCGGTCGTATCCCACGGCCACGGCGTAGTGCCATTCCACCGCGAAGCGGCCCACGTCCTGCAGCACCAGGACCGGGTTGCCGCCCGCCAGTTCCTGCAGCAGCGCCGCTTCCGAAGGGGCGATGCGAAAGGGCATGCGCCCGTTCCGGCGGGCGGCGCCGATCAGGTCGAGCTGCAGGGAGCCGTGCAGGGACGGGGTGTACACCTGGGGTACGAGGGCCTGGGGAGTGACTTCGACGCCGGAATAGGCAAGCGTGGTGGCGAGCGCCGCGGGGCCGCACTGGTATTCCTGCTGGGGAAAGAACGGGACGCCCGCGATGCGGGCGGATGGCGGCACTCCGGCCGGCCAGGGGTCCGCCCCGGCGGCAGGGCCCAGGGCGGCGCAGCCTGCCAGCAGGAGCGCGGCCGCGAGGCCCGCCAGTGCGCGCACCACGGTGCTCAGAGGATCAGGACCAGCAGGATGGCGCCCAGCAGCAGGATGATGATGTCGTTGGT
>JAKBBG010000068.1 GCA_021826025.1 Pseudomonadota bacterium | reverse complement strand
GCAGGTCCTGCAACATCTGGGCCGCGATTCCCTGCAGCTGTTGCCCGAACAGGGCAGGCGGGGCCAGGCTGAGGGCCCGGGCTCCCGACTGGGCCACGCGCTGCATCGCGTTCTGGAGGCGGCAGATCTGGCCGAACTGGAACGCGAAGGCGGCGAAGGTTGCCAGCACCGGCAGGAGCAGGGCCAGCTCGACCGCGACGGACCCGTGTTCGCGGGAGGCGCCGTGCCGGCGGGGAGGCAAGGAGGCTGACCGGTTCGGGATCATCGGTAGAGCAGGGGAGGCGCTGCGGCGGGAATCCCGGCCACGGCATAGCCAAACGGCGTGAGCGGCGCGGGCGCGGTGCCGAACAGGGACAGCACCTGTGCGAAATAGGGCGAGAGCATGGCCTGGTTTCCGGTGTCCACTTCCAGGAACACGAGCCCGGTTGCGTCGCTGACCCCCGTGCTGCCCGCATTCGGGGCGGCTGCGAAGAATGGGCAGGAAGGCCCCTGGGCCGTCCAGTGGGTCGCGGTAACGATGCCGTTGCGGCCGGCGCTGCTCGCGCTGCCGGGGTTGGGACAGGGCCCGACCCGGAACGTGGCGAGGGAAGGATCCGCAGCCGCGTTGTTTTCCAGGGACAAGCGGTAATGCTGCAACACCTGCTGCGCCACGAGGACGGCATTGACGGTTCCTGCCACCGTGCCGTCGAGTTCGCGCGCGCCGGCGAGCGCCGCAGCGTCGGCGGCCCCTTGCAGGGTGCTGCGCGCCAGATAAAGTCGCGACAGGTCGACTGCGAGTGCGACAAAACCCAGCAGCACCAGGAGCACGCTGGCAACAACCAGGCTCACGGCTCCGGCCTGCGGATTCATGGCCGTCCTTCCATGCGCCCGCCGATGAGGCGTTCGGCCGGGCCGGGTTCATGGTAGCCGTCGGTGGGCAGGGCGGGCGGATCGCCGGAAGGGCGCATCAGGTGCGGCGTGACCACAAAAACCAGCTCCGACTTGTCGCTCTGGAAATCGGGACTGCGGAACAGGGCTCCCAGGAGCGGTATTTCACTCAGGAAGGGGATGGCATTGACGCTTGCCGTGACGTTGTTGCGCACCAGTCCGCCGATCACGAAATGTTCGCCGTCCCTGAGCTGGACCGTGGTGCTGGCCCGACGGGTCGTGAAGGTGGGGAGAATGGTGGGGGCGAGGCCCGGCCCGCTCCCCACCGTGATGCCCTGGGGATTGAGTTCGGATACTTCGGGGGACACCGTGAGCCAGATGTGGTCGCCGGCCAGCACCTTGGGCAGGAAATGCAGGGAAACGCCGTATTCCTGTTCCGTCAGGGTCACCATGCTGCCGCCCATGCCGTTGGGCGTGCTGGTGGGAATGAAGACCTTGCCGCCGGCGAGAAAGTGGGCTTCCTGTCCGCTTAAGGCCATCACCGTGGGTTCGGCCAGGATTTTGACCAGCCCGTCGCTGCGCTGGCCGTCGATCGTCACGGACAGTGCCCGGTTGAAGGTGATCGCGGCCGGCCCCTGGGACAGGAGATTGGACAGGATGCCGACCGACCAGGAGTTGCCGAGTTTCTGGTACTGCAATGCACTGCCCAGCTGTTCCATGAGCAGCCGGGACACTTCCGCCACTTTCACTTCCACCATGATCTGCCGCGGCTCGACCACGGTCAGCAGGTTGATGATGTGGGGGGTGCCCAGCGCCGGGGCCACCGCCACCCCGGGAACGCGCACGGCGGGCTGGGCGATGCCCTGAGGGAGCGTTCCGGGAGCCGGCGGAACGGGGCTGGATGCCTGGGGCTGCCCCGGCAGGCGCGTCAGGAACGCCTGGGCGATGGCGACAGCCTGCTCGGCGCGGAGCACATCGGAAACGGTTCCGGAAAGGACCACGGATTCGCCGGTCGAGGACACGTCGATGTGCGTTTCCTCCGGCAGCAGGCGCCGCAGGCGCTGTGCGAGCGGTGCCACGTCGCGTTCCACGTCCAGGTTGTAGACGCGCACCTCGCCGTTGTCGAGCCAGAGCAGCACGTTGGTGCTGCCGGCCGCCTTTCCCACCAGGTAGAGTTCGCGCCGGCCCAGCAGCACCACGTCGGCCACCTGGGGGGACCCGACGGACAGGCGGGACACGCGCCGGCCGACGGGAATCGTGGCGGATTTCCCCTCCGTCAGGCTGACCTGGCGCTCCTCGGGCGCATGCGCCTGCGCCCCGTGCAGGGCGCACAGGCAGGCGGCGGCGAACCAGCGTTTCACCGCAGCACGCTCCGTTCGCTTCCGCGGATGATTTCAGGGGCGGGCCCGGCCGAACCGGAAAGAGGGGAACGGTACCGTCCCAGCAGGGCCTGGCGGGTGGCCCCGGCCGTGGCGGGCGTCTGCTGGTCCACCTGGTTGCGCAGCACGAGCGCGAGGGTTCCCACGTTGCGTGCGAGATCGAGCTGTTCGGCTTCCTCCGGCGTCACTTCCAGGGTGACCGCATTCACCACATGGGGCCTGGTTTCGTCCGGGTTGGCTTCCTGCGCCACGGCGAGTACGGGCACGTGCTGCAGGACGATCTTCGACAGGCTTGCGTGCGCGCTTCCGGGCCGCCCGTCCGTGGGCGTGTTGACCAGGACGTCCACGAAATTGCCCGGCAGGGCAAAGCCCGCCACTCCCACCACTTCGTTGACCCGCACCGTCATGGCCCGCTTGCCGGTCGCGATGATGGCGGAAAGGCCGCCCCGGCTCCCTTCCGGGGCGAGCGCCTGTTCCAGGATGGGCGAGCCTTCGGCGATGTTGGCCCGCAGGTAGCGCCCTTCGGCGAGCGACGCGCTGACGAGGGCGCCGCCGGGAAGCAGATGGCCGGGCCACTCGCGCATGACCACTGTGGCGGCCGTCAGCCGCGTGCCCTGGGCGAGGGCACGGGAGGCGACGGCGACGGGAACGGCCTTTACCCGTGCCGCGCGCAACAGCCAGCGTGCGGAAACGCCTGCGACGCCGAGGGAGGCCAGCACGGCGAAAACGATCCAGGCGGGGCGCCGCCGCAAATTCATGAAGTCAGCCCGGGCAGGGCAGGCAGGGTCGCAGCGCCCAGGCGGGCGCCCGCATCGTGCCAGGCCAGGGCCGCGCTCCACAGGAACCCGGAAAGCAGCTGGGGTCCGGAAAAATGATGCGGGCGTGTTTCCGTCTGGATCATCATGGCGAGCAGGTAGAGCAGCAGGCTCTCCAACCAGATCATGGCCTCACCCCGCCGAACCCACGCTGGTGGCGATGCTGTTGAACTTGGTTTCCAGGTTGGTTCCCAGCACCGTGATGCCGCCGATGATGACGAGTCCGATCAGCGCGGCAATGAGGCCATATTCGATGGCCGTGACGCCCTGCTCGCGGGACAGGAAACGCCGGAATGCGGCAGCGACAGTGTTCATGGGGGCTCCTTGTTCGGTGGGTGGGCGCATGAGCCAGCACATGCAGTCGGGATACGATAGCTGCCGCCGGCGCAGGCACGACAGGCACGAACCCCCCGCAAACGGCGGGCCGATGCACCTGAGGGGGCGCGTGATGTTTGTCGGGAAACGGTTCAGTACAACCCGGGCAGGAGGCGCCAGCGGACCCGGGCGCGGTAACGCGCATAGGCGGGGTCGGCTTCCAGGCAGCGTTCTTCGCGCTGCATGCGTTCCGCCTGAAGCAGATAGAGCGCGGCATACACGGCCGCGTTGCGCAGGCAGGCATGGGAAGCCAGAAAACCGCAATGGCAGACCAGGTACCCCAGGTAGATGGGGTGGCGCACCAGGCGGTAGGCGCCGCGCACGACCGTGCCCCGGTGGGCCGGCAGGAGGTCGAAGGCACGGCCCAGGGACAGCTTTGCGTAAGCCTGCCACGCAAGCCCTGCCAGCATCAGGGCGAGGCAGGCGGATTCCGGCAGCAGGTGGCCGGAGGCCCGGAGGTCGAGCGCGAGGAAGTGGAAGGTGGCGCCGAAGGTCGCCGCCACGGCCCTGGGCTCAAGGTCGCGTGCGCGCGGGGACGTTGCCGCGAGCAGCAGCAGGATGGTGAGGGTTTCCGATGCGAACAGGGCTGCGAGCGTCGGGTTTTCCGGATGCTGCCTCCAGAGGGCGAGGATGTCGGCCCAGAAACGGACCAGCAGGCCTGACGCACCCAGACGCCAGGCCCATTCCCGCATGTCAGGCCAGGTGATGGCGGTTGGCGAACATGACCAGGGCCGCGCGTCCGCGCACTTCCAGTTTCCGGTAGATCATGGACAGGTGGTTGCGCACGGTGCATTCGCTGATTTCGAGCATGGTGCCCAGCGTGAAGGCCTTGGCTTCCGGATGGCGGGCAAGCGCGGCAATGACGTGCCGTTCGCGATGGGTGAGTTGGCGGATGCGCTGCTCTTCGGCCGAAGCTTTGGGAGCGAGGGGGCCGCCGATGGCTTTGCACAGCATGAGGTCGGAGAGTTCCCGCGGCAGCCAGAATTTCGTTTGCGCCACCTGCTCGATGGCCCCCAGCAGGGTTCCCACGGGTTCCCCGGAATGAACGATGCCGCGGGCCCCGACGCGCAGCAGGTGTTCCTGTTCGGCGAGGTCGCGCGTCTGGCTCAGGATCAGCAGCCCGATGCTGCGGTCGGCGAGCTGTGCGGGCACGTCGGGCTGGGCCGCGGCCAGGGCGGCATCGGCGACCACGATGTCGGGCTTGCGACGCTGGATTTCGGACAGCAGTCCCGCATCGAACGGGTGGCTTCCCACCCAGGCCATGGGTCTGGGCGAAGATTCGAGCAGGGCCTTGAGGCCCCAGATGGTGACCTGGTTGGCGGTGGCGGCAAAGACGCGGATCGGAGCGGTGGCGTTCATGGGCGTTCGGGCAATCGGCGGGTAGAGGGAAGCAATCCCGCCAGATTACAAAACGCCTGCCGTTCCAAGTGAAAGGAAATGTCTACTAACGTTTATTAAGGTAATCAGCGCGCACGCACGTATTGGGGGGGCACGGGGATTTCCGCTCCGAGTGCGTCGGCCGCATGCCAGGCCCAATGGGGGTTGCGCAACGCGGCGCGGGCGATGGCGATGAGGTCGGCCTGGCCGCGGGCCAGGATCTGTTCCGCCTGCGCTGCTTCGGTGATGAGTCCGACGGCCATGGTCGTCGCTCCCGTTTCCCGGCGCACCCGTTCCGAGAACGGCACCTGGTAGCCGGGACCCACGGTGATTTTCTGGTGGGCCACCAGCCCGCCGCTGGAAACGTCGATCCAGTCGGCGCCGGCCTTGCGCAATTCGGCGGCGTAATAGACGGTATCGTCCAGCGTGATGCCGCCTTCGGCCCAGTCCACCGCAGAGAGCCGCACGCCCAGGGGACGGTCATCGGGCCAGACGGCGCGCATGGCCCGGAACACTTCCATCGGGTAGCGCAGGCGGTTTTCGCGGCTGCCGCCGTATTCGTCGTCGCGCACGTTGGTGAGGGGCGAGAGGAACTCGTGCAGCAGGTAGCCATGGGCGCCATGCACTTCGATGGCATCAAACCCCAGCCGCAGGGCGCGCCGGGTGGAGGCCACGAACGCCGCCTTCACGCGCTCCAGGTCGGCCAATGTCATGGCGCGGGGCGCAGGCCCCTGGTCGCTGTAGGCGATGGCCGACGGCGCTTCGGGAACCCAGCCGCCGTTGGCGGGCGTGAGGGCAGGGCCCGGTTCCCAGGGGCGGCGGCTCGAGCCTTTCCGGCCGGCGTGGGCGAGCTGGATGGCCATGCGGGCCTGACCGTGCCGGCGGCAGAACTGCAGCACGCGGGCCAATGCCGCTTCCTGGGCGTCATTGGTGAGGGCCAGGCAATGGGGCGTGATGCGGCCTTCCATGGTGACGCCGGTGGCTTCCACGATCACCATGGCCGCGCCGGAAATGGCGAACTTGCCCAGGTGCATCAGATGCCAGTCGGTGGCTTCGCCGTTCTCGGCGGAATACTGGCACATGGGGGAAATGACGACACGGTTGGACAGGGTCATGCCGCGCAGGGCGAGCGGCGAGAAGAGGTGGCTCATGGAAATCCGCAGGTTATGTCAGGCTGCATTCTAACCGGATTTGAGGGCCTGGGCGCAGGCAAAGCCGCTGGCCCAGGCCCACTGGAAATTGTGTCCGCCCAGATGTCCGGTCACGTCCACGCATTCGCCGATGAAATGCAGATCCGGATGCTCCCGCGCCATCAGGCTGCGGCTGTCGAGCGCGCGCGTGTCCACGCCGCCCAGCATCACTTCCGCCTTTTTCCAGCCGAGCGTGCCGGCGGGCTTCACCGACCAGCGCGTGAGCAGTTCAGTGAGCCGGGCCCGGTCCTTTTTGCCCACTTCGGCCCAGCGTTTTCCTGCAATGCCCGCCATCTGGCACAGCACGGCGGCCAGGCGCTGGGGCAGGGCCCGCGCCAGCAAGCCTTCGGCATGCTTGAGGCGTTGCGATTCGTCGTTGGCGAGCGCTTCCCAGCGCGCTTCGGACAGCCATGCCAGTTCGAGCGACTCGCCTTCCTGCCAGTAGCTGCTGGCCTGGAGCATGGCAGGCCCCGACAGCCCCTTGTGGGTGACCAGCAGGTCTTCTTCAAAACGGGCATGGCCATAGCGCTGGCGGGCAACTCCGGCGGAGAGGATCACGGGCACACTGAGCCCCGACAGTTCGCCAAAGGGAGCCAGGGCCTGTGCCGTGAGCGCCAGCGGGACCAGCGCCGGGCGGGGCGGCACCACCGGAATGGAAAACTGCCTGGCCAGCGAGAGCGCGTAGTCCGTGGCGCCCAGGGCGGGGACCGGCAGGCCTCCGGTGGCCAGCACCAGCGCCTGGCTGCGCTCGCTCCCGTCCGGCCCCTGAACCAGCCACAAATTCCCTTCGCGGCGGATGGCGTTGACGGTCACCGGGTGGCGCAGGGTCACGCCGCCCTGGGCGCATTCGTATTGCAGCAGTTCGATGATGGCGCGCGCGGAGCCGTCGCAGAAAAGCTGGCCGCGGTGTTTTTCGTGAAAGGCGATGCGGTGGCGTTTGACCAGCGACACAAAATCGGCGGGCGTATAGCGTGCCAGGGGGCCTTTGACGAAATGCTCATTGAGCGAAAGGAAATTCCCCGGCGCGCTGTGCAGGTTGGTGAAATTGCAGTGGCCGCCGCCGCTGATGCGGATTTTTTCACCGATGATCCGGGCATGGTCCAGCACCAGCACCCGCAGGCCGCGCTGCCCTGCGACGCCGGCACAAAACAGCCCGGCAGCTCCGGCCCCGATGATGATGGCATCCCAAGGCTTGGAGGAAGAGGCTGGATGTGCGGGAGCGGTCAAAGGAAACGGTTGCGGTAAAGTGGCCTGGCCACGGAATGCGCATTCTGAACGGCGACCCTTCAACGGGCAACTTTATTTCTGATCCGGGAATGCGGGTGCTTGCTGAAAGGCTGAGGTTCGGCCAATGATGTCGGTGGCAGCAACTCTTATGATGGGCTGATATTATGCAGGTTGTGGACGAAGGCTTGGCGTTCAGTCGGAATGACTGCCTTCTTGGTCAGGCATGTACTGGATCCGCAAGAGCTTCAGATTTTCTACAGCCTGCGCTCAGAGCGCATTCCTCCTGGATAACTGTTTGTCATCTATCTGATTTAGCGGGAATCGCGAATGAAGCCTCGATCCAAATCCTCTACTGAACTGCCGATTCATTACTTTGAGCAGCAACTGGACTGGGGAGCCTGGCTAAGTGAAAACCACACCTCATCGCCTGGGGTATGGCTACAACTCGCAAAGAAAGGAGCCGATGCGTCATCAGTTTCATACGACGAGGCCGTCGAAATTGCGCTTTGCTTTGGGTGGATAGATGGGCAAAAACAGGCACACAATGATCACTTCTGGCTCCAGAAATTTACGCGACGCTCGGACAAGAGCGTTTGGTCTAAGAAAAATCGGGACAAAGCCCTTGCCCTTATAGAAGCAAGGAAAATGAAACCTGCCGGGCTCAAACAGATTGAGCGCGCGAAGCTCGATGGACGATGGGAGGCTGCTTATGACTCATCGAGCAAAGCAACTATACCAAGCGACTTTCAATCTGCATTGGATCGCAATGCACGTGCCAAAGCGTTCTTTGAAACGCTCGATAGCCGGAATCGGTACGCCGTTCTATTTAGGGTTCAAACGGCAAAGAATGCCGAAACCCGCGCCAAACGAATTTCACAGTTCGTACTAATGTTGGAGCGGCACGAAAGGGTGCATCCGTAACTAATGAGCATTTTTTTCGGCAGACGACAAACTTTTGGTGCAGTGGACGCTTCGCGATAAAGCCGGACAGCACCCCTGACCCTGAACGGTGGGGCAGGTAAATATTTCGGCCAACCTGATCCACGCATTATAAGCGTGCGAGGCCAGTTACTTCGGACATTGAAATCCTGTAGCGAGTTACAAACCGGAATTAATTCCGACTCAAAAGAAGCGTCTGCAATTCGGTGCGGATTCAACCCGTCGATGCAACAAGTTGGTTAAATCGTTCAGCCGGTGTTTCATAGTTTAGTGTCTTCCTTGGGCGTTCATTCAGCTTCCTAGCTACGCCATTTAGCTGTGCTTGCGTGTATCTAGAGATGTCCATGCCTTTTGGGAAAAATTGTCTCAACAACCCATTGGTGTTTTCATTCGTACCGCGTTGCCAAGGGTTTTGCGGGATATGATTTCACTAAGACCTTCGGGGCCGAATTCGGATATGCAGATTTCGGCTCTTTCAACTATCGCGTGAACCCTACCTACCCGGGAGGAGGCCCAACCGGCGACCTGTACAGTTTCAGGTACATTGCCGCGTCCTTGTTCGCCGACGGAAAGGCGACCATGACCGTCTCCGGTTTGTTCAGCGTTTATGGAAAACTTGGGCTGGATTTAAACCGAGTGCAAAGTACGCCGTTCGTTCACAATATTAATATGCCCCCGATCCCACCCG
>JAKBBG010000067.1 GCA_021826025.1 Pseudomonadota bacterium | reverse complement strand
GAATTGGCGACGGCGCGAGCCCAGATTGCCCAGTTGCAACGCCTGCTGGGCAAGAAGACCATGGAAAACGAGATTCTCAAGGAGGCAGTCGAGATCGCTCGTGAAAAAAAGTGGATTGCGCGCTCGCCCTTGTCGAGCAAGGACGACCAATGAAATTGGTCTGCCAGGCTCTGGGGATAGCGCGCTCGAACGTGCATCAACGCGCCCGGCGGGCGCCGGAATGGGTCGATGGCCGTCGCGCTGCCCGGCGTGATCCGCAAGCAGATTTGGAGCTGGTGGCGGCAATTCACGCCGAGATCGTCGAACTGCCGACCTATGGCTATCGTCGGGTCGGTGCTCTGGTCAATCGCACCCGTGAGCGTGTTGGCCAAGGGGCGGTCAATCACAAAAGGCTTTATCGGGTGATGGATGAGCATCAATTGCTTTTGCCCAAGTCGCCCCGACGTGCGCAGCGTAGCCGTGTTCATGAGGGGAAAGTTGCAGTTGAACGTCCCAATCGGCGCTGGTGTTCGGATGGCTTTGAAATTGCCTGTGATAACGGCCAGATCGTGACCGGGGCATTCACTAAGGATTGTTGCGACCGCGAGATTATCGCCTGGCGGGCATGGTCTGGGCGTGGCTTGCCTGGTGAACCGATCCGGGAGATGTTGATTGAAGCAGTGGAGGCGCGGTTTGGGAGCGTGGAGGCCAAGCCTGCGGTGCTGGAGCTTGAGTTTCTGGCCGACAATGGCGGTGCCTACCGTTCGCACGAGACGCATGCAATTGCTCGTGGGCTTGGTTTGAAGCCAGTACACACGGCTGTCTATAGTCCGCAGTCCAACGGCATGGCCGAATCCTTCGTCAACACCTTGAGGCGCGACTATATTGGCCAGATGGATCTCAGCAGCGCCGAAGCGGTACTTGCCCAGTTGCCGGCTGCCTTTGAACACTTCAATGAGATTCATCCGCATTCTGCCTTGAAATACAAATCGCCTCGCATGTACCGCAGGGAGCTGGCACGCCAGGCTCTGGAAAATGATACAAATTAAGCACTGATTCGTGTCCGGTTATACGGGGGCAACATCACATGGTTGGCGGTGACAGCAGCCATTCCATCTGAACACTAGGCCTATGTCTGCAACCTGCATGACATCGGCCTCCGAGGGAGCGAATGTCACTGGCAGCTCTGGCCGACATTCGGCCAATTAAAGGACATATTAATTGGCTTCGAAAGGAACAACTGTGCTGAGCAAGGCGGATATTCAACGTGCCATTGGCAGCAAAGGCCGATGATCAAACTAATCCTGCCCAAGAGCAGAAAAAGTTAAATCGTTTGCTGATTCCTACGTTGTCCTGGATGACACAAGAAAACTGGTTGCGTCCGATCCAACCAGACATAATCACTTTCTTTTGGATGGGGTAGTGGATGGGGCGAGCGTCCTTACTTCCTTGAAGGACTTGCCGTTGCTTGTTGTTTGGCGGAGAGGGTGGGATTCGAACCCACGGTAGGCATACACCTACGCCTGATTTCGAGTCAGGTACATTCGACCACTCTGCCACCTCTCCGAACCGCGCATTATACCCCGTTGGAGTCTAATCTGGATCGCTTTTGTTCCAGCAGCTCCCAGCGCGTCATGGCCGCCTCGATCTCCGCTTCCAGTTCGACGTGACGCGCCTGCAAGGCGCGCACCGTTTCCGGTTCGTTTCGATACAGCGCGGGGTCGGCCAGGCGGACAGCCAGGCCGACCTGCTCCGCTTCCATCGCCTCGATCTGCAGCGGCAAGGCTTCGAGGTCCCGGGTTTCCTTGTAGCTCAGCTTTTCCGGGCGGGCCCGGGCCCGTTCTGTGGCCGGGGAAGGCGCTTTCTCCCGCCCTTCCGCACGCGGCGACGCAGCAGCCTCCGCGTTGCGCGATGCCAGGTAACGCACCCAGTCGCTGTATCCTCCCGCATTTTCGGTGACGCCGCCCTGCCCATCCAGGACGATCACCTGCGTGACCACGTTGTCCAGGAAAGCGCGGTCATGGCTGACCAGGAACAGGGTGCCGTCGTATTCCGACAGCAGCGCCTCGAGCAGGTCCAGGGTTTCGATGTCGAGGTCGTTGGTGGGTTCGTCCAGCACCAGCACGTTGGCAGGTTTTGCAAAAAGCCGCGCAAGCAGCAGACGGTTGCGTTCGCCGCCCGAAAGGGACTTGACCTTGGCGCGCACCCTTTCAGGAGAGAACAGGAAGTCGCCCAGGTAGCTCACCACGTGCTTGCGCACGCCGGCGATTTCCACAAAATCGGCACCCGGGCTGATGGTGTCGGCCAGGGTCGCTTCGGGGTCGAGCTGGCTGCGCAACTGGTCGTAATAGGCGACCGTAAGCTTCGTTCCGAGCCGGACCGTGCCGCTCCCGGGAGCCAGTTCTCCCAGCAGCAGGCGCAGCAGCGTGGTTTTTCCTGCGCCGTTTGGGCCGATGATGCCCACCTTGTCGCCGCGCAGGATGCGCGTGGAATAGTCGCGCACCAGCACCTGTTCCCCGTGACGGAAAGTGACGTGCGAAAGCTCGGCGACCAGGTCTCCTGAGCGCGCCCCGGCGTCAAGGGACAGTCGGACCTGTCCCAGGCGCTCGCGCCGTGCCACACGGGCCAGGCGCAACGCTTCCAGTCGTCGCACACGCCCTTCGTTGCGGGTACGGCGGGCTTCGATCCCCTTGCGGATCCACGTTTCCTCCTGCGCCAGCACCTTGTCGAACTTGGCCTGTGCAGTGGCTTCCATGGCCAGTTGCTCGCCTTTGCGCCGCTGGTAGTCGGAAAAGGAAGCGCCGAATCCGGACAGGCGGCCGCGATCGAGCTCGACGATGCGGGTGGCCACACGATCCAGGAACTGGCGATCGTGGGTCACGAACAGCAGGCTCCCCCGAAAATCCAGCAACAGGGTTTCCAGCCACTCGATCGACGCGATGTCGAGGTGGTTGGTCGGCTCGTCCAGCACCAGCAAGTCCGGCTCGCCCACGAGCGCACGGGCGATCGCGACGCGTTTTTTCCAGCCGCCGGAAAGGGAGGCGATGACACGCTCGGGCGCGAGTCCCAGCTGGGACAATACCGTTTCCACCTTGTATCGGGGCACCCAGCCTTCGGCCTCATGAGCTGCCAGGCCTTGCGAAACGGCCTGCAGCACGCTCGCCCCTTCGTCGAGCAGCGGCTCCTGGGGAACGTAGCCGGTCTGCAGCCCCGGGGCGCGCCACAGGACGCCGTCGTCGAGGACGGCCTCCCCTACCAGGACCTTGAGCAGGCTGCTTTTGCCGCCGCCATTGCGCCCGATGAGTCCGATGCGGTCGCCCTCGTCCACCTGGAAATCCACCCCGTCGAGCAAGGCATGGTGGCCGTAAGCCAGATGGGCCCGCGCTAGCGTAAGCAACGGCATGGTCAGGACCCTCCGCGCGCCAGACGACCGGAAAACTGCCGGTGGATCAGGAAGGCCGAGAGCGCAGCCAGCATGCCCCCCATGGTGAATGCGGCCGAACCTGAAACCCAGGTCCAGAGGCCGCCGAATGCGAGGCCTGCAGGGATCGCCGCCAGGCCTGTGGCCATGTTGTACCACCCGAACGCGGTGCCGCGCTCGCCGGCAGCCGCGAAATCGCTGATGACCGCCCGTTCGATGCCTTCCCCCAGGCCGGCGGAAACGCCGTAGCAGAGCGCGACCGCCCACAGGAAGTCGGGGCTGCCTGCGGCCGCAAGGCAGAAATACCACAGGGCGAACAGCCCCCAGCTCAGGCGCAGGATGGCGAAATGGCTCATGCGATCGGCCAGCATGCCGCCCCATTGGCTCGCCAGCGCCTTGACGAGGTTGATGCAGGCCCACAGGACCAGCAGCCAGGGGGCGGACATGCCCAGCTCGTGCCCGCGCAGCACGATGAATGTTTCCGAGGCCCGGGCGAAACTGAACAGCACGACGATGCCCAGGTACCGGCGGATGGGTGCCGGCAGCCGCCGCCATTCCAGGGGAGGCAGGGTCCCCGCGTGGGGATGGGGGCCGCGTGCCTGCGGCTCGCGCACCAGGAATGCGAGCAGCAGCACGCCCAGCGTTCCCGGAATCGCCGATGCGAGGATCATGTCGGGAATGGAAAGGGAGGTCTGGGCGAGCACGGCGGCGCCCACCAGCGCTCCCAGCATGGCGCCGGCATTGTCGAGCGCCCGATGGAACCCGAAAGCCCGGGCCCGCAGGTCCGCAGGGGTGGCGTCCGCCACCAGGGCATCGCGCGGCGCACTGCGGATGCCTTTGCCCAGGCGGTCGACGCTGCGCAGGACCAGGGCGGGAACCCAGGAGTGCAGAAGCCCCAGCAGGGGACGCGCCACGTTCGAAAGCGCGTATCCTGCCAGCGCCAGGCCTTTGCGCCGGCCGTGGCGCAGGTCGGAATACCGTCCCGACCACAGGCGCATGAAGCTGGCGACCGCTTCCGCGACCCCTTCCACCAGGCCCAGCGCAAGCGCGCCCCCGCCGAAACTGCCGGCAAAGAGGAGCGGCAGGAGCGGAACGACCATGTCGGAGGCAGCATCGTTGAAAAAGCTGACCCAGGACAGCACCACCACCGTGGCCGGCAACCGCCGCCGGTCAGGCATTTTGGAAATTGCGGATATCAGAAAAATTCATAGGCCACGCGCATGACGACCGTACGATCCGGGGCGCCGCGATTGACGCCGTAGAGCAATGCCGTACTGTACTCCAGTTCATCGCCGTGCCCCAGGGGCAGCTCTCCTGAAAACGCCGGGCCGATCTGGTGCGCGTCGTCCGTGGGTCGGTAATAGGCCTCGAGCCCCGGCACCACGGACGTGTTGATCTGGTACCCGAGGCTGTAGGCCGAACGGAAATTGTATTTGCCGTTCGCGTTGCCTCCGAAGTCCTTTTGCCAGATCAGGTTGAGCCGCTGCAGCAAGGGTCCCACCTGTTTCTCGAGCAGCGGACCGAATTCGGTGCCGTCAGGCACGCCGGGCTGGTGGCTGTGAATGTAGGAGGCGAGAAACCCCGGATCCACCCAGTATTCCCCCGCCTCGGCGAGCTGGAAAATGTTTTCCAGTTCCTGGCCCGACAGGTGGGTGCCGAGCACCGGGTCGCGCGTGTATTCCGTGGTATAGAGTTCCGCCTTCCACCAGGAGGTGAACGTGTGGGCCACGGCTGTTTCGAAGGCACCCATGCCGTTCAGGCCGTTGCGCGGGTCCTGGTAGGTGTAGCCGCGCACTTCCACTTCGGACTGGCCTTGCGCCACATGGGGCGAGTAGACGATGAAATCGTCGTCAGCGCGGGCCGCGAGCGCGGCGAACACCAGGATTGCGGCAAAAAAGCCCCCCCTGGGGGCGCGCAGCGCCCCCATAAAACCCCTTGGATTGGTCATGCTATAAGGATCTCCAGCGCGGACGGTACATGAGGACCAGAATCACGCACAATGTGGCGAAGTAAAAAAGAATCTGAATGCCCGAAGGACTGGCCACGTACCCCACGAGCACATGCAGGATCTGGCCCGCAAGGCTGTTCTGGTCCAGCCACTTCGACGTGTTCCACAGGCCCTGCCCCAACGCCGGCAGCAGTCCCGCCTGATTGAGGAACCCGGCGGCCTGGGCCGACAGTCCGGCGGCCAGGAACAGGATGAGCCAGCTCGTCACCGAAAAGAAGTGGCGCACCGGAATGCGCAGCAGGCCCCGGTAGAGCAGCGCCCCGGCGAGCACGCCGGCCCCCACGCCCAGCACGGCGCCCACACCCATGGCGGAACGCCCTTCCCCGCCGGCCGCGATGGCCCACAGGAACAGGACGGCTTCGGACCCTTCCCGCATCACCGCCATGGCGGTGATCATGGCGAGCGCGGCCAGCGGTTTCGCGCCCGACTGCACTTCCGCGCCCACGGCGCTCAGTTCGGCTTTCAGTTCGCGCGCATGGGAGGACATCCAGACGTTGTGCCACGTCAGCATGCCCACGGCGGTGAGCAGGATGCCCGCATTGAGCAGGGCCTGCCCTTCGCCCGTCAGCAGGGCCGATGCGGTGGACGCGAGCCCCGCCACGGCCGCCGCCCCGGCGAGGCCGCCGCCGACGCCGATCAATACCCAGCGGC
Source organism: Pseudomonadota bacterium (assembly GCA_021826025.1). Classification (GTDB taxonomy): domain Bacteria; phylum Pseudomonadota; class Gammaproteobacteria; order Burkholderiales; family Ferrovaceae; genus JAKBAT01. The sequence continues at coordinate 2,988 of JAKBBG010000067.1, read as the reverse complement.
CGCGGTCCGCAACGCCGCGGCTTGCCCCCAGCACGATGGCGATGATGAGCGCCGCCTCCAGCACTTCGCGAAACAGGATGATGGCAGTGGCCAGCATGTCAGTGCCCTCCTGCCGCTTCCAGCACCACGGTGCCTTTCATGTCGTGGTTGAAGTCGTTGAAATATTCGTAGCGGCCGGGCGCTGCGGGGCCCACAAAAAACGACACTTCCCCGCGCGGCGGGACCACCACTTCCCGCGACAGGGACACGCTTTCAAATTCGGCCGGCATGGCGTCCTGGTTGCGCACGGTGATGCGGCTTCGCCCTTCAGCCGGAAGCTTGAGCTCAGCCGGCTCGAATTTGCCGTTGTGGATGGTGATCACGGTGCCGTTTTCCGCCGCCAGCAGCGGGCCGGCGGCAACGCCGGCTAGAACCAGGGCCGCCGTCGGCAGCCAACGAAAGAGCGACATAACTGTTAAGCCTTCCTGTGGAAATTGAACCCAGTGATTTCATACTAAATGATAATCATTCTCATGTAAAGCCCCTCCTGTCCGCCCGGAGAAGGTACAAAGATGCTAGTATGGCGCCGGGTCCCCGTAGTTAAATGGATATAACAGCCCCCTCCTGACAATTTGGGCACGCCGCAACGAAAGGGTGGCGTGAATGCGTTCAAAGTCGGTGAACCCCCTGCCTGCGGGCGAGGCAATACCGAGCAAAGCCCGGCTTCCGCCGGGAATGTGTAGAGACTTGACGGACGCGGCCTACCGCCGGATGGCCAGGGCCAAGGGAAAGTCCAGCCCACAAACGCGGCTGTGCCGCGGCGGCGAAAGCCGTGGTGGGATGAAGGGGCAGATGCAGGTTCGATTCCTGCCGGGGGCGCCAGCTTAATGGCCGCAAACTTTCAGACCAGCGTGAGCTCCCATGCACCCACTCGCAGAAATCCTGCTCGGCATTTTCATGATCCTGGGATCGGTGTGCATCCACAGCGTGGGCATGTATCTGGTGATGCACCGTTTCGAACTGCACTGGCCGCGCTATCTGAATGAAGGCAAGGAATGGCGCCGCCAGCTCTATTTCCTTTTCCTCGTGACCCTCATCCTCGCCACCCACCTGTGCGAAATTCTCGCCATCGCCGCCACGGTGCACGCCATACACGCCATCGAGGATTTCCGCACCGCGTTCTACTTTGCCGGCGAGACGTACACCACCCTGGGTTACGGCGACGTGATACTGCCCACAGGCTGGCGGCAGCTCGCCCTGTTCATCGCCATGTCGGGACTGTTCACTTTCGGCTGGACCACGGGTGTCCTGGTGAGCATCGTGGGAAAAACCTACGACGCACAGTTTTCCCACCTGCGGCGCCGTCGGGATCCCCCGGGACAGTCAGGCGGGCCGCCGCAAGCCAAATAACGCGACGATGGCTGCCAGCATGACCGGCAGGCTGTTGTGCAGCCAGGACTGGTGCACCCAATCCAGCCCCTGCCAGGCGGGGTCGGACAGCAGCATGTCGCCCGCCACGTAGCCCAGCAGCGCGCCGCCCAGAATCACGATGACGGGGTAGCGCTTCATGAAATGCATGAGCACGCCGCTGCCGATCACGATCAGCAGGATGCTCACGACGAGCCCGATGGAAAGCAGCAGCCAGTTTCCGCGCGCCACTGCCGCGAGCCCCAGGATGTTGTCGAGGCTCATCACCACATCGGCCACGACGATGGCGCGCACGGCTTCACCAAGCCCCCGCTCCCGGACTTCTTCGCCCGGCTCCGAACGGCGCGCAGGCAGTACCAGCCGGTAGGCCACCCAGAGCAGCAGCAGGCTGCCGGCCGTCTGCACGTAGGACAGCGCCAGCAGTTCGGCTGCCACGAACGTGAGCAGCACCCGCACCACCACCGCTCCCAGGCTGCCCAGCATCACGGCCTGATGCCGTTGCCGGCCCCTGAGGTTGCGGGCCGCGAGCGCGATCACCGCGGCGTTGTCCCCGCTCATGACGAGGTCGATGCTGATGATTTGGGCCAGAGCGACCCAGAATCCGGAATCCGCGAAATTAGCCAACAGACGCGACGCGGGTGAGGACGATCTTGCCCACGTGCGCGCTCGACTCCATCAGGGCATGGGCCGCCGCCGCTTCCGCCATGGAGAAGGTGGCATGGATCACGGGCTTGATCCGCCCCGCTGCCAGCAACGGCCAGACCCTGGCCTTCAGGGAGGCGGCGATGTCCGCCTTGAACGCCACGCTGCGCGGACGCAGGGTCGAACCGGTGATCACCAGGCGCCGGCGCATGACTTCGGCCAGGTCCACCTGGCATTTGGAGCCGCCCAGGAACGCGATCAGCACGATGCGGCCGTCGTCGGCGAGGGTTTTCAGTTCGCGGGGGATATAGTCCCCTCCCACCATGTCGAGGATCACGTCCACGCCGCGCTTGCCCGTGAGCTCCTTGATCACGGCCACGAAATCTTCGGTCTTGTAGTTGATGGCGCGGTCGGCGCCGAGCGCTTCGCAGGCGGCGCATTTTTCCGGGCTGCCCGCCGTGGCGTACACCGGATGGCCGAAGGCTTTGGCAAGCTGGATGGCGGTGGTGCCGATGCCGCTCGATCCACCCTGCACCAGCAGCGATTCGCCCGGCTTGAGGCCGGCGCGGTCAAACACGTTGCTCCAGACGGTGAAAAAAGTCTCCGGCAGGGCGGCCGCCTCCACCATCGTGAACCCCTGGGGAACCGGAAGGCAAAGGGTCGCGGGAGCCGTGCAATAGTCCGCATACCCCCCGCCCGGCACCAGGGCGCAGACGGCGTCGCCCAATGCCACGCCCTGGGCCCCTTCGCCCAGGGCCACCACCCGCCCAGCCACTTCAAGTCCCGGCAGATCCGACGCTCCCGGAGGAGGTGGATAGAAACCGGCGCGCTGGAAACAATCGGGGCGGTTGATGCCCGCCGCTTCCACTTCGATCAGCACTTCGCCGGGGGCAGGCTGCGGCGTGGGGCGTGACCCCAGGGTCAGGACTTCGGGGGGGC
>JAKBBG010000066.1 GCA_021826025.1 Pseudomonadota bacterium | reverse complement strand
CTGACGTTCAACCTCAATGCGGTCACCACGTCGCCGGCCTCCATTTCGGTCACCAACAACACCTCCGGCATCACGGCCGCCGTCAATACGTTCGTGAGTGCCTACAATTCCCTCAATACGGCGATCCAGGGCGTGGCGAGCTACGACAGCTCCACCAGCACGGCCGGCACCCTGATGGGGGATCCGATGGTGAACGCCATCGAAACCCAGATGCATGCGGTGCTCAACAATGCCATTACCGGAACCACCAGCACCTACTCGACGCTCGATTCCATCGGCGTGACGTTCCAGAAGGACGGCAGCCTGGCGGTGGACAGCACCCAGCTCAACAATGCCATCAGCACCAACGCGAGCGACATTGCGAGCCTGTTCGCCAACGTGGGCAAGGCGACCGACGGCCTGATCAGTTACAGCACTGCCGGTCCCAACACGCTGCCGGGCACCTATGCGGTCAACATCACCCAGACGGCAAGCCAGGGGAGCCTCACCGGCTCCGCAGCGGCCGGGCTCACCATCACCCAGGGCAGCAACGACACCCTGGACCTGACCGTGGACGGCGTGGCCACGACCATCGTGATTCCTCCGGGCACCTACACGGCCGCGTCGCTTGCGACGGAACTGCAATCGCTCATCAACGGCTCTTCGGGACTTTCGGCCGCCGGGCAGACCGTTTCCGTCACCCAGAATGCCGGAGTGATGAACATCACGGCCAACAACTACGGCTCCTCCTCCACCGTTGCCGTGACCGGCGGCAACGGCAGCACGGGACTTTTCGGTGCGGCGCCCGTGCAGGCCAACGGACAGGACGTGGCTGGCACCATCAACGGGGCCTCAGCCACCGGCAGCGGACAGTACCTGACGTCTACGGTCGGGAACAGCAACGGCCTCATGATCCAGGTGGCCGGCGGCACCACGGGCAGCCGGGGCACCGTGAGCTATTCGCAGGGCTATGCCGTGTCGCTCAGCAACATCGCCACGTCCCTGCTCGATCCCACCAGCGGACCGATCGCGGCCGAAACCAACGGCATCAACACCGACATCAACAACATCAACAACCAGATCACCCAGTGGCAGTCCCGCCTTGCCAACATCCAGCAGGCGCTGACTTCCCAGTATTCGGCACTGAACACCATGCTGGGCACCATGAGCCAGACCAGCTCGTACCTGACCCAGCAGCTAGCCCAACTTGTCCGATGAGAGCGCCATCATGAATGCAATGACGAAAATCAAAAGCTATGTGAACGTCGGCATCGAAACCAATGTGGGTGCGGCCGACCCCCACAAGCTCATTTTGCTGCTCTACCAGGGTGCTCTGCTTGCGATCGCATCCGCAAAAAACCACATGCTGCACAAGGACGTCGCACTCAAGGGGAAATCCGTCTCGCACGCCATCTCGATCATCGACGAAGGCCTTCGCGCAAGCCTCAACAAGGAAGTGGGCGGGGAATTGGCCAGCAACCTGTCCGCGCTTTATGAATACATGACCCGGCGCCTGGTGCAGGCCAACCTGCAAAACGATCCGGCCATCCTGGACGAAGTCAGCGGGCTGCTTGCGGAATTGCGCACTGCCTGGGAAAGCATCCGCAAACCGGAATTGGCCGTAGCTTCAGTCGCCGTTCCTTCCGCACCGGAAGCGAACCCGGCCACGCCCTATGGGCGCCCCGCGGCTGTCGCCCCCCTGGTCTACGAGCGTGCCTGAAGGCGTGAGCACTTCCATCGAACATTACGAATCCCTCTCTTCCCTGATGGGGCTGATGAGGGAGGCTGCGGCCCAGGGCCAGTGGAACCGGCTGCTTGAACTGGAAGCCCAGTGCAGGCACCAGGTGGACGGGATGAGGCAGGCGGACGCCCAGGCGCCGCTGGATCAGGCGGCGCGGGCAAAAAAGCGGGACCTGATCCTGAAAATTCTGGCCGACGATGCCACCATCCGGCGTCATACGCAACCGTGGATGGAACGTATCCAGGTGGCGCTTCGGGCCACGCGCCAAGAACGACAGGTGCGGCAAGCCTACAGCGGCAGTTGAGATGTTCGCCGCGGGCGGCCCGCTGAATCGGCATGTTGCCCCCTGAAATCCTGAGCGCCCTGAAAGCCTACGTGCTTTCCAGGGAGACGCTGCCTTCCGGTGCTGAAGACCCCCTCGCGCAGCAAAACCAGCCCTTCAGCCAGGGACAAACGGTCCAGGGCACCGTGCTTGCGGAAACTTCCCAGGGAGTGTTCACCGTCCGCGTGGCGCAGCAGCTGGTGCAGCTCAACCTGCCCGAAACCATTCGGGCCGGGGACATCGTGCAGTTGCAGGTGCTGTCCCTGCAACCCCGGCTGACCTTCGGCCTTTCAACCTTCGAAAACCCGGCCTCCACGACCCAGCAATTGAGCGATGCGGCACGCCTGCTGGCGGCCTTGACGCCGGAAACCGCAACCAAGGCGCTGATCCAGCAGCCGGGAGAGCTGCCCCTCATGACCCCGGCGCAGGGATTGCCCCAGCCCGGGGTGCTGGCCGGCACCCTGCGCCAGGCCATTCAGGGCAGCGGCCTGTTCTACGAGTCCCATCAGGCCCAATGGGTGGCAGGCGCCAGAACCACGGCCGAACTGATGGCGGAACCGCAAAACCAGCCGCCAGCGTCCGCAGCCCAAACTTCGGCCAGTCCGGCCCAGCCGATGACGGCGGCTGGGCCGCCGCAATCGGCGCCATCCCTGGCCGCAGCCTCCCAGGCGGTCGCGCATGCGGGCGCGGATGCCGGCAACGCGGCGCAGAACCTGCCGCTGGCGCGCCACATCCAGACGCTTGTGCAGCAGCAGCTCCAGGCTCTCGAAACAGGGCGCATCCTGTGGCAGGGCCCGGTGTTTCCGGGCCAGACCATGGAATGGGAAATCTGGCGCCAGCGCGGTCAAGGAGGGGGGGGCGGCGCCGAGGAACAGCAAGCCCAGTGGGCCACGTCGCTGACGCTCGTCCTGCCCCGCCTGGGTCCGGTGAATGTCCAGCTCCGCTGGCTTCCGGCCGGCATCCAGCTGGGGCTGAACGCGGCATCGGCCGACACGAGGGCCCTGATGAGCCGGGCCCAGCCGCAGTTGCTGGCTGCGCTGGCGTCGGCGGGCGTGTCCGTCTCGGGCGCAACGGTTGGCGCGACGGCCCATGTCCACTCCTGAGCAAAAGCGCCAGACGGCGATCGCCCTGGCATACCAGGGCCAGGACAATGCGCCCCGGGTCGTCGCCAAGGGGCGCGGCCTGGTGGCCCAGGCCATCATTGCAAAAGCCAGGGAACATGGCGTGTTTGTCCACGAATCCGAAGAGCTTGTGAGCCTGCTGATGCAAGTCGAGCTGGACCGCCAGATCCCTCCGGAACTTTACCTGGCCGTTGCCGAATTGCTCGCCTGGTTGTATCGTCTGGAGCGCGGAGAGACAGACCTGAGCGAGAAACCGTCGATATGAACCACGAAGTGCCGCTGACCATAGAGTTTTTCCCCGGTGGGGACGAGGAGGAGTTCGAAATCGCCTCGCCCAGGGAAATCCATTTCATCATGCTGGACATCGAAAAGAATGCGGCACGCGCAGCGCTTTATTATGACAAGCGGCGCCAGTTCATCCTGACTTCCATCGTGGACGTGGACCAGGACGGCATCTGGCTCGATGCGTCCCAGAATCACGAAGAAAACCTGAAGGTGGCCGCGAGCGACGAATGCATTCTGGTGAGCTCGCACCATCAGGCCAAAATCCAGTTCAGCATCAGCGACGTGGAGCTGACCACCCTGGACAACATGGAAACATTCTATGTTGCGATGCCGGAACAGATCCTGCGCATCCAGCGCCGCGATTATTTCCGGCTCTATCTGCCTGTGGGGGTGCTCAAATGCACGTTGATGCTGGGGGGGGATCCCCGGCGCGAGCGGACATTGTCGGTGCGCGACATCAGCCGCGGCGGCGTCGCCCTGTATTGCGACGAATTTGATGCGGACCTGCAGCCGGGGAAGACGATCGACCAATGCCGCATGCGCCTCGACGAGGAGACGGAGCTGACCTTTGGCCTGCAGGTGCGTTATTTTTCAGTCACCCCGTCCCTGACGGGCAAAGGGCGCGGATGCGCAGGCTGCCGGTTCGTCAATCTGGATGGGAAGACCGGCGTGCTGTTGCAGCGCTACATCACCATGCAGCAAAAAGCCCAGCTGCTCTGAGCCTTGCTCCCGTCATACCTGCATGTTCATGATGTCGTTGTAGGCAGACACGACCTTGTTTCGGACCTGAACGGCTGCCTGGAGGGAAATGTTGGCTTTTTGCATCGCGATCATCGCATCGCTCAGGCTGACCAGCGGATCGCCCAGCGTGAACCGCTGCTCGAGCGATTCGGCCTGGTTTTGGGTTTGCGCCACCTGGTCCAGGGAGGATTTCAGGAGAGAAGCGAAATCGGCCTGGCCTGGCGCTGCCGGTGAAGCCGCTGCGGCGGGTTTTCCTTCGGCTGCAGCCACTGCGGCACGCATCTGTGCGAGCAGGCTGTCAATGGATTGCACGTTCATGGGCGGGCTCCTCGATCCTGTCGTAAACCTTACCATCGGGCCCAATTTTCCCAATCCGTGAAAAGCACCCGGAATCCCCGCCTGTTTCAAAGTATGACCCCCGGCAGGCTGGCGATAATGGTTTTCCGGTAAAGTCCGAAACTGCGCCGACCTTTCGATTGGAACCATGGCAGAAAACACCCGCTCCTCCCCTTTGGCGCAAACACTCAACCAGCTGTCAGGACAGCAGAAAATGGGGCTCATACTGGCTTTCGCGGCGCTCATTGCCGTTGCGGCCGGGCTCTGGCTGTGGGGCGCGACTCCCGACTACCGGGTGCTCTACAGCAATCTTTCCGACCGCGACGGGGGCGCCATCATCGACGCCCTTCAGCAGATGAACGTGCCTTACAAGTTTGCCGATGGCGGCGGGGCCCTCCTGGTTCCCTCAAACCAGGTGCATGAAGTGCGCCTGCGCCTGGCCTCCCAGGGGCTTCCAAAGGGCGGAACCGTCGGGTTTGAACTGATGGAAAACCAGAAATTCGGGACCAGCGAATTTCTGGAGCAGGTCAACTACAAACGGGCCCTCGAAGGCGAGCTGGCCCGTTCCGTCCAGACCCTGGCCTCCGTCCAGACCGCACGCATCCATTTGGCCATTCCAAAGCCCAGCGTGTTCGTCAAGGACCAGGAAAGCCCGAGCGCGTCCGTGGTCCTTGCGCTGTATCCGGGCAGGAGCCTGGACGCGGGGCAGGTGAACGCGGTGGTCCATCTCATTTCGAGCAGCGTTCCCAACATGCCGGCCAAAAATGTCACCGTGGTGGACCAGAACGGGACGCTCCTCAGCGCGCCATCGGACAGCGCAAGCGGCGCCCTGGACGCAAGCCAGCTCAAGTACGTCCACCAGCTGGAAACCGACTATGCCAAGCGCATCGAAGACATCGTCACCCCCCTGGTCGGCCCCCGCAACGTGCATGCCCAAGTGAGCGCCGACGTGGACTTTACCCAGTCCGAACAGACGGCCGAAAGCTACAAACCCAACCAGCCGCCCAACCAGGCGGCCGTGCTGAGCCAGCAGACCCTGGAGTCCGACAGCAGCAATGCCAGCACGGCGGCCAGCGGCATTCCGGGGGCGCTGACCAACCAGCCTCCCGTTCCGGCGACGGCGCCGTTGACTGCCCCGCCGCCGGCACCTGCCGCAGCGGGCCCGGCCGGCCAGGCCAAGCCTCCGGGGGGCGCCGCGACGCCCCCGGCCGCTGCCCCCGCGAGCACCAGCAGCCGCAAGGAGACCACCACCAACTTCCAGGTGGACCGGACCATCAGCCATACCAAAATGCCCGTAGGTGTTTTGCGGCGCCTGTCGCTGGCTGTGGTGCTGAACAACCATTCAGTCACCGACGCCGCGGGGAAAGTCAGCACCCGGCCCCTGACGGAAGGTGAGAAAAAGCAGATCGGGGAACTGATCAAGGATGCGGTCGGGTTTGACGAAAAGCGGGGGGACACCCTGAGCCTTCTCAACAGCGCGTTCGACGAGCATAAGGAAACCGTGGCCGAAGTGCCGCTCTGGAAGCAACCTGAAACCATCACCCTGGCCAAGGAAGGGATAAAATACGCGGTAATCGCCGGCGTGGCCTTGTTCCTGATCCTGGGCATCATCCGTCCCGCCTTCAGGAATCTCAATCGGGTGCTTGCACGGGCGCCGGAACCCGCGATGCAGGGCGGGGAAATCCCCCCCATGAACGACCGGGGGCAGGCGGCAACCTACGCGGCGTCCTACGAAAGCAATTTGGGTGCCGCCAAGCAGCTGGCGCAGCAGGATCCGAAAATTGTCGCTTCAGTCGTGAAGGAGTGGGTGACTGGCAATGAGTGATGTCGGCGTGAGCAAAAGCGCGATATTGCTGATGACCATCGGCGAAACCGAAGCCGCGGAAGTGCTCAAGCACCTGGAGCCCAAGGAAGTCCAAAGAATCAGCGCCGCCATGGTCGGGCTCCAGAGTCTTTCCCGGGACCAGATTTCGCAGGTGTTTCAGGAATTCCACCAGATCGCTTCGAAGAAGACGACGATCGGGATGAACGCTTCGGCCTACATTCGCAACATGCTGACCCGCGCGCTGGGCGACGACAAGGCGGCAGGATTGATCGACCGGATCCTGCATGGCGGCGACACGAGCGGCATTGAAAGCCTCAAATGGATGGACGCTGCCTCCATTGCCGAACTGATCGGCGGCGAACATCCGCAGATTATCGCCACGATCCTGGTCCACCTCGAGCCCGACCTCTGTGCCGGCGTTCTCGGGGCCTTTACGGAACGCACGCGCAACGACGTGATTTTGCGCATCGCCACGCTGGACGGCGTGCAGCCTGTGGCCCTGAAAGAACTCAACGACGTGCTGACCAAGCTGCTCACCGGCAATGCGGCTGCCAAAAAGCGCATCAAGGGCGGATCCCGGGCTGCTGCGGAAATCCTCAACTTCATGGGAGGCGCGCTGGAAGCTTCGGTCATCGAAGCCGTGCGCGGTTACGACCAGGAGCTGGCGCAAAGAATCATCGACGAGATGTTCGTCTTTGACAATCTGATCGACGTGGACGATCGCGGCATCCAGCTGATGCTGCGCGAGGTCCAGTCCGAGTCCCTGATCGTGGCGCTCAAGGGGGCCAGTCCCGAGCTGCGCGAGAAAATTTTCAAGAACATGTCCCAGCGCGCGGCTGAAATGATGCGCGAAGACCTTGATGCCAAAGGACCCGTCAAGCTGAGCGAAGTGGAAGCCGAACAGAAGGAAATCCTGAAAATCGTTCGGCGCATGGCAGACGAAGGCCAGTTGGTCCTGGGCGGCAAGGCGGATGATGCGTATGTCTGAGTTCGACACGCCCAAGGAACAGCTGACGCCCTACCAGCGGTGGGAGCTTCCCAGCTTTGACGCTCCCGGCAGCCAGCGGGTGCCCAGCTTTCCCGGTGTGCTGCCGACGGCGGCGGAACTGGAAAAGCTTCACCAGCAAGCCCATGAGGAAGGTTATAAGGTGGGGTATGCGGAAGGGCAGCGCCGGGCCGTCCAGGAAGTGGAGCGGCTTGCGGGCCTGGTGACTGGCCTCGACCGGCAGCTCGCACAAGTCGATCAGGACGTCATGCAAAGCCTGCTTGAGCTCTCCCTTGAAGTGGCCCGCCAGATGGTGCGCCAGACCCTGCAGATCAAGCCCGAACTGGTGCTCGAAGTGGTTCGGGAAGCGGTCAAAAGCCTGCCTCATTTCAGCCATGGCGCCCACCTGGTGCTGCATCCGGACGACGCGGTCCTGGTGCGCTCCGCCATAGGGGAGCAGCTTTCCCATTCCGGCTGGAAAATTTTTGAAGACATGGGCATTGAACGGGGCGGCTGCCGGGTGGATACCGCGCACAGCCAGATCGACGCATCCCTTTCCAAGCGCTGGCAGCACGTGCTCGCAAGCCTCGGGAAGGACGGCCAATGGATGGCCGAACCATGAACGCGCCGATGCGGCATCGCGACGCCTGGATTGCCGGACTGGAGCTGGCGCGAGAAGCTGTGGCGCAATCCCAGCCGCTCCAAATCAGCGGTCAGCTCACCCGGGTGACCGGCCTCGTCATGGAGGCAGTGGGGCTGCGCATGCCGGTCGGAAGCACGTGCATCGTGGAACTGCAGAATCACCGCATCGAGGCCGAAGTCGTGGGGTTTTCCGGCGATCGGCTGTTCCTCATGCCTGAAAACGACGTGCATGGCGTCCTGCCGGGGGCCCGCGTGATTCCTGCCGATCCCGCACCGGGGGCGCTCACGGCGGGTCCGCGCAACCGGCCCCGGCGCCGTGCGAGCGACCTTGTGCGACACCTGCCGGTGGGGGACTCCCTTCTGGGGCGCGTGCTGGATGGGGCCGGCCGGCCGCTCGACGCTTTCGGACCGCTGCCCGAAGCCGAAACGGCGCCGCTGCAAAGCAGGCCCATCAATCCCCTCGACCGGGCACCGATCCGCGCCGTCCTGGATGTGGGCGTGCGGGCCATCAACACGTTGCTGACGGTGGGCCGGGGCCAGCGCATGGGACTCTTCTCGGGCAGCGGCGTGGGGAAAAGCGTGCTGCTGGGCATGATGGCGCGGTATACCAGCGCGGACGTCATCGTGGTGGGCCTGATCGGTGAACGGGGCCGCGAAGTGAAGGAATTCATCAACGACATTCTGGGCCCGGAAGGGCTGGCGCGATCCGTGGTCGTGGCCGCCCCGGCCGACACGAGCCCGCTGATCCGCATGCAAGGGGCCGCCTACGCCACCACCATCGCAGAATATTTTCGCGATCGCGGCAAGAACGTGTTGCTGATCATGGATTCGCTGACCCGCTACGCCATGGCGCAGCGCGAAATTGCGCTCGCCATCGGCGAACCTCCTGCGACCAAAGGCTACCCGCCTTCCGTGTTTGCCAAGCTTCCAAAACTGGTGGAGCGTGCCGGAAACGGCACCGAGGGGGGAGGGTCCATCACGGCGTTTTATACGGTGCTGACGGAAGGCGACGACCAGCAGGACCCCATCGCGGACAGCGCGCGGGCCATTCTTGACGGCCATGTTGTCCTGTCACGGCGGCTTGCGGAGCAGGGACATTATCCGGCGATCGATATCGAGGGATCCATCAGTCGCGCCATGAACCAGCTGGTGGATCCGCAGCATTTTTCCCAGGTGCAGCGGTTCAAGCAGCTTTATGCCCACTATCAGCGCAACCGGGACCTGATCAGCGTCGGGGCCTATGTGGGCGGAAGCGATCCGCTGCTGGACGAAGGCATCATCCGCTTTCCCGGCATGGAAAAATTCCT